>NZ_MUNE01000079.1 GCF_002154605.1 Streptomyces milbemycinicus | reverse complement strand
TCCCAGGTCCGCCAGGTCCTCGACACCGCCCGCGCCGCGGCGGCCGACGGGCTCGAGGTGGAGATGGGCGGCGCGGGCATCGGCGCGGCCCAGCAGACGGGTTCGGCCCACCTCAGCGAGGCCATCGGGGTTGCCGCGGCCGCCGTCGTACTCTTCCTCGCCTTCGGCTCGCTCGCGGCGGCGCTGCTGCCGATCGCCACCGCGGTGGTCGGCGTGGGCACCGCGTACGCGGGCGTCGGGCTGCTCGGCCACGCCATGACCGTCGCCGACTTCGCGCCCATGCTCGGCACGCTGATCGGGCTCGGCGTGGGGATCGACTACGCGCTGTTCATCGTCACCCGGCACCGCCAGGGGCTCAAGGCCGGGCTGCCGGTCGACGAGGCGGCCCGGCGCGCGGTGGCCACCTCGGGGCGCGCGGTGATCTTCGCCGGGGCGACCGTGTGCATGGCGTTGCTGGGGATGCTGGTGCTGCGGCTGAGCTTCCTGAACGGGGTGGCGGTCGCCGCCGCGCTGACCGTTCTGCTCACCGTCGCCGCCTCGGTCACCCTGCTGCCCGCGCTGCTCGGGCTGATCGGCCCCCGCGCCCTGAGCCGCCGCGAGCGGCGCCGGCTGGCCGCGCACGGGCCGCGGACCAGGGCCCGCGGCGGATTCGCGGCCCGCTGGTCGGCCCTGGTCGAGCGGCGCCCGAAGCTGCTCGCCGCCGTCGCGGTCGTCCTGATGCTGGTCCTCGCGCTGCCCACGCTCTCGCTCCGCCTGGGCACCTCCGACCAGGGCAACGATCCGGCCTCCACGACGACCCGGCGCGCCTACGACCTGCTCGCCGAGGGGTTCGGGCCCGGCTTCAACGGTCCGCTGACGCTCGTCGGCCGCATCGACGACGCCGCCGACCGAGTCGCCTTCGGCAAGCTCCCCGAGACCCTGCGCGGCATCGAGGGCGTCGCCTCGGTGAGCGGGTCCGTCCTGAGCACCAGCGGCGATACGGCGCTGATCACGGTGGTCCCCGAGACCGCCCCGCAGTCGCGCGCCACCTCGGAACTGGTCGCCCGGCTACGCGATGACGTGCTGCCGAAGGCCGCGGAGGCCACCTCGCTCAAGGTGTACGTCGGCGGGCTGACCGCGGGCTACGACGACTTCGCGAGGGTGATCGTCGGAAAGCTGCCGCTGTTCGTGGGCGTGGTCGTGGGCCTCGGCAGCGTCCTGCTGCTGCTCGCGTTCCGCAGCATCGGCATCCCGGTCAAGGCGGCGGTCATGAACGTGGCCGCCGTCGCCGCGTCCTTCGGCGTCGTCGTCGCCATCTTCCAGTGGGGCTGGGGGAGCGAGCTGCTGGGGCTCGGCCGAGCCGGTCCGATCGAGCCGTTCCTGCCGGTGATCATGGTGTCGGTGCTCTTCGGGCTGTCCATGGACTATCAGGTCTTCCTGGTCAGCCGGATGTACGAGGAGTGGCGGCGCACCCGCGACAACCGGGTCGCGGTGCGGGTCGGCCTCGCCGAGACCAGCCGGGTCATCAACTCCGCCGCCGTGATCATGATCGCCGTCTTCTCGGCCTTCGTACTCAGCGGCGACCGGATCATCGCGATGTTCGGCATCGGCCTGGCCGCCGCCGTCGCCCTGGACGCCTTCGTCCTCCGTACGCTCCTCGTGCCCGCCCTGATGCATCTGCTGGGCGGGGCCAACTGGTGGCTGCCGCGGCGGCTGGACCGCTGGCTGCCGAGGATCAGCATCGAGGCGCCGCGCCCCGCTGATCCTGCCCCTGCCCTTGACCCTGCCCCTGAGCCTTCACCAGTACCTCACCCGCGGCCGTCCGGTAGTAGAGCACCGACCGCCCCGCACGCCGCCGCCGCACCAGGCGGGCATCGAGCAGCACCTTGAGATGGCGGCCCACCGACCCCAGCCCCTGACCGGTCAGGGCGACGAGCTGCGTCGTGCTCTTCGGGGTGTCGAGCAGGACGAGGACGGCCGCCCGGGCCGGGCCGAGCAGTCGGCCCAGTGACTCGGGCACCGAGGCCCGGTCCGCCTCGGCCAGCGCACCCGAACAGGAATAGACCACCGCATAACGGTGCGGAGCGTCCCAGGAGACCCAGCCCTGGTACGGGGTCACCGGGACGAACAGCAGCCGCGCCCCCGAGATCTCCCGCGGCGGGTTGTCGTAGAGATTGATCTGCAGCCGGCTCTCCCCGAGCCACCGCATCCCCGGCCGCATGGCGTTCAGCACGGCCGCCCAGCCGCCCTGGCTCAGCCGCGCCGTACGCGCCACCACATCCGCCTCGATGATCCGCCGACGCCGGGGCCAGGTGGGCAGCACCGTCTCGGTCCACACCCACTCCAGGACATCGGCGCAGCGCTCCGCGAGATCGGAGCGGCGCAGCGGGTCGGGGAGCGGACCGCGCAGCGATACGGCCAGATTGGCGCGGGCGGTCTCGGGCGGGGTCTCGCGGATCCGCACCAGCTCCTCCTCGAAGCCCGGCTCGCCCTCGCCGGTGGGTGTGGGGGTGAGGAAGTCCGCGAGCCAGCGGTGCCCCAGAGCGGCCCGTACGGTCAGCGCGGTGAGCGGATCGCCGGACAGCCGCGCCCGGTAGGCGGGCAGATGGGCGTCGAGCCAGGCGCGCTCGCCCGGGTGCCCGGCCACGCCCCGCTCCAGGGAGATCAGGCCCGCGGTGGCCTCGGCGAGCGGTGAGACGACGAACCGGCTCCCGGCGAGCGTGTCCGCGTTGACCAGCCACCAGCCCATGGTTTCGCCCAGCCCATCGTTTCGCGTCCGCGCGAAACTGTAACGGCCCCGGGCGGGGACCGCTGAGACTCCGGGCCATGCGCACCTACCGAGAGCTCTTCGCCGCACCGGAGTTCACCCCGCTCTTCCTCACCAGCACCCTGCAGGTGGCCGGTTCGACGGTGAGCGGACTGGCCCTGGGCACGCTGGTCTACGCGGCGACCGGCTCACCGCTGCTGTCCGCCCTCAGCATGTTCGGCCCCAACCTGGCCCAGGTGGTCGGCGCGACGCTGCTGCTGTCGGCCGCCGACCGGCTGCCGCCGCGCGCGGCGATCTGCGGCCTGTCGCTGTTCTTCGCCCTCGGCACCGCCCTTCAGGCCGTCCCCGGCCTGCCGACGGCGGCCCTCTTCGCGGTCCTCCTCGCCCTCGGGGCGACCGCCTCGCTGGGCGGCGGGGTACGGTCCGGGCTGCTCAACGAGATCCTGGCGCGGGAGGGCTATCTGCTCGGCCGCTCCGTGCTCAACATGTCCGCGGGCACCACGCAGATCTGCGGCTACGCCGTCGGCGGCGTACTGGTGACGGCTGTGTCGCCGCGCGGCACCCTGCTCACCGCCGCCGCCCTCTACCTCGCCGCCGCGGCCGTCGCCCGCTTCGGGCTCAGCCGACGGCCGCCGCGCGCCGCCGGGCGGCCGTCGATCGCCGCGACCTGGCGCGACAACGCCCGGCTGTGGTCCTCCGTACCGCGCCGCTATGTCTATCTCGCGCTGTGGGTGCCCAACGGGCTGATCGTCGGCTGTGAATCCCTCTTCGTCCCCTACGCGCCCCGGAACGCGGGGCTGCTGCTGGCCTGCGCCGCCCTCGGCATGCTCATCGGTGACACCGTGACCGGCCGGTTCGTACCGCCCCGGTGGCGAGAGCGGCTGGGCGCCCCGCTGCGGCTGCTGCTCGCCGCCCCGTACCTGGTCTTCGCCCTGCACCCGGCGCTGCCGCTCGCCGTGGCCGCGGTCACCCTCGCCTCGGTCGGCTACGCGGCGAGCCTGCTGCTCCAGGAGCGGCTGATGGCGCTGACGCCCGAGGAGCTGAGCGGGCACGCGCTCGGGCTGCACTCCTCGGGCATGCTCACCATGCAGGGCGTCGGAGCCGCCCTCGCGGGCGCCGTCGCCCAGCACACCTCGCCCGCGACGGCGATGGCCGTCATGGCGGCGGCCTCCCTCGCGGTCACCCTGGCGCTGGCGCCGGGCCTAAGGCCGGAGGGACGTCCTAAGGCCCCTGCGGAGGGTGAGGCCCTGGAGGCCTAAGGCCCCGGGGCGGGCGAAGATCGGGCACTCGCCCGATGTGGGGGACCCCCCTTGAGGGCGAAGGTGGAGGGGTGCTGAAGACCCCGTCACATACGGGAATCCGTCACCGAGCCACCTACGTCACCGAGGAGAACACCATGTTCCACCACGAACTGTTCAAGATCCGCGAGGCCGAGGCGCTGCGCGAGGCCGCCGCGTACCGGCTGGCCCGCGAGGCCCGGCGCGAGGGCAGGGGCCGATCCGCCGCCGATGAACCCGGGAGGCGGGTGAGGAGTGCGGACCGGCAGGACGGCGGCCGTACGCCGCGGGCGTACGGCACCGTGGCCTGACGGCCTGGCCGCGCGCCGTGCTGCCCGTACCGCGTAGCGCGGGGGTGCCGTGCACTGCGGGGGTGCCGCGTACCGCAGGGGTCCCGCCTACTGCGGGGGTGCCGCGTACCGCGGGGGTTCGTGATATCGCTCACGTCGTGGCCACCACTGCCATGGGCGCCACAGTCGCGGCCGCGACTGTGGCGCAAGGCGCAGCTCAAACCCTTACCCCGCTGTCGGACCCCTGTGCGATCCTCGACGGCGTGCACCACACCTCAGTCAGCCCGGTGTTCGTCGGCCGCGCCGAGGAACTGTCCACCCTTACCGACGCGCTCGCCCGCGCCGCCGCGGGCGAGCCGCAGGTGCTGCTCGTCGGAGGGGAGGCGGGGGTCGGCAAGAGCCGGCTCGTGGACGAGTTCCTGATCGGGGCCACCGCCGCCGGGGCCATCGCCGCGGTCGGCGGATGCGTGGAAATCGGCGTGGACGGCCTGCCGTTCGCCCCCGTGTCCACCGTGCTGCGCTCGCTGCGCCGCAAGCTGGGGGACGAACTGGACCGGGCCGTCGCCGGGCAGGAGGGCGAGCTGGCCCGGCTGCTGCCCGAACTGGGCGAGACGGCCCGCGAATCGCGCGAGGAGGACAGCCGCGCCCGGCTCTTCGAGCTCACCGTCCGGCTGCTGGAGCGGCTGGCCGCCGACCGGACGCTGGTCGTCGTGGTCGAGGATCTGCACTGGGCCGACCGCTCCACCCGCGAGCTGCTGGGCTATCTCTTCCGCTCCCTGATCAGCGCCCGGCTGCTGGTCGTCGCGACCTACCGCTCCGACGACATCCACCGCCGCCACCCGCTGCGCCCCTTCCTCGCTGAGATCGACCGGATGCGGGCCGTGCGCCGTATCGAGCTGCCGCGCTTCAACCGCTCCGAAGTCCGCGCCCAGATAGCCGGGATCTACGGCGCCCGGCCCGACCGGGCGCTGGTCGACCGCGTCTTCGAGCGCAGCGACGGAAACGCCTTCTTCGTCGAGGAGATCGCCCGCAGCATCAGCGAGGGCTGCTCCACGGGGCTCAGCGAATCGCTGCGCGATCTGCTGCTGGTGCGGGTCGAGGCGCTGCCCGAGGAGGCCCAGCAGGTGGTGCGCATCCTCGCCGAGGGCGGCTCCACCGTGGAGTACGAACTGCTGCGCGCGGCCGTCCGGCTCGGCGAGGACGACCTCATCGACGCGCTGCGCGTCGCCGTCGGCGCCAATATCCTGCGGCCCTCGGGCGACGACAGCGGCTACCGCTTCCGCCACGCCCTCGTCCGCGAGGCGGTGGCCGACGATCTGCTGCCCGGCGAGCGCTCCCGTATCAACCGGCGCTACGCGGAGGCGCTGGAGGCCGAGCCCGCGCTGGTGCGGTGCGATGAGCGCGCCGCCCGGCTGGCCAGCTACTGGTACCACGCCCACGACCCGGCCAAGGCCCTGCCCGCCGTGCTGCGGGCCTCCGTCGAGGCCCGGCGGCGGTATGCGCACGCCGAGCAGGTGCGGCTGCTGGAGCGCGCCATGGAGCTGTGGGAGGACGTCCCCGAGCAGATACGCCAGGCGCAGCGCCCCCTCGACTACGCCGAGGCGTACCCGGCGTGCGGCTGCGACGACGAGGCGCTGCGCCATCTGGACCTGCTGGCCGAGCTCGTGGTGGCGGCGAACAGGTCCGGGCAGCGGGAGCGGGCGCTGACCGTCACCAACCGGGCGCTGCGCACGCTGGACGAGCGCCAGGACCCGCTGCGGGCCGCATGGTTCTGGACCCAGAAGTCCAAGCTGGTGGGGTCGTTGGGGCGCGCCGACGGCTGGGCCGAGCTCGGCCGGGCCGAGGAGCTGGTGCGCGGACTGCCACCGTCCGCCGTGCACGCCGATGTGCTGGCGCAGGCGGCGGGCTGGAGCATGGTCCGCAAGCACGGGCCGGACGGCTTCGCGGTGGCCGAGCGGGCCGTGGAGCTGGCCCGGCTGGTCGGCGCCCGGAGCACCGAGCTCCACGCCCGGCTGACGCTGGGCTATTTCAAGGCCGAGTCCGGGGACACAGAGGGCGGCCTCGCCGAGATGCGGGAGGTCAGTGAGGCCGCCATCGAGATGGGCGATGTGAGCATCGTGGGGCGCTGCTTCGTCAATCTGACCTCCGGGCTCGAGGGGCTCGGCCGGTCGGCCGAGGCGGTCGAGGTCGCCGAGAAGGGCGTGCGGATACTGGACCGCTTCGGACTGCCGGACTCCCTGGCGTGGGTGTTCGGGAACATGGCCGAGTCGCTGCTGTCGCTGGGCCGCTGGGCCGAGGCGGAGGAGGCCGCGGTCACCACCCGGCGCCTGGCGATCGGCAACAAGTCGTGCCGTATCGCACTGAACCGCTTCGCCCGGCTGGCGCTGGCGCGGGGCGACTGGGACACCGCGGAGCGCGAGCTGGCGGTGGCCCGGGCGCAGCAGGAAGACCTCATCCCCGAGCCGCAGTTCTCCATTCCGCTGACCCATCTCTTCCTCCAACTCGCTGCGGCCCGTGGCCGGATCCTGGAGGTCCGCGAGCTTGTCGACCAGACACTGGAGGACGGCCTCCGCATCGGCATGCAGCGCTACACCTGGCCGCTGCTGGTGGCCGCCGCCGCGGCCGAGGCGGACGCCCGCGGGCTGCCCGCCGCCGAGCCCGGCCGGGCCGAGGCGCTGGCCCGGATCCGGGCGGCCGCCAAGCGGCTGGCGCAGCCGGTGCCGGTGTGGCGGGCCTACGGCCTGCTGCTGGACGCCGAACTGGCGCGCGCCGAGGGCCACGACGACGCCGACCGCTGGGCGGGCGCCGTGACCGCCTTCCAGCGGCTCGACCGCCCGCACCCCCTGGCCCGGGCCCGCTTCCGCTGGGCGGAGGCGCTGCTGAGCTCCGGCGCGGCCCGCGAGCGGGTCGCCGAGCCGCTGGCGGCGGCACACACCACGGCGACCCGGCTGGGGGCGCGCCCGCTGCGCGAGGGGATCGAACTGCTGGCCCGTCGTGCCCGGCTCCCGCTGCCCGCCGGTCCTGGTTCCAGCCCTGGCTCCGGCCCCAGATCCGGCGCCGGCCCCGGTTCCGGCCCCGTATCCACCCCGCTCGCCGCCCTCCCCGCGACCGCGACCAGCCGGCCGGACCCTGCCGCCGAGCCCACCGACCCCGCCGAGGCCCTTGGGCTCACCCCTCGCGAGCGTGATGTGCTGCGGCTGGTGGCCCTGGGGCGCAGCAACCGCCAGATCGCCGAGGAGCTGTTCATCTCGCCGAAGACGGCGAGCGTGCATGTGTCCAACATCCTGGCCAAGCTGGAGGTCTCGGGCCGTGGCGAGGCGGCGGCGGTGGCACACCGGTTGAGGCTGGTGGACGGTCTGGCGGACGAGGCGGCCGCACGCTGAGCCGACGCGCACCGACCCGCTCCCGAGGGCGCGCGCCGGGGGCGTGGCGGCTGCGCTCCGACCGGGCTCTGGCTGACTGGGCTCTGGTCGGGGTCGGGCTGGGGCAGGCCCGGCGGATCCGGGGTCAGGTCTGGCCGGGCCGGGCTCAGGCTTGACCAGGCCGGGCTCAGACTCGGCGGGTCTCAGCCCTGGCGGGGGCGGATGATCACCTGGCCGGAATCCAGGTCGATCGGCCCCTTCCACGGGTTGTCGCCGTTGCCCACGTCGTCCACGGTCAACTCCAGCCGGTTGCGCTCTTCTTCGGTGTTCTTACGGCCCGGCGAGAACAGTTCCTCGATGATGTTGAACACGGCGACCCCCAGGGGCAAACGACTCCCGCCAGTCTAAGCGCTGCCCCGCTGATCCCCCCCGGGTCCGTTGTGTGACCTTCCGCCCAGCGGACCTTCCCGTCAGGAGATCTTCAGCTTCAGAATCCGGTCGTCCTCCTTCCCTGGTTTCCCGCGCCCGTCCGTATTGCTTGTCGTCACCCACAGCCCGCCGTCGTCCGTCGCCACCACCGACCGCAGCCGCCCGTACTTCCCGTCCAAGAACGACTGAGGCTTCCCCGCAGGCCGGGCGCCGTCCAAGGGAATGCGCCACAGCCGCTCCCCGCGCAGCCCCGCCACCCAGATCGAGCCCTTGGCGTATGCGATACCGCTGGGCGAGGCGTCCTTCGGCTTCCACTGCTCGACCGGATCGACGAACCCCTCCTTGTCGGCCTTGCCCTCGACCTCGGGCCAGCCGTAGTTCTTGCCGGGCTGGATCAGATTGAGCTCGTCCCAGGTGTCCTGCCCGAACTCGGCGGCCCACAGCCGCTTGTCCATGTCCCAGGCCAGGCCCTGCACATTGCGGTGGCCATAGGAATACACCACCGAGTCGGCCTGAGGATTGCCATGGGCCGGCTCGCCCTCCGGGGTCATCCGCAGAATCTTGCCCCCGAGCGAATCCTGGTCCTGGGCGAGCTCGCGGTCGCCGGTCTCGCCCGTGCCCGCATAGAGCATCTTGTCGGGGCCGAAGGCGATCCGGCCGCCGTTGTGAATCGCGCCCTTGGGGATGCCCTTGAAGATCGTGTCCGGGGCGCCGAGCTGGGCGCCGGCGGGGCGCTTGTCGTCGTAGGACATGCGGGCGATGCGGTTGTCCGATGCGGTGGTGAAGTACGCGTACACCATCGGATTCGCCCCGTAGTCGGGGGAGACCGCCAGGCCGAGCAGCCCTCCCTCGCCGCTGGGGGAGACGCCCGGGACCGAGCCCACCTCCGTCTTCTGCCCGCTGGTCCCGTCGACCTTGAAGATCTTGCCCGTGTCGCGCGAGGCGACCAGCAGATTTCCATCGGGCAGCGGGGCCAGCCCCCACGGTGAGTCCAGCTTGGTGGTGAGCGTGCGGACCACCTTCGCCGTGCCCTTGCTGGGGGCGGCCGGCGCGGAAGAGGGGGAGGAGGAAAGCCCTCCCGAGGGCGGGGAGTCGCCACCGGACCCGGATTTCGAGGGGCCGGAGGCGCTTGTGCGGCCCCCGAAGGGGTTCGGCCCGCCATCACCGGACGAGCAGCCCGCCGCGAGCAGCAACGCGGCAGCGGAGGCGAGCACAGTGGTCACACCAGGACGTCGCACCTTCGGTTCCTCTCCGTGGGCACATGTGCCTCGGCACGGCACTGATTCTTATACACCGCAGCCCCGCCGCCGGTTCCCGCAGGCGAAGCCCCCGTCAGCCCCCGCCACACAAACTCCCGGGCCGCACAGGCCCCCGGCCACGCGCCTCCCGCCATCCGCCCCACAGCCACAACAAGCCCCGGCCACACCACCGCTAGGTCCTGTCGTCAAAGGGGGCGTCCGGCCGCGAGCGGCGTCTGGCGCGGTGGATCGCAAGGCGGAGCATCGTCCTCGTACTGGGCGTACTCGGGCGGTGCGACAACGCAGCGAGGCGCCGTGCCAGGCGTCGGGAGCAGGGCGCCCCCTTTGACGACAGGGCCTAGTCCCACGACCCCTGCGCCGGGGGCAGCGCCGCTATCTCCGCGAAGTCCTCGTCCGTCAGCCGCAGTTCGGCCGCCGCGCAGTTCTCCGCCGCCCACCGCTCCCGCTTGGTCCCCGGCACCGGCACCACATGACGCCCCTGCCCCAGCAGCCACGCCAGTGCGACCTGCGCCGCCGTGACCGAGTCCCCGTGCCGCCGCGCCACCCGGCGCAGCCCGGCCACGATCGGCTGGTTCGCCGCCATCATCTCCGCCGTGAAGCGCGGATGTCTGGCCCGTACGTCGTCCGGCTCGAAGCCCTGCCCCGGCGTCAGCGTCCCGCTCAGGAAGCCGTTCCCCAGCGGCATCGCGGCCAGGAACCCCACCCCGCGCGAGGCGCACCACGGCACCAGCGCCTCCAGCGCCTCCGGCGACCACACCGACAGCTCCGCCTGCACACAGCTGATCGGAAAGACCTGCTGCACCCGTTCCAGCTGGCGCACCGTGGCGTCGTGCATCCCGGCCCCGGCGCGCCGCTGCGCCCGCGCCCCCAGCGCGCACAGCCCCAGCGCCCGCACCTTGCCCGCCGCGACCAGCTCCGCCATCGCGCCCCAGGTCTCCTCTATCGGCACCTCCGGGTCGGCCCGGTGCAGCTGGTAGAGGTCGATGACGTCGGTCTGCAGCCGGCGCAGCGAGGCGTCGCAGGCGCGCTTCACATAGCCGGGGCGGCCGTTGGCCACGATATGCGTCTCGCCCACCAGCAGCCCGCACTTGGTGGACACGAAGGCGTCCCGGCGCCGCTCCTTGAGTACCCGTCCCACCAGCCGCTCGTTGGTGAACGGCCCGTACATATCGGCGGTGTCCAGCAGGCTCGCGCCCGCGTCGAGCGCGGCGTGCACGGCGCGTACCGAGTCCTCGCCGCTGCGCCGCGAAGCGGTGTAAGCCCAGCTCATGGGCATGCACCCGAGGCCTATCGCGCCCACCTCGAGCGACCCCGCTCCGATTCTCCTGCGCTCCACCTGGCCTGACCCCTCCCGTTTCCCGCACCAAACTAACGTCTGAGTGCGCCCCCTGATCCAATAGCCTCCAGGCATGAGCGCAGATCACAGCGACAACCCCGACAAGCCGCACCCCGACAGCCCGCTGTCCGGCCCGCCGTCCGACACCTCGCGCCCCCTCGCGTGGCTGCCCTTCCCCGCGGACGAGATCGACGGGCTCCCCGACGGCCTGGAATACGCCCACTGGGACGGCGAGTCCGACTACCCCACCGACCCCGCCCGCTGCGCGTTCTATTGCCTGCCGTACATGAAGAACAAGGAGGGCGTGCGGCCGCTGCCGGCCATGAAGAACCTGAGCGTCGTGCAGACCCTCACCGCCGGCATAGACCATGTGCAGCCCGCGATCGCGGAGCTGCCCCCCGGCGTACGGCTGTGCAACGCGCGCGGGGTGCACGATGCGAGCACCGCAGAGCTGGCCCTGACCCTGATCCTCGCCTCGCTGCGCGGCATCCCCGGCTTCGTACGCGCCCAGGACGCCGGGCAGTGGAAGCAGGGCTTCCGTCCCGCGCTCGCGGACAAGTCCGTGCTGATCGTCGGCTACGGATCCATCGGCAGTGCGATCGAGGACCGGCTTGTGCCCTTTGAGTGCGAGCGGGTACTACGCGTCGCGCGCTCCCCGCGCACGACCGAGCGCGGTCCGGTGCACCCGATCGACGATCTGTCCCGACTGCTTCCGGAAGCCGATGTGGTGGTGCTCGTCACGCCGCTCACCCCTGCCACCCGCGGCCTGGCCGGGGCAGACTTCCTGGCCCGGATGAAGGACGGCGCGCTGCTGGTGAACGTCGCGCGCGGTCCGGTGGTCGACACCGAGGCGCTGCTCGCGGAGTTGGAGACGGGCCGGCTGCGGGCCGCGCTGGATGTGACCGACCCCGAACCGCTGCCCGCCGGGCATCCGCTGTGGCACGCTCCAGGAGTGCTCATCACCCCGCACGTGGGCGGTCCGTCGTCGGCCTTCCTGCCCCGCGCGAAGCGGCTGCTGCGCGACCAGCTGCGCCGATTCGCGGCCGGTGAACCGCTCAGTCATATCGTCACAACGACCGGATGAAATGCCCGTGGCGCCACATACAGACACGGTATGACTGCACTCCGTATAAACAACGCCGTTGTCGGTTACGGTGCGTAGATGGCCTATGTCCCTGAGTGACCAGTCTGGTGTATCGTCCCGAGCGGGGGCTGCGCCACTGACCTGACGGCGTCAGCGATGGACCGGAACTCGAGGGGGGCGACGGGCGATGTATGGCCGATGGACCGACGACCCGACGCGACTCAGGCGTCGATTGGTAGCTTCCCGCGTTTCCGCGCGGCATTCGAAGGCCGTCCGGTGAGCGCCACCGGAGCGGTGCTCGCCCGGCCGTCGGTGTCCGGCGGCGGGGCGGGGCTGCTGCCCCAGGTCCTGCTCGTCGTTGTGTGCGGCGCGTACGCGGCGGGTGCGGCGCTCGGCTGGGGCTCCCCCGAACTGGCCCTGTTCATGGGCGACTTCGGCCTGAGCGCCGCCGCCCTGGCCGCCGCCGTGTCCTGCCTGTGGTACGGGCGTGTGCGCTCCGGGCGGCTGCGCCCCGCCTGGCTGCTGTTCGCGGCGTCCTCCTTCATGGCCGCCCTGGGCAACGGGGTATGGGGCTGGTACGAGGTGGTGCTCGGCCGTCCCGTGCCCAGCCCCTCGGCCGCCGACTTCTGCTTCCTGCTCTTCGCCCCGCCCGCCATCGTCGGCATGCTGGTGCTCGCCAAGCGCCCGGTGACCCGCGCCGGCTGGATCTGTCTGGCCCTGGACGCCTGGCTGATCGCCGGTTCGCTGCTGACCCTGTCCTGGAGCCTGGCGCTCGCGCATGCCGCCCAGTTCGGCGGGGGCGGCGAGCCCGTGGCGCGCAGGGCCTTCTCGCTGGCCTATCCGCTGCTGGACATCGTGCTGATCAGCATGGTCGTCGCGGTGCACTTCCGGCGCTCCTCGGCCAACCGCTCCGCGATCAACACCGCGATCGCCGCCTTCGCGCTGACCGTGCTGTGCGATGCGCTGTTCACCTCGCCGCTGCTGCGCGAGCACTACCGCTCCGGACAGATCCTTGACGCCGGGTGGTTCGCGGGCTCCATACTGCTCGCGTACGCCCCCTGGGTGGCCCGGCGCGAGGCCGCTCAGGCCCCGCCCGCCGCCGCGCTCCGCCGTCCGGCGCAGCCCAGCCGCGGCAGCGCGGGCTCGCTCGCCGCCCTCGCGCCGTATCTGGCCGCCGCCGTCTGCACCCTGGGGATCCTCTTCAACGTGATGGACGGCCGACCGATCGACGGGGTGATGCTCTTCACCGCCTGCGCGGTCGTGCTCGCCCTCGTCGTCCGTCAGGCCATCATGCTGCTGGACAACATCACGCTCACCCAGGAGCTCGCGGAGAAGGAGAACCACTTCCGCTCCCTGGTGCAGAGCTCCAGCGACGTCATCATGATCGCCGCGCCCACCGGCATCCTGCGCTACGTCAGCCCGGCCGCATCCGGGGTCTACGGCCGCGAAGCGGACGAGCTGGTCGGCTCCGAGCTGGCCTCCCTCATCCACCCAGAGGACCTGGGCCCGGTCGTCCACGAGGTCCGCCGCTTCCTGGCCGCCTCGCCGGGGGAGGAGCCCACTACGCGCATCGAGTGCCGCTTCCGCTCCGGCTCCGGCGACTGGCTCAACGTGGAGTCGACGATCAACCGCCACCACGGCGGCCTCATCTTCAACAGCCGGGACGTCACCGAGCGGGTGCGCCTGCAGGCCCAGCTCCAGCACAGCGCCGAGCACGACCCGCTCACCGACCTGCCCAACCGCTCCCTGTTCACCAAGCAGGTCCGCCATGCGCTGGCCGGGCGGCGGCGCACCGACGCGGGCACCGCCGTGCTCTTCATCGACCTCGACGGCTTCAAGGCCGTCAACGACACCGTCGGCCACCAGGCGGGCGACGAGCTGCTGGTCCAGGCGGCCCGCCGGCTCCAGGAGTCCGTGCGCTCCGGGTCCGGCGACTGCGCGGCCCGGCTCGGCGGCGACGAGTTCGCCGCGCTGATCCTCGGCGACGGCGACCGGGACCCCGCCGCCCGCGAATGCCGCATCCTGGAGATCGCCGACCGGCTGCGCGCCCGGCTCTCCCAGCCCTATCAGGTCGTCGGCGGTACCGAGGTCCGGGTGGCCGCCAGCATCGGCGTCGCCTTCGCCGAGCCCGGCATCGGCCCCGGAGAACTGATGCGCAACGCCGACCTGGCGATGTACCGCGCCAAGTCCGCGGGCAAGAACCGGGTCGAGCTTTACGCACCGCAGATGCAGGCCGATGTGACGCGCCGCGCCGAGTTCGCCACCCGGCTGCGCACCGCCCTGCACGACGGCGAGTTCGTCCTGCTGCACCAGCCCGTCGTCGAGCTCGGCGGCGGCCGGATCACCGCCGTCGCCGCCCAGCCCCGCTGGCGTTCGGCGCAGGGCATCCTGTTCACCCCGGCCGAGTTCCTGCGGGTCGCCGACAGCGGTCGCGACAGCGCGCGCGACGGGGGCCGGGGCGGCGGCGAGGACGCGGCCCGCACCGCCGAGCTGGCCCGCTGGACGCTGGAGGCGGCCGTCGAGCAGGCCGCGGAGCGCCGCCGTGACGGATTTCCGGTCCCGGTGTGCGTACGGCTCCCTTCGAGCCGCCTGGTGGACAAGTCCATGCCGCCGAAGAGCGTCGAGACCCTGCTGGCCCGACACGGCCTGCCCTCCGGCGCGCTGATCCTTGAGCTGACCGACAGCGATCCGCGGGTGTCGCTCGACGAGCTGGAGCACCGGCTGAGCGCGCTGCGGCGGCTGGGCGTCCGTATCGCCCTCGACGGCTTCGGCAGCGGATATGCCGCGATCCGGGCACTGCGCAGGCTCCCCATCGACATGCTCAAACTGGACCGGGGGCTGGTCGAGGGCGTGGTCGAGTCCTCCCGGCTGCACAAGATCACCTCGGGGATGCTGCGGATCGCCGGTGACCTGGGCATGCAGTCCCTCGCGGAGGGGGTCGATCTGCCCGAGCAGATCGTCGCCCTGCGGGCCATGGGGTGCACCCACGCCCAGGGGACGGCCTTCTCCGGGCCGCTCGACGAGCACCGGCTGCGCCGCGCGCTCAACCGCGGCTCGTACCCCGTGTCGCGCTCGGAAAGCCCCGTACTGGTGGGTGGCCCGCTGCCGACCCGCCACCTCGGTCATATCGCCGCGCATGGCGCGCCGCACCCGGCGGGACATGGCGCCGGGCATGGTGCGGGTCACGGGCCGCGGCGGGCGGAGTCCCACACACATCCGCCGTCCCGCTCAAATACTGAGACGCCCGTCCCACCCACTTGACACCTGATACGCGCCGGGGGGAGGGTCGGAGCCATGCGCACCCGAATTCTCGTACTTGGAAAGCGCGTCGGCTGAGCAGGGCCACCTCATAAGCCCTGCGGACCTCTCCGGCGCGCTCCCCTCGCTTGCCTTACGGCACGAGGGGTTTTTTGTTGCACTGGCACATGCCGTACCGCTCTCCCACTCCCCGCACAGACCCTCATCCGAGAAGAGAATGCCGATGACCGAGCAGGCCACCGGGGCCCACCATCCCCAGCCGCGGCCCCGAAACGGCGGTTCCCATCCCGCCCCCGTCGAGCACGTCACGGGCGCGCAGTCCCTCATCCGCTCACTCGAAGAGGTCGGTGCCGACACCGTCTTCGGCATCCCCGGCGGCGCGATCCTCCCCGCCTACGACCCCATGATGGACTCCACCAAGGTCCGCCACGTGCTCGTCCGCCACGAGCAGGGCGCGGGCCACGCCGCCACCGGCTACGCCCAGGCCACCGGCAAGGTCGGCGTCTGCATGGCCACCTCGGGTCCCGGCGCCACCAACCTGGTCACCCCGATCGCCGACGCGCATATGGACTCGGTCCCCATCGTCGCGATCACCGGCCAGGTCGCCTCCAAGGCCATCGGTACGGACGCCTTCCAGGAGGCGGACATCTGCGGCATCACCATGCCGATCACCAAGCACAACTTCCTGGTCACCAGGGCCGAGGACATCCCGCGGACGATCGCCGAGGCGTTCCACATCGCCTCCACCGGCCGCCCCGGCCCGGTCCTGGTCGACATCGCCAAGGACGCCCTGCAGGCGCAGACCACCTTCTCCTGGCCGCCGCAGACCGACCTGCCCGGCTACCGCCCGGTCACCAAGCCGCACGCCAAGCAGATCCGCGAGGCCGCCCGCCTGATCACCCAGGCCGAGCGCCCGGTGCTGTACGTGGGCGGCGGCGTCATCAAGGCCCAGGCCACCGCCGAGCTGAAGGTGCTGGCGGAGCTGACCGGCGCGCCCGTCACCACCACCCTCATGGCGCTGGGCGCCTTCCCCGACACCCACCACCAGCACCTGGGCATGCCGGGTATGCACGGCACCGTCGCCGCCGTCACCGCCCTGCAGAAGGCCGATCTGCTCATCGCCCTTGGCGCGCGCTTCGACGACCGCGTCACCGGCAAGCTCGACTCCTTCGCCCCCAACGCCAAGGTGGTCCACGCCGATATCGACCCGGCCGAGATCGGCAAGAACCGCGCCGCCGACGTGCCGATCGTCGGCGACGCCCGCGAGGTCATCGCGGACCTGGTCGTCGCGGTCCAGGCCGAGCACGACGCGGGCCACACCGGCGACTACTCCGGCTGGTGGGAGGACCTGAACCGCTGGCGGGAGACCTACCCGCTGGGCTACGAGCAGCCCGCCGACGGCAGCCTGTCCCCCCAGCAGGTCATCCAGCGCATCGGCCAGCTGGCGCCGGAGGACACGATCTTCGCCGCGGGCGTCGGCCAGCACCAGATGTGGGCCGCCCACTTCATCGACTACGAGAAGCCGGCGACCTGGCTGAACTCCGGCGGCGCCGGGACCATGGGCTACGCCGTCCCGGCCGCGATGGGCGCCAAGGCCGGCGCCTCGGACCGCACGGTCTGGGCGATCGACGGCGACGGCTGCTTCCAGATGACCAACCAGGAGCTGGTCACCTGCGCGCTGAACAACATCCCGGTCAAGGTCGCGATCATCAACAACGGCGCGCTGGGCATGGTCCGCCAGTGGCAGACGCTGTTCTACAACCAGCGCTACTCCAACACCGTGCTGCACTCGGGCCCGGACACCCCCGCCCAGACCAGCGCCGGCACCCGCGTCCCCGACTTCGTCAAGCTCGCCGAGGCCATGGGCTGCATCGGCCTCCGCTGCGAGGACCCGTCCGACCTCGACGCCGTCATCGAGAAGGCCAACTCGATCAACGACCGGCCGGTGGTCGTGGACTTCATCGTCCACGAGGACGCCATGGTCTGGCCGATGGTCGCGGCCGGCACCTCCAACGACGAGATCCAGGCGGCGCTCGGCGTCCGCCCGGACTTCGGCGACAGCGAAGACGACTGAGGCCGGGACCGAGAGAGAAGAGAGACTTCAGCCCATGTCCACCAAGCACACGCTCTCCGTCCTGGTGGAGAACACCCCCGGCATCCTGGCCCGGATCGCCGCGCTGTTCTCCCGCCGCGGCTTCAACATCGACTCGCTCGCGGTCGGCGTCACCGAGCACCCCGACATCTCCCGGATCACCATCGTGGTCAATGTCGATGAGCTCCCGCTGGAGCAGGTCACCAAGCAGCTCAATAAACTGGTCAACGTCCTGAAGATCGTCGAGCTGGAAGGCAGCCATGCGATCCAGCGGGAACTGGTCCTGGTGAAGGTGCGCGCCGACAACGAGACCCGCTCCCAGATCGTCGAGATCGTCCAGCTGTTCCGCGCCAAGACCGTGGATGTCTCCCCGGAGGCCGTGACCATCGAGGCCACCGGAAGCAGCGACAAGCTCGAGGCCATGCTCAAGATGCTGGAACCGTACGGCATCAAGGAGCTGGTCCAGTCCGGCACCATCGCCATAGGGCGTGGCGCCCGCTCCATCACCGACCGGAGCCTGCGCGCGCTCGACCGGACCGCCTGACCAGCGGCACCGGGCACCCGGCGGCCGATCATGGCCGATCCGGGGCCCGTATGGCGAGACCCCGAAACCTTCACCCGCCCGCCCGTCATACGGTGGGACGCACAACCCGAAAACGCTAGGAGAATCCCGAAGTGGCCGAGCTGTTCTACGACGACGACGCCGACCTGTCCATCATCCAGGGCCGCAAGGTCGCGGTCCTCGGCTACGGCAGCCAGGGCCACGCCCACGCGCTGTCGCTGCGCGACTCGGGCGTCGACGTCCGGGTCGGCCTGCACGAGGGCTCGAAGTCCAAGGCCAAGGCCGAGGAGCAGGGCCTGCGCGTGGTCACCCCGGCCGAGGCGGCCGCCGAGGCCGACGTGATCATGATCCTGGTCCCGGACCCGATCCAGGCCCAGGTCTACGAGGAGTCGGTGAAGGCCAACCTGAAGGACGGCGACGCGCTGTTCTTCGGCCACGGCTTCAACATCCGCTTCGGCTTCATCCAGCCCCCGGCCGGTGTGGACGTCTGCATGGTCGCCCCCAAGGGCCCGGGCCACCTGGTCCGCCGCCAGTACGAGGAGGGCCGCGGCGTGCCGTGTATCGCGGCCGTCGAGCAGGACGCCACCGGTAACGCCTTCGCGCTCGCCCTGTCGTACGCCAAGGGCATCGGCGGCACGCGCGCCGGCGTCATCAAGACCACCTTCACCGAGGAGACCGAGACCGACCTCTTCGGCGAGCAGGCGGTGCTGTGCGGTGGCACCTCCGCGCTGGTCAAGGCCGCGTTCGAGACCCTGGTCGAGGCCGGCTACCAGCCGGAGATCGCGTACTTCGAGTGCCTCCACGAGCTGAAGCTGATCGTGGACCTCATGTACGAGGGCGGCCTGGAGAAGATGCGCTGGTCGATCTCCGAGACCGCCGAGTGGGGCGACTACGTCACCGGCCCGCGGATCATCACCGACCAGACCAAGGCCGAGATGAAGAAGGTCCTCGCCGAGATCCAGGACGGCAGCTTCGCCAAGAACTGGATGGACGAGTACCACGCGGGCCTGCCGAAGTACAACGAGTACAAGAAGGCCGACGCCAACCACCTGCTGGAGACCACCGGCAAGGAGCTGCGCAAGCTGATGAGCTGGGTCGACGACGAGGCGTAAGCCCTCTGGGACCGGGCCCCCGAGCCCGCACCTCGGGGGCCCGGTCCGCGACTTGTCCATCATGCAAGACCACGTGCGGGTGATCCCGCCGCTATGGCGCAAAACGCCTCCCGGACGCCACTACACTGCAGGGAATAAGCGCGTCAGGGCTCACAGCGTCGTGCGTCTTTCACGCGGCTGCCCCCCCTTCACGCCTGCGGCCGTCGGGACGGCCGTCCGCATAGGACTAGTGAGGACTGAAGACCACGTGAGCACTGCTTCCACGGGTAAACCCGTCGTACTCATCGCCGAAGAGCTCTCGCCCGCCACGGTGGAGGCCCTGGGCCCGGACTTCGAGATCCGCAGCTGCAACGGCGCGGACCGGGCCGAGCTGCTGCCCGCCATCGCCGACGTGGACGCCATCCTCGTGCGCAGCGCCACCAAGGTCGACGCCGAGGCCATCGCCGCGGCCAAGAACCTCAAGGTCGTCGCCCGCGCGGGTGTCGGCCTCGACAATGTGGACGTCTCCGCCGCCACCAAGGCCGGCGTCATGGTTGTCAACGCCCCGACGTCCAACATCGTCACCGCGGCCGAGCTGGCATGCGGCCTGCTGGTCGCCACGGCCCGCAACATCCCGCAGGCGAACGCGGCGCTGAAGAACGGCGAGTGGAAGCGCAGCAAGTACACGGGCGTGGAGCTGAGCGAGAAGACCCTCGGCGTCGTCGGCCTCGGCCGCATCGGCGTGCTGGTCGCCCAGCGGATGTCCGCCTTCGGCATGAAGATCGTCGCGTACGACCCCTACGTCCAGCCCGCGCGCGCCGCCCAGATGGGCGTCAAGCTGCTGTCGCTCGACGAGCTGCTCGAGGTCTCCGACTTCATCACGGTCCACCTCCCCAAGACCCCCGAGACCGTCGGCCTGATCGGCGACGAGGCGCTGCACAAGGTCAAGCCCGAGGTCCGGATCGTCAACGCCGCGCGTGGCGGGATCGTCGACGAGGAGGCGCTGGCGGCGGCCCTCAAGGAGGGCCGGGTCGCGGCGGCCGGCCTGGACGTGTTCTCCAAGGAGCCGTGCACGGACTCCCCGCTCTTCGAGTTCGACAACGTGGTTGCCACCCCGCACCTGGGCGCCTCCACCGGCGAGGCCCAGGAGAAGGCGGGCATCGCGGTCGCCCGCTCGGTGCGCCTGGCCCTCGCGGGCGAGCTGGTCCCGGACGCGGTGAATGTGCAGGGCGGCGTCATCGCCGAGGAGGTCCGGCCCGGGCTGCCGCTGGCCGAGAAGCTGGGGCGGATCTTCACCGCGCTCGCGGGCGAGGTGGCGGTCCGGCTGGACGTCGAGGTGTACGGCGAGATCACCCAGCACGACGTCAAGGTGCTCGAACTCTCCGCGCTCAAGGGTGTGTTCGAGGACATCGTCGACGAGACCGTGTCGTATGTGAACGCCCCGCTGTTCGCGCAGGAGCGCGGCGTCGAGGTACGCCTGACCACCAGCTCGGAGTCCTCGGAGCACCGCAATGTGGTGACCGTGCGCGGCACCCTCTCCGGCGGTGACGAGGTCTCGATCTCCGGCACGCTGGCCGGTCCCAAGAACCAGCAGAAGATCGTCGCGGTCGGCGACTACGACGTCGACCTGGCGCTCGCCGACCACATGGCCTTCCTGCGCTACACCGACCGCCCGGGTGTGGTCGGCACGCTCGGCCGCATCCTCGGCGAGGCGGAGATCAACATCGCCGGTATGCAGGTCTCGCGTTCGGCGGCGGGCGGGGCGGCGCTGGTGGCGCTGACCGTGGACGACACGATCCCCCAGCCGGTCCTCACCGAGATCGCCGAGGAGATCGGGGCGTCGTCGGCCCGCTCGGTCAACCTGGTGGACTGAGCGCGAGAAGCGTTCTGACCGCAGTACGGCGCGGTCTTACGGCAGTACGGAACAGCAGAGCAGCAGCACAGGGCCCGGCCCCCGCTTCGGCGGGGGCCGGGCTTCGTCGTGTGTGCGTCCGCCTGTGTGCGTACGTGACCGCGTCTGCGTTCGGGACCCGTCCGATCTTTTTCATCACGTGTTGAATATCCTGGCCGCAGTGGATACGCTGATATCACTAAGTGGAGAAAAACTCTCCACCTAGCACTGTTGTGCTGCGCCGCCGCCCTGTTCGCGGGAGGTTCGCCGTGTCCACCATCACCCCCGACGCCGACGAGGCCGATCCGGCCGACGCCTCCGACGGGCCCGCGTCCCGGATGCCCCGGATGCGGGCCGACGCCCGGCAGAACCGCGAGCAGATCCTGCGTGCCGCCCGCGCGGTCTTCGCCGACCAGGGCCCTGACGCCCCCCTCGACGAGATCGCCCGCAGGGCGGGCGTCGGCATCGCGACCCTCTACCGGCGGTTTCCCAAGCGTGCCGACCTGATCCGCGCGGTGGCGATCGACGTCTTCACCGCCCTGGTCGAGGCCGCGCACGAGGCGACCGAGGCGGAGCGCGATCCGATGGACGCGCTCCGCCGCTTTATGCACGCGGCCCTCGACCTCAAGCTCGGCTCGGTGGTGCCCGCTCTCCTCGGCCGGGTCACCGTCGACGAGATCCTGGACGCCGTCCGCCACGACGCCGCCGACCCCGTGGACGAACTGCTCGGACGGGCCCATGAGGCCGGGCTGATCCGCCCCGACGCCGTTTTCGGCGACATCACCCTGATGATCATCCGGCTGTCCCGCCCGCTGCCTGGCGGGGTCATGCCGGACGACGAGGCGCTGGCACACCGCCACCTGGACGTATACATCGACGGCCTACGCCCCGAAGGCGGCGCCCGGCCCAACACTCGGCTGTCCGGGCCGGCCCTGGACGCCGCCATGTTCAAGCGCCTCAGAGGAGGGGCGATGGGTGCCGGATCCGACTGACGGATGACCCGTCCGGCCGCTTCCGGAGGAATCCCCCCGCCCGGCAAACCCGGACGGGGAAGGCCTCTCAAAGCCTGAAATCTCCAGATAAGCCTCAGAAAGGCACCATCATGGCCCAGCCCCTCGACACGCAGCCCGCGGTCAACCCACGGCGCTGGTTGGCACTGCTCTTCATCGGCCTGGCCCAGCTGATGATCGTCCTCGATATCACCGTCGTGAACATCGCCCTGCCCTCGGCCCAGCAGGACCTCGGGATCACCGACGGCGACCGGCAGTGGGTCATCACCGCCTACACCCTGGCGTTCGGCAGCCTGCTGCTGCTCGGCGGCCGGATCGCCGACTACACCGGCCGCCGGCGCTCCTTCCTCATCGGTCTGATCGGCTTCGCCGCGGCCTCCGCGCTCGGCGGCACGGCCTCCGGCTTCGAGATGCTCCTCGCGGCCCGCGCGCTGCAGGGCGTGTTCGCCGCGCTGCTCGCCCCCACGGTGCTCTCCCTGCTCGCGGTGAACTTCACCGAGCCGCGCGAGCGCGCCAAGGCCTTCGGCGTCTTCGGCGCCATCGCGGCGGGCGGCGGCGCGATCGGCCTGGTCCTCGGCGGGCTGCTGACCGAGTATCTGGACTGGCGCTGGTGCCTGTATGTGAATGTGCCCGTCGCCGCCGTCGCCGTCTTCAGCTGGTACGTGCTGCCCGCCGACGAGCGCGCCGAGGGCGACCGCGTCCGCTTCGACCTGCCCGGCGCGCTGCTGGCCGTATCCGGTCTGGTCGCGGTGGTGTACGGATGCAGCGAGGCGGAGTCCGAAGGCTGGGACTCGCTGACCGTGACCGGGCTGCTCACCCTGGGCGTGGTCCTGCTGACGGCGTTCGTCCTGACCGAGCGCGTCGTCCCGCGCCCGCTGCTGCCCCTTCGGGTGATCACGGACCGTACGCGCGGCGGCGCCTACCTCGCGGTCGGGCTGGCGGTGGTCGGCATGTTCGCGATGTTCCTCTTCCTCACGTACTACATGCAGCGCGTCAAGGGCTACTCGGCGCTGGTCAGCGGCGTGGCCTTTCTGCCGATGACCGCGGCCGTGCTGGTCTCGGCGGCCGGTGTCGGCACCCGGCTGCTCCCCAAGGTGCCACCCCGCGTCCTCATGGTCCCGGGCCTGCTCATCGCGGCCGTCGGCGTCGCGCTGCTGATCCCCCTGGAGCCCGACAGCTCGTACGCGGCGGGCGTCCTGCCCGCCGAACTCCTCGTCGGCTTCGGCATGGGCCTGACGATGGCGCCGTCGATGAACTACTCCACCCACGGCGTCCAGCCCCAGGACGCGGGCATCGCCTCCGCCACGGTCAACACCGCCCAGCAGATCGGCGGCTCGGTCGGCACGGCGATGCTCAACACGATCGCCGCCAGTACCACCAAGGACTACCTGGCCCCGGCGGTCCGCGCCAATGAGGTGACCCCGCAACTGGCCAAGGAGGGGCTGGTCGAAGGCTTCTCGGAGGCATTTGTCTGGTCCTCGGTGATCCTCGCGGCGGCGGCGGTCCTGGTCGGCCTCCTGATGAACACCCCGCGGCCGAGCCGCCAGCCCGGCGCGGAGCAGACGGAGCCGCTTCCGGTGCACCTGGGCTAGGCCCACGCACGGCGGTCAACGTGGGAGCCGCCCCTCCCCCGTGTGAGGGGCAGCTCCCACGTTCGGGCCCGCTACGCTTGGCTGCGCGGCCAGAATCCCGTCCATGGGAGGAACCATGACTGCTGAACCGCTGCCGGCCTGGGCCTTTCCGCCCCCGGGCGGATTCACCGCGGACGACCTCGACCGCATCCCGGATCTCCCGCCGCACACTGAGCTGATCGACGGGAGCCTCGTTTTCGTGAGCCCGCAGAGGAGTTTCCATTCGCTGGTCATGGACGTGCTTGTGCCAGCTCTACGAGCGTTCGCACCAATGTCGCTGCGGGTGCGTCGCGAGATGAGCGTTGTCCTCAACAAGAAGAACCGCCCTGAGCCTGACATCTTGGTCCTGCGTGCAGAGGCTGTGTCAGCCGAGGCGGAGGAGACGGGCTTCCAGGCGGCTGACGTCGTGCTTGCGGTGGAGGTGGTGTCGCCCGAGTCGGAGGATCGCGACCGGCAGCGCAAGCCGCAGCTCTACGCCGAGGCGGGAATCCCTCACTTCTGGCTGGTCGAGAAGGGTGAGGTCCGGCGCCCGGTCGTCCAGGTCTTCGAGCTGAACTCGGTGACGCGCACGTACGTGCCGACCGGCATCTACCACGATCGCCTCAAGCTCCCGGCGCCGTTCACCATCGATATCGACCTCACCGAGATCGACCGGCTGTAGTGCCGGATCCCATGAGTACGCGATAGGCGTCCCGCCAGATGGCGGTCTCGTCGAGCGCAGGCGACACCCAGGTCGTCGCCTTGGCCACGCCGCGGGCGCGGTACTTGCGCATGATCGCGACGTGGTCCGGTCGCGCCACGAATCCGTGCAGGGCCTCCTCACCGGTCCACACGGACACCGCGCCGCAGCGCCGGGACCGCGGGGCCGTCCACAGCCATAGGCCGACCGCCCCGTCGAGCGCAGGCCAGGTGCGGCGTAGGCCGATGGCCGCGCGGGCGATGCCGGGGAGGTCCAGCCGCTTGGTGAAGGTGAAGTCGGTGACGCTGACGAGCACCGGGCCGTCCGTGTCCGCCGCCGGGCCCGGGCGCCAGTGCGATCTCAGCACGGTGTGCCCGACCAGGAGGGGACGCGGCCGAGCAGGCTGAGCAGCCGGTGATGCGGGGTTGCGTCGGTCGGGGGTGGGACGCGTTGTTCGAAGGCGGCGCCGGGGCCGCGGCCCTTGTCGGGGACCTGTTCGGCGACCCGTAGCGCGGCGGCGGTCAGCTCGTCGTCGGGCTCCCAGGGGACGCCGATCGTGGCCGCGACGTCCCAGGCGTGGACGACGCAGTCGACGAAGTGGAAGCTGATCGCGAGGGACGCGGGGAAGGCGCCGCCGTTTCGGACCTCCGGGAGGGCGAACGCGCGGTCGAGCACGCCGTCTTGTGCGAACGCATCGTTGACCAGCGCCGCCGACGCCTCGAACGCGGCGCGGGCATCGGCGCCGAGGTCGCCGCCGCGCCAGTCGGACAGCGCTTCGCCCCCGCCGCGCGCCGACGCGGCGAACCCCTCGTTCTGGCTGACGAGATGGCGGATCAGGCCGTGCAGGGTCCAGTCCGGGCACGGCGTCGGGAGACGTAGCTGATCGTCCTTGACTTGGGCGACGACATCGCCCAACAGCGCCAGAGACCGGCGGTCGAGCTCTTGGATGTCCAGCTCTTGAATATCCATGATCCGAAGCCTAGAAACCGGCAATGGCCCAACACCAGGTCCAATAACCCCACATATGATTGAGCCAATATGGAGGTCCACGTCAGCCTCGACGGGCATCGCGACCTGTCCGGCCAGATCTACCGACAAGTCCGTGCCGCCATCCTCGACGGGCGGCTGCGCCCGGGCGATCCGCTGCCGCCGACCCGGGAGATGGCCCGGCGGCTCGCGGTGGCCCGTAACACGGTCGGCGTCGCCTACGACCGGCTGGCGAGCGAGGGTTATCTGGAGAGCCGGGTCGGCGCGGGCACGTTCGTAGGGGCGGTCGGCCGTACGCCGGGTGCCCCGAGCACCCGTTCCGCGCTCAAGCCGCGCGCCGTCTGGGACGGGGTGGTCACCCCATGGCTCGGCCCGATCGACGCCGAGCTGACCTCCGTCACGTATGACCTGCGGGTGGGCCTGCCGGACGCCCGGCTGTTCCCGTACCAGACATGGCGGCGGCTGGTCGCGCGTGAGCTGCGCCCTGCGGCCGCGATCGCGCGGGGCTCCGGCCATCCGGCGGGCCACCGCGGGCTGCGTGCGGCGATCGCTCGCCATATCGGCCTGTTCAGAGGGGTGCGGGCCGCCGCCGACGATGTGGTCGTGACCAACGGCATTCAGCAGGCCCTCGATCTGATCTGCCGCGTGATGGTCGAGCCGGGCGACGGCGTCGCGGTCGAGGACCCCGGCTATCCGCCGGCCCGGATGCTCTTCCGCTCGCTGGGCGCCACGGTCGTGGATGTCCCGGTGGACGACGAGGGCCTGTGTGTGGACGCCCTCCCGGACCACGTCCGCGTCGTCTATGTGACGCCCTCCCACCAGTTCCCGCTGGGCATGCCGATGTCGCTGCGGCGCCGGATGGCCCTCGTCGAATGGGCCGAACGTCACGGTGCCGTGGTGATCGAGGACGACTACGACAGCGAGTTCCGCTTCGGCGGCCGGCCGATCGACCCCCTGCAGAGCGTCGACCGGGCCGGACATGTGATCTACGTGGGCTCCTTCTCCAAGGTCATGCTGCCCTCGCTGAGGATCGGCTTTCTCGTCGCGCCCGCCCCGCTGCGGGATGCGCTGCGCGCGGCCAAGTACGTGACCGACTGGAGCACTTCCTTCCCCACCCAGGCGGCGCTGGCCAGGTTCATCGACGACGGTCTGCTCGCCCGCCACATCCGCCGGATGCGACAGGAGTACGCGGCCCGGCATGAGCTGATCACGACCGGGCTCGCCGAATTCCCCCAGCTACCGCTGGGAGGTGCCCCCTTCGCGGACCGGCTCGACGTCATTCCGTCCTCGGCCGGTCTGCATATCACCGCCTACGCCACCGGCGGTGACCCGGCAGAGCTGGCGGCCCGGGCCCGTGCTTCGGGCGTGGCGCTCTACACCCTGTCCGAGGTCGCCATGAGCCAATCCGTACGTCCGGGCCTCGTCTTCGGATACGGCGCGATCGCAGCGCCGGACATCGGTCCGGCGCTGCGGCGGCTGGCGGCCGTCTGATCGGGGCGTCTGATCAGTCGGAGCCGGGGATGTCGAGGGCCGTTCCGTACAGGCGGGACACCCGGATCCTGATCACCACCCGCCGGTCCGCGACCATCTGCTCCAGGAACGCCGCCTCGTCCCGCGGATCGTCGAAGCCGGGCGTCAGGGAGAGCAGTTCCCGCCCGACCGCGTCACCGGGCACCGTCGTCACCTCGGAGATCTCCGCGTCGCCCTCGGCGACGGCGAACGACCAGACGTTCGGGCCGTGGACGTGCAGGGCGGCATGCGGATCGCGGCGCAGCTGGCGCACCTTGAGGCGGTCGGCCGTGGTGGAGATCCGAACCATGCGCTCCTCGGGGCTCCAGCGGTGGAGCACGGTCGACAGATGGGGGTGACCGCTGCGCTTGACCGTGGCGAGCACCGAAAACTGCTGCTCCTGAAGCAGCCGGGACAATTCCTCGTCCGCCAGCGCCCGCGGCGCGGGTCCGGCGCCCGGCTTCTGCTCTTCTTCGTTCGCCACGTTCGTGTTCATGGGTCGGGCCTTTCACTGGTGGTGACGGGAGGAGGGGTCAGGCAACCGTGGCGGGCGAGGCGGCGGGGTCGGCGTTCTTCCGTACGATGGCGGTGGGCTTCGGGGCGGGCTGGGCGAGCACCGTGAACGCGACCACGAAGGCGGCGACCAGAAGCCCCGTGCCGACGGTGAAGGCCAGGTGGTAGCCGCCGGTCAGCGCCTCGGCCCGGCTCTTGCCCTGCGCGAGCAGACCGTCGCTGCGGGAGGCGGCCAGGGTGGAGAGCACCGCGACGCCCAGGCTCATGCCGATCTGCTGGGTGGTGTTGAACAGTCCGGAGGCGAGCCCGGCGTCGTCCTCCTTCGCGCCGGACATGCCGAGGGTGGTCAGCGCGGGGAGCGCGAGGCCGAAGCCGGCTGCGAGCAGCATCACGGGAAGGAGGTCGGTGAGGTAGTTCGCGTGCACGGGCACGCGGATGAGCAGTCCGAGGGTGCCGATCAGCAGCACGATCCCGGTGAGCAGCACCTTGCGCTCGCCGAAGCGGGCGTTGAGCCGGGCGGAGACGCCGAGGGACACCGCGCCGATGACGGCGGCGGCCGGGAGCATGGCCAGGCCGGTCTTGGCGGCGCCGTACCCCAGGACCTTCTGCAGATAGAGGGCGACGAGGATCTGGAAGGAGAACAGGGCGGCCACCATCAGGACTTGGATCAGGTTGGCTCCCACGACGCTGCGCGACCGGAAGATCCGCAGCGGCATCAGCGGGGTACGGGCCGTGGCCTGGCGGGCGATGAACGCGGCGAGCAGGAGGAGCGAGAGGGCGCCGAAGCCGAGGGTGGGCGCCCCGGTCCAGCCGTATTCCTCGACCTTGACGACGGTGTAGATCCCCAGCATCAGCCCCGCCGTGACGAGGAGGGCGCCGATGACATCGGCTCCGGCGGCCAGGCCGAGCCCTCGGTCGGCGGGCAGAACGGGCACGGCGACCGCGAGGGCCGCGAGCCCGATCGGCAGGTTGATGAAGAAGATCCAGTGCCAGTTGAGTGCGTCGGTCAGCACACCGCCGAGCACCTGGCCGATCGACGCGCCGGCCGCTCCGGTGAAGCTGAACACGGCGATCGCCTTGGCGCGCTCCCGGGGCTCGGTGAACAGTGTCACCAAAATGCCCAGGCTGACCGCGGAGGCCATGGCGCTGCCGATCCCTTGCAGAAACCGGGCGGCGATCAGCACCGCGGGGGAGGTGGCGGCGGCTGCCAGCAGCGAGGCCGCGGTGAACACCGCGACACCGGCCAGGAACATGCGCTTACGGCCGATCAGGTCGCCGAGCCGTCCCGCGAGGAGGAGCAGGCTGCCGAACGCGATCAGGTACGCGTTGACCACCCAGCTCAGGCCGACGGGGGAGAAGCCCAGGTCGTCCTGGATGGCCGGCATGGCCACGGTCACGATGGAGCCGTCCAGGACGACCATCAGCATTCCCGTGGCGATGACGCCCAGGGCCAGCCAACGTGAGCGGGAAAGGGCTGGTTTGGAACTGGCTATGACGGACATACGGGCTCTCCTGTCGGGCGGCATCGAGCGATGGCGACAGGAAAGACCGTAGCAGATAGTTCTGTTGTAGACGATCTCTTTCGGTTCTACTTGGTCTACTGGCGCGCCCGCCGGGCGGGCCGGGGGCTCTCCGCCGGTGTGGCCAGATGTCCTTCGGTCAGCTGATTCAAGGCCTGCAGCAGGGTGGCCCGGTCGGGCTCGGGGAGTGACGTCAGCGCCTCCCGGTGCACCCGGTCGACGATCTCCTGGCTCTGCCCGGCGATCCGGGCGCCCTCCTCGGTGACCGCGATGATCCGGGCCCGCCGGTCCCGGCTGGAGGGACGGCGCTCGGCGAGCCCGGCCGCCTCCAGGGCGTCCACGGTCACCACCATCGTGGTCTTGTCCATATCGCCGAGCTCGGCGAGCTGGGCCTGGGTGCGCTCCTCCTCCAGGGCGTGGACCAGTACGCAGTGCATGCGCGCCGTCAGTCCGATCTCGGCGAGCGCCGCCGACATCTGGGTCCGCAGGATGTGGCTCGTGTGATCGAGCAGGAACGACAGGTCCGGTTCGTTGCGCTTGGGTGCCATGGCGGTCATGGGTGCCAGGGTAACAATTCGATCCGTGGCGGATTATCCGGAAGGGGAGCTTCTGGGTGGGGCGGCCGGACGGCGGGGCAACTTGCCGCGCGGTGGCCGAGCGGTCAGTCCAGCGGTGCGCTGGGTCGGGGGCGCGGGAGCGCGACGGATGGTTGATGCAATGCTTGATGCAGAGCAAGCATTTTTTTGAGAGCAGGTGGGGGGGGGAGGGCCCAAGCGGACCGACCTCCACCGCTCCTGGCGACCATCCGCCGTTCCGCCACCCGCCACCCGGTGACGGCCCCCTGGGGGCAGGACGGCGACGATGCCTCCAGCGCCCCCTCCCTTTCCCGCTACTGGCCGCTGTGCGCCGAAGGCGCGAGATGATGCCCGCACGCGGCGACCGGACCATGCCGTCCAGTGGCGCTGGCCCGTTCGTAGGGCTCCCACCTCCGGTCGAGCGCACCGCTCTTCTGCGGGACTCAGGGCGCGAGATGGTCAAAGGCCCCGGCTTTGGCGGCGCGTATGAACGTCCCGAGGTGGGCGGGGGTGGTGGTGAGGGTGATGTCCGGGTCTTCGCTCTCGCGGAGTCGTATGGTGCGGTCGGGGGCGACGGCGAGGTTGAGGCAGCTGTTCCCCTCGGCGCAGTAGGAGGACTTCTGCCAGGCCAGCGTGGACAACGTTCCTGCCTTTCAGAGGCTGCGTGCGATCTCGTGGATGAAGTCGCGTGACTTGTTGGGCTTGAGGGCTGCGGCTTCCATCCGGTCAAGAAGTGTTCGGTACTTGACCAATTGTGCTTCTGCGTCGAGCAGTGCGGACCCATGGGATTGGTCGAGTTGCACGGTGTCGAGCTGCGGTACTGGCCCGCAGGCGTAGCAGACCGACTGTCCGGACCCGGGGAACGCGCCGGAGGCGAAGGGGATGACCACAACCGTGATGTGATCGCGCTCGCTCATGTCGAGAATGTGCCGAAGTTGCGCCCGCGTTGTCGCCGGGCCGCCGAACTGCATCCTGAGGGCGGCCTCGTGCAGGACAGCGGTGAAGGTGGGTGGCTCGTCGCGGTACAGGACGGCCTGCCGTTTGATCCGGTGTGAGAGCCGGTGTTCCACCTCCGGCGGCGGGAGAGCGGGCACGCCTTGTTGGAAGACCACTCGCGCGTGGTCGATGGTCTGCAACAGCCCAGGGATGTGCACGGTATGCCCGATGCGCAAACCCGTGGCGTGGTGTTCCAGTTCGGCGAGGTCGAGCAGCCCCGTCGGGAGGATGCCGCGATACTCCTCCCACCAGCCGCGCCTGCGCTCACCAGTCATCCCTGCCAGCGCCTCAAGAAGCGGCTCGTCCGAGCAGTCGTAGTTACACGCGAGGGTGCGAACCATGGCTGCGCTCACGGGCGAGCGCCCTGCTTCGATGTTGCTGATCCGCGCTTGGTTGCCGCCCAGCAGTTCGCCTGCCTCGCGGGCGGTCATTCCGGCTCTCTCGCGGAGCTTGCGCAGCTCCGTTCCCAGGCGCTGTTGACGGGCTGTTGGTGCGGTTCTCTGCGCCATGGACTCTCTCTTCCCGATCTCGCTCAGTCTGTCGTCCTGCCGCCACAGGGTCCAGCGGAATAGTGAATTTTGCCGATCGAGTGGAAAGTATGCAGCCGGAACCTCTACGGTGTGTCGCGTGTCACGGGCTTCACGAACTCATCGACACCGCAGAACTGCTGACGTCTGAGCTGGTCACCAATGCCGTGCGCTACTCCGACGGCCCGGCGTCGGTCCGGGTGCTCTGGGCCAGGGGGCGACTGCGCATCAGCGTGTGCGACACGAACCCCAAGCTGCCGGTGCTGGACGGCGCGCAGGTCGCGGGGGACGACGAGGACCGTGGGCGGGGCCTGGCGCTCGTCCAGCTGTGTGCCGACGCCTGGGACGGCTACGCGATTGGCGAGGAACTGTTCGGGGTCGGCGGGAAGTTGATCTGGTTCGAGATCGTCGGGCCCGCATCACGCAGCACCGTATGTCTGACGGCCGCCGCCGACCTCAGCGGGCGGTAGCGGTAGACGTCGGCGGGGGACCAGCCGACGTCCGTGGTGAAGGTGCGGGTCGCCCACTCCGGCGGTTCGGTGCCCGATGACTGCGCCTCGTCCCGGGCCTTGGCCGCGGCGGTCTCGAAGGTGCGCCGGGCGAGGGCGTTCACATCGATCCGGCGGCCCCGGTACCAGGAGCCCGTGTCCGTGAACTGGTGGCCGTGGAAGTTGGCCAGCACGATGTCCGGGGAGGCGCCGGGGCCGGTGTGGTCGAAGGCGTTGTACTCGGAGACGAGCTTCGATTCGAGGCCCACGCCGAGGAAGTACGAGCTGCCGCCGAGCCCTGGGCCGCGCATGGGGTAGTCGGGGTCGTCGGTGGCGCCGCGGAAGTAGTTGTTGTACGCGTGGACCTGGCCGAAGCGCACGCGCGGGGAGCGCTGGGCGGTGTCGGCGAAGAGGTTGTGGTGGAAGGTGATCCGCAGATGGCCGCGGTCGCGGTCGCCCTTGCCGTCGCCGGAGCCGATGAGGACGGTCTTCTCGTGGTCGGTGAAGCGGCTGTAGGAGACGGTGACGAAGTCGGTGGCGTCCTCCATGTCGAGCAGTCCGTCATGGCGTTCGACGGGCTTGCCGTGGAAGTCGGTGGGGGCCTGGCTGTTGGGGTAGCGGCCGTCACCGAAGGCGCAGTGGTCGATCCAGAGGTTGCGGCCGGTGACCACCGACATGGCGTCGAAGCGCGCGTTCCAGGCGCCTTGGTCGCCGTCGCCGGGGTCCCAGCTGGGGAAGTGGTCGATGGGCGCCTCGAAGCCGAGGTTGCGGATGATGATGTTCTGGCCGGTGTTGACGGTGAGGTCGACGCCGAGGAGCGCCGCGTCGTCGCCGGCGCCGAGGACCGTGGTGTTGCTGGGGACGGTCAGCTGGATCTGCTGCTTCTGGGCGTTCGAGCCGGTGATCCGGAGCGTACGCATGCGCTTGCACCACTCGTAGCGGTCATCGCTCCAGGCGGTGCCGTCGGGGCCGAAGCAGTCCATGTAGCGGGTCAGGTCCCAGCCGGGGGCGTAGTCCTGGGCGCCGAGGAGGCGGCCGTCGTCGGTCTGGTTGCCGTGGATGGTCCCGCGGACGGTGATGACCTTGGGCGCGGTGGGGTCGCCGTGGTTGGCCAGGGCGGCCTTGAGCTCGGCCCGGGTGCGGACGGCATATGTGCTGTCGGGCGCGGCGCCCGCGCCGCCCGTCGTGCCCGGACCCGCCGTGGCCCAGCCGGTAGGGCGCTCCTGGGGCAGACCCTCGCGTGCGGCGGCGGCACCGCCGGGTGCGGACAGGAGCCCGCACAGCAGTGCCGCCGCCACGGCGTACGAGGTGCGTTCGCGCACGGTTAGCCCGCCAGCTCGTACGCGTAGTCCGGGGAGAAGCTGCCCGCGGCGCCCGCGCAGCCGTCCAGTTCGCCCGGCAGCTTGATCCACAGATAGGCGTCGATGGCCGGGTCGCCGGTGTTCGCCGTCGGGTTCTCGCCCAGCTTGCGGCCGTGCGGGTCGCACCAGGCGTTGTCGGGGGCGGGGCCGTTGCCGTTGCGGCTGGTGTCGATGACCGCGGTCAGGCCCGAGCCTCCGAGCTGGCTGAGCACGCTCTTGGCGAAGGCGACCTCGTTGGCGGTGCGGTTGTAGTTGGAGACATTGCTGTAGATGCCGTCGCCGCTGGTCAGCACGCCCGCCGAGCGCAGCCGCGAGGCCTGCGTGGCGGCGCTGTTCCAGGCGGAGTGGCCGGCGTCGAAGTAGACCCGGGCTTTGGGGTTCGCGGCGTGGATGGCGCTCGCGGCCCGGGCGAGCGAGGCGTAGCGGCCGCTCAGCTCGCTGGAGGACAGGCAGGTGATGAGCGCGATCGAGTCCGGTTCGAGGATGACGATCGAGGACCCGCTGCCCAGTCCGGCGGCGAAGTTGCGCGCCCAGGCGTCGTAGGCGGCGAGGTCGGGGGCGCCGCCCGCGGAGGCGCCGCCGCAGTCACGGTTGGGGATCATATACGCGACGAGGACGGGGACCTGGTTCTTGCCGGCGGCCGCGGCGGTCACCCTGCGGACGTCCGCGGTGACGGTGGAGGGGGAGTAGTTGGCGAACCAGACGGCCTGCGGCTGGCTGCCTATGCGCGAGGCTATGCGCGGCTGGCGCGAATCGCTGGGGTTGGCGGCGACCCACTTGTTGACCTGGGACTGGGAGTCGGTGAAGAACGTGGTGCCGCCGGGCAGTTCACCCGCGACGGCTTGGGGCGCATGGCCCGCCCCCACCAGGAACGCGGTGGCGAGAGCGGCGGTCACAAACGCTCGGGGGAGGCGCACGGTGCATCAGTCCTCTCGGGGGGATTAGGGGACTTTGGGTACTTCTGTGATGTGAGGTGACAGTGCGAAACGAGTAGCGCTCTGTTGCTTCTGGTTGCCGCCGAGCGGGCCGAAGGTTGCCGTCGGATGGGCGAGAATTCGAGTCAAGTTCGAGAGATCTTCCGGTCGTTGGCAGCGCCCCGGCATGACGCGACCCCGCCCGGGTCCCGGGCGGGGTCGCGACGGTGAGGGGTGGGGGTCCGTCAGCGGCTCGCCACCGGCTCCGGCTGGACCTCGCCCGGTGCCGTCCCCGGCTCGGCACCGATCCCGTACGGTCCGTCGGTCGGCCCAGCGGCCGGCCCAGCGGTCGGCTCCGCGTCCGGCTCCGCGTCCATGCCGGCCTCTTCCACCGCGGGGGCCTCGACCCGTACATGGCGCAGGGCGACGGCCGCCAGGGTCGCGGCCGCGACCAGGACCAACGCCCCGGCCACCGCGGCCACCTGCATGCCGTGGGTGAACGCCTCGCGCGCCGCGCCCAGCATCTCGTCACCGGCCCGTCCGCTCAGCCGGTCCGCCACCGCCGCCGCGCCGCCCAAAGTTTCGCGAGCCGCGTCCAGCGCCTCGGCCGGGAGGCCGGACGGCAGGTCGGCGGGCAGCTTGTCGCTCATGTCGTGGCGGTAGACGGCGTTGCCGGCGACGCCGAGCAGCGCCATCCCGAGCGCCCCGCCGAACTCCTGGCCGGTCTCCAGCAGGGAGGAGGCGGAACCGGCCTTCTCCGCCGGGGCGGTGCCCATCGCCATGTCGGTGACCAGCGACATCACGGTCACGATGCCGGAGGCGAGGACGCCCGCCGCGATCAGCACCAGCCACAGCGAGTCGGTGCCGGCGAGGGTCAGCAGCCCGAACCCGGCGGCCGCGACGAGGAATCCGCCGCCGATGACGTACGCGCGGTTCACCTTCTGCGCGATCGCGGCCGACGCGGGGCCGGCGGCGCCCACCATGACGGACGGGAGCAGGCTCCACAGCGCGGCCTCCAGCGGGCCCTTGCCGAGCACCGACTGCAGGTACTGGGTGGTGAAGAGAGCGGAGCCCATCATCGCGAACGAGGCCATGAGGTTGAGCCCGATCGAGGAGCCGAAGCCGCGGCGGCGGAAGAGCTCGGGGCTGATCATGGGGTGTGCGTGGGTGCGCTGGCGGTGCACGAAGGCCAGGCCGATCAGCAGCCCGGCCGCGATCCACAGCGCCCGCGGCCCGCTGAACCCGTGCGCCGCCGACTCCTTCAGGCCGTAGATCACCGGCAGCACCGCGCCCATGGACAGCGGGACGCTCAGCGGGTCGAACTTCCCCGGGGCCGGGTCCTTGAACTCGGGCACCAGGACCGGGACGAGGACCAGCAGCAGCGCCATCACCGGGGTGTTGATGAGGAAGACCGAGCCCCACCAGAAGTGGGACAGCATGACCCCGCTCAGCACCGAGCCGAGCGCCACCCCGCCGGCCATGGCGCCGGACCAGATGCCGATCGCGGTGGCGCGCTGCTTCGGGTCCTGGAACAGATTGCGGCTGAGCGCCATCGTCGAGGGCATCAGGGTCGCCCCTCCGATGCCCAGCAGCGCGCGGGCCGCGATCAGCATCTCGGCGCTGTTCGCGTACGCGGCGGCGACCGAGGCGGCGCCGAAGGCCGTGGCGCCCAGCATCAGCAGCTTCCGGCGCCCGATCCGGTCGCCGAGCGAGCCCATGGTGATGAGCAGTCCAGCGAGGGCGAAGCCGTAGATGTCGAAGATCCACAGCTGCTGGGTGGAGCTGGGGTGCAGCTGCGCGCTGATCTCCGGGAGCGCGAAGTACAGCACTGATACGTCCATGGACACCAGGAGCAGCGGAAGCATCAGGACCGCGAAGGCGGTCCATTCCCTGCGGCCGGCACGGGAATTGGCGGGGGTCGAAGTCATGCCGAGGAATATACGAGCGTCTTAAACGCTTGTCTAGTACGGCCGTATAAGACGCACGTCTTGGACGGTTGTATGGGTGTCGGGATAGGCTGACGCCATGGGACATCGAGAGGATCTGTTGGCGGGCGCCAAACGTTGCCTGCTGGAAAAGGGCTGGTCGCGCACCACCGCGCGGGACATCGTGGCGGCCTCGGGTGCCAATCTGGCGTCCATCGGCTACCACTACGGCTCCAAGGACGCCCTGATGCGAGAGGCCCTGTTCGCGGCCATGGGCGAATGGGCGGACGACGTCGAGCGGTCCTTGAGAGAAGAGGTCCGGAGCCCCGAGGGCCCGGGTGCCGCGGCCGGTTCCGCCGCCGAGGGTTCCGAGGCCGGTCAGGTGGCGCGGTTCGAGGTGGGGTGGACCCGGATGCTCGAACTGTTCGGCAAGCACCAGGCGCTGTGGCGGGCGCAACTGGAGGCGGTCATGCGGGCGGAGGGCGACCCGGAGCTGCGCGCGGCGTTCGGGCAGGCGCAGCCGGAGGGGCGGAAGGGGCTGGTGGCCCTCTTCCACGGGATCCTGGAGGACGAGGTCGACGAGGAGAGTGCGCGGATCCTGGGCTCGTTCTATATGACCCTGGTGGGCGGCATGGCCGTGCAGATGGCCATCGACCCCGACGGCACGCCCGGCGCCGGGGAGCTGACCGAGGCGATGCGCCGTATCGTCACCGGCCCGACCTCCGCCCCGGCCGACTGACCCCGCGTCACCCTCGGGCCCCGATGGCCGGTGCCGACGGGCGTCGCGGGGCGGGCGCCGGCCGGCGGTCCGGCCGGCGCCCGGCCGGTCAGCTGCTGCGGTGCATGGCCAGGTCCGCCAACGACCGCAGACCGTGGGCGGCCTGCGGATCGAGGGTGGCCTCGGCCAGCCGGCCCAGCGCCATGGACCGCTGCCGGGCTGCCTCCGCCAGGGCCCAGTCGCGCCCGCCGGCCTGCTCGACCAGCGTGGTCGCGCGGGCGACGCCGGTGGACTTCAAGGGACGTTCGTCGTGGTACAGCTCGGCCAGCCGCCGCCCGGCGGGCGTACCGCTGCGCAAGGCCGCGACGACCGGCAGGGACTTCTTACGCCGGTGCAGATCGGCCCCGACCCTGGTCGACTTCCTCCTGTACTCGGCGCGCCCGTCGACACCGGCCGACCCGGCGAACGGCCATTCAGAACTTGCCCATCTGCTCCCCGGTGCGGTGCCCCAACCGCCTGGAGAACTCCGCGAGGAAGGCGTCGTCCAGCGGCGGCCACCCCCAGAAGTCGAACGCGAGCGCCCCGAGGTCGAAGCTGGAGCCGAAGCCGGAGCCGAACCGCCACTCGGTGACCGGGACGGCCGCCGCGCACGCGGAACAGACCACGCTTCCTTCCTCGCTGGTCTCCTTCCAGGCGGCGATGGCCTCCCGGTACGGCCGCCAGACTTCCTCGTCCGCCTCGAACTCCTCCGGATAGTCGATGATCACCGTCGTGGCGTCGCAGCGCGGACAGCTCGCCGAGTCCGGCTCGTCCTGACCCTGGCCCCCGACGTAGTAGTCCCGCCCGACCATCACCGCCACCGGGCCGGGCTGCCACGTCGTCTCCGCCGAACCCACCACGGCCCGGTCCCAGCGGGGGCCCGGCACATACCCCTCGTCCGCGGTCTGGCTGTACACCCCTTCGCCGGACGTCTCGCGCGTGATCACGCCTTCGGAGACCAGCCAGTCGACCATCCGCTCGGCGAGCGGCCCGGCCTCCTGCTCGTCCGCCTCCACGTCCACGATCCGCTGAAAGTAGTCACCCATGGCCGGCCCCCGTGCCCATCGCTCATCGTCCTGGGATCTCCCGATCGCCTGTTCGATCGGTGGCACCCACTGTGACATCCCCCTCCGACAGTCTCAGGCTGACAGTCATAGGCGCGCGGACTTGAGCGCCATGTGCAGCAGCAGCCGGTCCTCGCCCGCGTCGAGGTCCAGCCCGGTCAGCTGCTCGACGCGGGAGAGCCGGTAGTAGAGCGTCTGCCGGTGGATGCCGAGCGCCTGGGCGGTGCGGCTCGCCTGCCCCGCGCAGTCCAGGAACGCCTCGGCGGTGCGGGCGAGTTCGGCGTGCGAGGGTTTCAAGAGGGCTTGTACGACGGGGTCGGGGCCGGCCTGCGCGGGCAGCGCGGCCAGCAGCCGGTACGGACCGATGGCGGACCACTCCGCGACCGGGCCCAGCCGCGCGTCCGCCCGGGCCGCCCGCGCGGCGGCCAGCGCCTCGGGCCAGGCCGCGGGCAAGTCGTCCAGGCCGCGGCGCGGCGCGCTGACGCCCGCGAACCCCCTGTCCCGTACGGTCCCGGAGCGCTCCGGACCGCCCCCGGCGGAGCGCAGCAGATGTTCGGCCGCGGTACGGGCCGGGTCCAGGGCCGTCGAGGCGCGCAGCCGGACCAGCGCGGCCAGGCCCGCGGCCGGGGAGCGCCCCGCCGCCGGGCCCGCCGCGGGACCCGCCGCCGGGCCCGGTCCGGGGGGCACCGGGAGTACGCAGACGGCGGCCACCCCGGGCGGGCTGGGCAGCCGGGCGGAGGGGTAGTCCTCAGCGTCCTCGGCGTTCGAGGCATCCCTTGGGGCCCACGGGGTCACCGCGACGAGCGCCAGCGGCCCGTCGGCCGCCCCGCGCAGCGCGGCGCGCAGGGCCGTACGCGCGGTGTCGCGGCCGCCCGGCGGCCCGGTCAGCAGATCGCGCAGCTGCCCGCCCAGCTCCTCGTCGGCCTGAGCCTCCGCCGCCAGCAGCGCCCCGATCCGAGCCGCCGTCTCCATCGCGCGGGCGAGCCGGGGGTCGGGCGGGCCGGACGGTCCGCCGAGCTCCAGGTCGGAGAGATGGCCGTCGTCGAGCAGCCATACATAGCCGTGCACCACGCCCCGGTGGCGCACCGGCAGACAGATCCGGCCCATGAAGACTCCCGCCCCCGGGTCCGGCGGGATCCGCAGCGGGGCCTGGGCGCGGGCGATGCCGAAGCCCTCGAACCAGGCGCGCACCGCCGCCGTGGACCGGCGCCGCAGGATGGAGCGGGTGCGCACCGGGTCGAGCGCCAGCTCGTCCGCCTCGTCGGCCTTGGTGGAGTACGCGCCGCTGTCGTGGGCGCCGAAGGCGATCAGCTCGAAGTCACGGTTCTCCAGCGTCGTGGGCGCGCCGAGTGCCGCCGAGATCTCGTCCACAAGCTGCTGATAGTCGTCGAGCACCGGCCCGCCTCCGTTCCACGGCTCCCATTCTCATACATCTGTCTGAGATCCCGGACACGGATGCGTGACAGCTGTCGATGGCCGGGGATGCGAGCGATCCTTAAGTTTCACGGTGAGTCAACAAAGCCGTCCGACGGCCGTCATCGTGGAGGTGCCCCGTGCTGGGTCCCGTGCTGCTTGCCGCTTCCCGCAGTGCCGCCATCCGTCGTATCGTCTCGGCCGCCCCGGTGACCCGCCCGACGGTGGACCGGTTCGTCGCCGGTGAGCGCCTGGCCGAGGCGATCCCGGTCGTCCGCGCCCTGGCGGAGCGCGGCCTGGAGGTCACGCTCGACCACTTGGGCGAGGACATCACCGACCCGGCGGAGGCGCTGCGCAACCGGGACGCCTATCTCGCGCTGACCGAGGCGCTGGCCGCCGAGGGCCTGGCCGGGCGGGCGGAGATGTCGGTGAAGCTGTCGGCTTTCGGGCAGGCGCTGTCCGGCGGCCATGATCTGGCCCTGGCCCATGTGACCCCGGTGGTGGAGGCGGCGGACGCGGCGGGCACCACCGTCACCCTGGACATGGAGGACCACACCACCGTGGACTCCACCCTCGCGATCCTCGCCGAGCTGCGCCGGCGGTTCCCGAGGACCGGCGCGGTCCTCCAGTCGTATCTCTTCCGTACCGAGGACGACTGCCGGGCGCTGGCCGGGGAAGGCTCGCGGGTGCGGCTGGTGAAGGGCGCGTACAAGGAGCCGGCGAGCGTCGCGTACCAGGACAAGCGCGAGGTCGACCTGGCCTATGTGCGCTGTCTGAAGATCCTCATGGCGGGCGAGGGCTACCCGATGATCGGCTCCCACGACCCCCGGATGGTCGCCATCACCCAGGAGCTGGCGCGCCGCTTCGGCCGCAAGCTCGACGAGTACGAGTTCCAGATGCTGTACGGGATCCGCCCGGCCGAGCAGGAGCGGCTTGCCGCCGAGGGGCACCGTATGCGGGTTTATGTTCCGTATGGAACAGACTGGTACGGGTACTTCATGCGGCGCCTCGCGGAGCGCCCCGCGAACCTGGCGTTCTTCCTGCGCTCGCTGGTCGGCCGCGGCTGACCAGCCGGAACGCTCCTCCCCCCGCCCCCTCGCGTACACGACGATCGACCCCGACGCTCGAAGGAGACAAAGGCCACCATGGACGCCGTGACCCAGGTCCCCGTGCCGGTGAACGAGCCGGTGCACACCTACGCCCCCGGCACCCCCGAGCGCGCACGCCTTGAGACCAAGCTCAAGGAGCTCGCCCAGAACCCCATCGACCTGCCGATGACCATCGGCGGCGAGAAGCGGATGGGCGGGGGGACGCGCTTCGACGTGGTGCAGCCGCACAACCACGCGGCGCGCCTGGGCAGCTACGCCAATGCCACCCAGGCCGATGCGCGGGACGCGATCGACGCGGCCCTGGCCGCCGCCCCGGCGTGGCGCGCGCTCAGCTTCGACGACCGGGCCGCGATCATCCTCAAGGCCGCCGATCTGCTCTCCGGCCCGTGGCGCGAGACGCTGGCCGCCTCGACCATGCTCGGCCAGTCCAAGACCGTGCAGCAGGCCGAGATCGACACCCCCTGTGAGCTGGTCGACTTCTGGCGCTTCAATGTCCACTTCGCCCGCCAGATCCTGGCCGAGCAGCCGATGACCAACTCCCCGGGCGTCTGGAACCGCAGCGACCACCGGCCGCTGGAGGGGTTCGTCTACGCGATCACGCCCTTCAACTTCACCGCGATCGCGGGCAACCTTCCGACCGCCCCCGCCCTGATGGGCAATGTGGTGGTCTGGAAGCCGTCGCCGACGCAGACCCACGCCGCCGTGCTGCTGATGGAGCTGCTGGAGGAGGCGGGGCTGCCCAAGGGCGTGATCAACCTGGTCACGGGCGACGGCAAGGACGTCTCCGAGGTGGCGCTGGCCCATCCGGACCTCGCGGGTATCCACTTCACCGGTTCGACCCGGACCTTCCAGTACCTGTGGAAGACGGTCGGCGCCAACATCGAGACGTACAAGACCTACCCGCGCCTGGTCGGCGAGACCGGCGGCAAGGACTTCATCGTCGCCCACCCGTCGGCCGACCCCAAGGTGCTGAAGACGGCGATGACCCGCGGCGCCTTCGAGTACCAGGGCCAGAAGTGCTCCGCCGCCTCGCGCGCCTATGTCCCGCGCTCGCTGTGGGAGAGCGGCTTCAAGGAGGAGTTCGCCGCCGAGGTGGAGAGCCTGGCGATGGGCGATGTGACGGACCTGTCCCACTTCATCGGGGCCGTCATCGACGAGCGCGCCTTCGCCAAGTCCAAGGCGGCCATCGACCGGGCGAAGTCCGACCCGACCATCGAGATCGTGGCCGGCGGTACGTACGACGACAGCGAGGGCTACTTCGTCCGCCCGACGGTCCTCGTCTCCACCGACGCGGACAACGAGATCTTCAAGGACGAGTACTTCGGCCCGATCCTCGGGGTGTTCGTCTACGAGGACGCCGAGTACGACGCGATGCTGGAGCAGATGGAGTCGGCGTCGCCGTACGGCCTCACCGGCTGCGTCATCGCCCAGGACCGCGCCGCGGCCGCCGCCACCTGCGAGGCGCTGCGCTTCGCGGCCGGCAACTTCTACATCAACGACAAGCCGACCGGGGCCGTCGTCGGCCAGCAGCCGTTCGGCGGTGGGCGGGCCTCCGGCACCAACGACAAGGCGGGCGCCAAGCAGAACCTGATGCGCTGGACCTCCACCCGCTCCATCAAGGAGACCCTGGTCCCGCCGACCGACTACCGCTACCCGCACATGGGCTGAGACCCCCGCTGAGCCCTGGGGCCCGACCCCCAACGGCCGCCGTCCGCGCCAAGGCGCGGGCGGCGGCCGTTGGCGTACGAGGGGCGCGTGTGACAGGCCGAAAAGTCGTGGACGGCGGAGGCGCGGCGGTGCTAGCGTCTGACAGCCAAGTAGTCGTTATTCACGACAGTTTACGAAGCTAACCAACGAGTGAGCACCTTCTGAACGGCGCGAATACTGGTTGGTCGAGGCCGAACGGGGGTTGGCCTCGACCAGCCCATGCGCGTTTCTGCGTCTCAGATAGTAGGACGTCCGAGTAATTGTGCGGACAGTCCGCCTCCGAGGCCTTATTTTTGTGGAAGCCGAACGTCTCGCTCGATCGAGCGACGGCGGCCGCGGCCGGTGCGCATGCGCAGGTGACCCCTGCCGCACTCAGGCCCCCGCCCCTCCGGCATCTTCCGCAGCACCTCTCGGGACACAGGGAGACGCGACCATGGCTGAGACGACTGTCCGCAGGACCCGTCGCAAGACCGACAACACCGACCGTAAGAACGCCGCTGCCGCGCTGCAGCGCGCCCTCGACCGCCGCGACAACGGCGGCGCCACCGGCCACTGACGAGAGCGCTGACGCAAGCAGAAAGGCGCCGGTCACTTCCCCGGCGTGCGCACCACCTCGAAGTGGTCCACGCGCTCGCCCGATTCGGCCAGCGTCGTGACCGTCAGCTTCGGGCTCGGGCCCGGCCGCACCTCCACCGCGAGGAACGAGAAGCCGGTGTAGCGCACCCGCGACCACTCCACCGTGTCCTTGTTCTTCGATCCGTCCTTCGCCCAGTGGAAGGTCTTCACCTCGTCGAGGTCCTTCACATGGCCCTCGTAGCTGTCGGGCACCGGGAACTCGTACAGATGCGCCCCGGCCCCGCCCGCCGTCGCGTAGACGATGCCGTCGCGCACCGCATCGGCGCTGCCGCCGACCGGCACCCGCTTGGCGACCCGGCCGCCCCGGATGGCGTCGGTGCGCTCGTAGACGTGGTTGTGGCCGTTGATGACCAGGTCCACCTGGTGCTTCTCGAACAGCGGGACCCAGGCGTCGCGCACCCCGCCGTCCGAGGCGTGGGCGCTGGTGGTCGAGAAGGCGCAGTGGTGGAAGAAGACCACGATGAAGTCGATGCCGGGCTGGGCGCGCAGCTGTCCGAGCCGCCGGTCCAGCCAGCGCGTCTGCTCCCCGCCGGTGTATCCGGTGTTGGCGGTGATCTCGTAGCTGACGTCGTTGGCGTCCAGCGCGACGACCGCCGCATTGGCGTAGGTGAAGGAGTAGACGCCGGGCGCCTTGCGCGGATCGGGGCCGTTGCCGGGGAGGGACCAGCGGGCCAGCTGGCCGCCGTAGCCGTCGGGGGAGTACCAGGCCTCCATGTCGTGGTTGCCGGTGGTCACCATCCACGGCACGCTCGCCGCGACCGAGGCGGTCTGGGCGAGGAAGGAGTCCCACACCCGGGCGTCGAAGACATCCGTCTTCTGGCCGTGGCCGGTGGTGTCGGCGTAGCACAGATCCCCGGCGTGCAGATGGAAGGCGGGGTGCTGGCCGAGCAGCAGCTGGTCGTTGGCGAGCGCGTCATAGCTGACGCCCTGGTCGCCGAAGGCCGTGAAGGCGAAGGACTCGGCCTTTTCTGGCGCCGTACGGAACGTGGCCAGGGCGGAGAAGTGGCGCGGGTCGGCCGGGTCGAAGCCGTCGTGGCCGACGCCGTAGTAATAGGTGACGCCAGGGCTCAGCCCGTCGAGCGCGGCGTGGAGGTAGTACTGGTCGACGGCGGGGAGCTTGTCGCTGAGCGCGGGCGTGTGCAGATGGCGGACCTCGGCCTCGATCTTCCGGCTCAGCTCCCAGGGCTTGAGGCCGATCCGCACATACGGCGCCTTGACGGCGAAGGGGACCTGCCAGGAGATCCGCATCTGGGTCCTGGGGTCGGCGCCGAAGGCGAGATGGCGGCCGAAGGGCGCGACCAGCGCGCCGTCCACCTTCCGCGAGGCCGGGCCGGTGAGCAGCGTCGGCGACGGACCGGTGAACAGTGCCGGGGACGCGCCCGCTTCCACGGCGCCCGCCGAACCGGTGAGCAGGCCGGCCCCCGCCACCGTCCCCACCCCCGCGGCGCCGCCGCGCAGC
>NZ_MUNE01000789.1 GCF_002154605.1 Streptomyces milbemycinicus | reverse complement strand
GTGTACGGCCGAGCCGGTGGAGCGGGGCCGGGGTGAGTGGCGGGGTCGGCGGCGGGCCGAAGGGCTTTGTCGAGCGTCATGCCCGGCACTGTGCGTCCGGGCGACCGCCCCGCTCCACCGGCTCGGCCGTACACTCCGTTCGGAAAAACCGCACGCTCGGTCGGGCGAACGTCAGAAGAAAGTGGAACAGCAGTGGAGTTGAGGCAACTCCGGACGTTTGAGGCCGTGTTGAAGCACGGCACGGTCACCGAGGCCGCCAACGCCCTCGACCTCGCGCCGTCGTCGGTCTCCGCGCAGATCCGGGGGCTGGAGCGAGCCGTGGGCGTCGCCCTGTTCCACCGCACGGCGAGCGGGATGCGCCCCACGACGGCCGGGGAACGCATGGCCACCTGGGCGCGGCGGCTGCTGGACCAGGCCGAGCAGGCGGTCAGGGAGGTCGGCGGGGCCCGCCCCCGCCTGCGGCTCGGCGCGCTGGAGACGATCGCCGCCACCTGCGTACCGGACATACTCCGGCGGCTCGCCCGGCGCCATCCCGGCCTCGCGGTCGACGTACGGGTCGCCACCAGCCGCGACCTGCTCCTCGAAGAAGTCCTGGCCGGCGAGCTCACCGCCGCCCTGCTGCTCGATCTCGGCAGCACCCTCGGCGGCCTGGGCTTCCCCGTGCCCCCGGCCCCGCTGACCAGCCTGGACGTCGACACCGTCCCCCTGGACCTGGTCGCCGCCCCGGGGCACCGGCTGGCCGGCCACGCCCTGCGCCCGGCCGATCTCGCGGGGGAAAAACTCCTGGTCAATGTGGCCCAGTGCACCTTCAGGATGGCCGCCGACCACGTCCTCGGACCCGAGGTCGAACGGCTCGACGCCGGCGGCGTCGCCGTGATGCGGGCCTGGGCGGAACAGGGGCTGGGGATCGCGCTGCTGCCCCGCTTCGCCGTGGCCGACGCGGTACGGGCCGGCCGTCTCGTCCGGCTCGGCCTGCCCACCCACGACCTCCGGCTGCGGCTGGTGTGGAGCGCGTCGGCCGAAGAGGTGCCCGAGGTCCGTGAGCTGCTGTACGCGGCCAGCGCGCTGCCCCGTACGGCCCCCCGTACGACCCCTTAGCGCCGGGCGGCGCCGAGTCCTGCGTACCGTGACGCGGGTGGGAAACCTGTTCCGGAGCGGCGGCGACAGCCTCTCCCTGTCCAACGGCGGTACGGACGTCTTCCTCGACGTCCTGACGCTCGCCGCCTCCGATCTCGCGCACGACGCCTGGGACTACCGCTTTGCCGCCCTCCTGACCCTCCAGGACCAGAACGTCATGGGGCGCGGGGCCGTCGGGTTCGCCCTGGAGGAGATCGACTGGGGGGCTACGCCCGCCGCGCAGGAACGGGCGAAGGATTTCGTGGTGCGCGTCGTCGGCCTCGCCCTGCGCCGGCACCGCTGGGACGAGTTGGGGTACGAGCCGCCGTTCGCGGAGGGGTATCTGCGGCGGTTCAAGGCCATGGTCGAGGCGTTCGACCCGGCCGACGCCGTACGCCGTGATGGCGGCGGCTTCCCCGGGCCCGGCGAGGCCGCGGTCGCCTCGTGCGTACCGCACCGCGTGCTGAGCGCCTTGCCGTACTGGGACGGCTGCCGCTTCTGCCATTCAGCGGCGGGTCAGCAGCCATAGGGCCCGGCGTTGAGGTGCCAAGCGGACGACCGGGTGGCCCCGGGCCAAGAGGGGTGGGCTAACGTCACGGTCGTGCTCGACTTGTGCCGATTCTGCGGCGGCCCTGGTGTGGTCGGCCGCCCGCGGCGTGCCCGCACACCTAATCTGGTGCGGCGCAATCTAGTGCGGCGCACGCATTCGGGTGACGAGCGAGACCGTAGGGCGGGAAAGAGGATGGGCCATGTCCCTGAGCACCGGGGATCCTGACTTCATAGGCGGCTACACCCTGGTCGACCGGCTCGGCGCGGGCGGCATGGGCGTGGTGTATCTCGGACGCTCGGCCTCGGGTCGGCATGTCGCGGTCAAGCTCGTGCACCAGCAGTACGCGCAGGACGAGGAGTTCCGGACGCGCTTCCGGCAGGAGGTCGCGGCGGCGCGCAAGGTGAGCGGGGCGTTCACCGCTCCCGTGGTGGACGCCGATCCGGATGCCGAACGGCCCTGGATGGCCACGCTGTATGTGCCCGGGCCCACCCTGAGCGAGGTCGTACGCAAACAAGGCCCGCTGGACGGGCGGAGCTTGCGGACGCTGGGGCTGGGGCTTGTCGAGGCGCTGCGCGATATCCACCAGGTCGGGGTGGTGCACCGGGATCTGAAACCCTCCAACATCCTGATGGCCGACGACGGGCCGCGCGTCATCGACTTCGGCATCTCGCGCGCCGCCGACAACCAGACGCTCACCGTCACCATCGGGAGGGTGCTGGGCACCCCGCCCTTCATGTCGCCCGAGCAACTGCGCAGTCCCCGCGGGGTCACCGCGGCCTCGGATGTGTTCTCGCTGGGGTCGCTGCTGGTGTTCGCCGCCACGGGCGCCGCGCCGTTCGAGTCCGACAGCCCGTATGTGTCGGGCTATCAGGTGATGTACGAGCAGCCGACGCTGGCCGGGGTGCCCGGGCCGCTCACGGCGATCGCCGAACGCTGCCTGGCCAAGGAGCCGACCGAGCGGCCCGACCTGGCCGAGCTGCACCGCATGCTGGACGCGCTGCCCGACTTCGCCGCCGCGGCCCCCTCGACCGCCGAAGGGCCGCATGCCCAAGGGCCGCACGCCCAACCGCACGCCCAAGGGCCCACCCACCTGGGGACCAGTGCCCCAAAAGCCCCCGAAGCCCTGCCGGCGCCGCCCCCCGGCGAGCCCGCCGCCGGACGGCGGCGCCGGCGGCTGATCCTCACGGTCGTCGGCGCGACCCTGGCTCTGGCCGGGCTGACCGTCGCGGCGGTGATGTTCGCGACGGACTCGCCCTCGCCTGGGGCCGACGCCGACTCCTCCTCCGTACGGGCCGCGGCGCTGCCCGAGGGCTGGCGCCCGTGGCAAGCGTCGCTGCGCGACACCACGCCGGGGCCCCCGCTGGTCTACCAGCAGTCCGGGTGTGTGTCCGACGCCACCACCCTGTACTGCGGCGGAACGGGATTCTCCGTCGCCGCGGTGGACGCCGCCACCGGTCACGTCCGGTGGCGGTACGGCGACTCTCCTCAGCAGGCGCGGCCGATCGGGGTGCGCGACGGGGTCCTGTACGTCTACCAGGAGTCGGAGGGGAACGGCCGACGGGTGGTGGCGCTGGACGCCGACACCAAGAAACAGCGGTGGCAGCAGGAGATCAGCGGGTCCGGGTCGGCGGCCCTGTTCTCCGGCGGAGTGCTGACGCTGTCGGACGGGGAACGGGAGTTCATCGCCTACGGGACGTCGGGTGAGCTGCTGTGGCGGTCGCCGGCGCGCGCGGGGGCCTTCTGCGATCCGACCGTGCTGGGCGGCGTCCCGTACGCCCTGTGCTCATCCATCGACAAAAACGGCCTGGCCACCGAAGGCCCGTACACCCTGCTGCGGCTCGACCCCGCCGACGGCACCCAGCGCGAACTCGCCACCCTCCCCAAGAAGTCGCTGCTCCTCGGCGCCTTCCACGGGCAGCCCCTGTTCCTCGCGCCGCAGACCGCGAAGGAGGTGTACGACGAGGGGTACGTACGGCCGTACAACGCCCTGATCCGAGTGGACCCGCGCACCGGCGGGACCAAGCGGATCGCGCTGTCCCACACCATGTACGGCAAGGCCACCCTGCTGAACGGTGTCGTCTACTTCATCGAGACCAACGGGACGATCAGCGCCGTGTCCGCGGACACCGGCCGACGGTCGTGGCGGCGGGCGACGGACCTGGAGAGCCTGTCCGCGCCGGTGGAGTCCAAGAAGTACGGACGGCTGTACTTCTGCAACCGCTTCGGCCGGCTGCTGGCGCTGAACACCAGGACCGGGGAGGAGGCATGGCGCATCACCGCGCTGAACGACGTCGGGATCGGGGCGGTGGCCGTCCCGCCGAGTGTGATGCTCATCAAGGACGCGATCGTGGCCACGGCCGGCTACACGGCGTTCTCCGTACGCCCGGACCGGCCCTCCGCCTGGCCCTCGGGCCAGGACTCGGACAAGCCCTCGACCCAGCCGTCCGCGTCAGGGCAGGTCACGTCCCCTGGTGCCACAGGCTGACGGCGAGGCCGAGACCGGCCAGGGCGATCGCGATCCGCAGGGGTGTCTCGGGCAGCCGCCGTACGATCACGGGCCCCACCCAGCTGCCGACGAGGGCCCCGGCGCCGAGCGCCACAGCGGCGCCCCAGTGCACGGGCGCGACGAAGGCGTAGGCGACCGCGGCGGTGATGTTCGCCGCGCCGGTGGCGATGTTCTTGACGGCGTTGGTGACCGGAAGCGGTTCACCGGCGGCGGCGGAGAGCGAGAGCACCGCCAGCATCAGCACGCCTGAAGCCGCGCCGAAATAGCCGCCGTACAGGCCGACCAGCAGGATCGCGCAGGCCATGGGGAACGTGGGACGGGCGGCTCGGCCGACCGGGCGCGACTTCGACTCCACCAGGCGGCGCAGCGGGTCACGGACGAGGATCAGCACCGAGCCGAGCGCGATCAGCCATGGCACGACCGCCTCGAAGGCCGATGACGGGGTGGAGAGCAGCAGCGCGGCCCCGACCGCGCCGCCGAGCGCGGCGAGGACGCCAAGCCGCAGCAGGCGGTCGCGCTGGCCGCGCAGTTCGGCCCGGGATCCGGCCGCGGTGCCCACCGTGTTGGAGAACAGCGCCACCGTGTTGGTCACATTGGCGGCCACGGGCGGCAGACCGGCCGCGAGCAGGGCCGGATAGCTGAACAGCGAGGCCAGTCCGGCGATCGAGCCGGCGAGCCCCGAGGCCACGCCGGCCGACACCAGCAGTGCCGAGGACCCGATGCTCATCCGTCCCCACTCCTGCCCGTGGCTGTGCCCGTATCCGTGTCCGCCGTCGGCTCATCCTCCAGACTCACTGTCTCGTATGCAAGACGGTGTCCACATACTTAGACGGCAGGGGGCACCTCCCAGCGTTAGCTGGGGGAGGGCTCCGCGCCCACGAGCTCGTCCAGGACATCCGTCATGGTGACGAAGCCGAGCACCGCGCCGCCGTCGTCACCGGTCACCGCCGCCAGATGGGTGCCCGCGCCGCGCATCGCGGTGAGAGTGTCGTCCAGCGGGGTGTCGGCCCGTACGCGGGTGACGGTGTGCAGGGCGGTGCGCGGGAAGGGCTTGTCCCGGTTGGCCGCCCCGAGGGTGTCCTTGATGTGCAGATAGCCGAGCACCGCCCCGGCCGGGCCGATCACCGGCAGCCGGGAGTAGCCGGAGGCGGCCGCGGCGCGCTCCAGCTGGTCGGGGGTGATCTCGGGGCCGACGGTGACCATCTCGTCCAGCGGCACCAGGATGTCGCCGACCCGCCGGGTGCCCAGCTCCAGGGCGTCGCGCAGCCGCTCGCTGCCGGAGGGGTCCAGCAGCCCCGCGGCGCTGGAGTCCCGGACCAGCCGGATGAGCTCGTCGTCGGTGAAGACCGACTCGACCTCGTCCTTGGGCTCGACCTTCAGCAGCCGCAGCAGCGTGTTGGCGAAGGCGTTGATGCCGAAGACGACGGGGCGCAGCGCGCGGGTGACGGCCACCAGGGGCGGGCCGAGCAGCAGCGCGGTGCGCTCGGGGGCGGCGAGGGCGATGTTCTTGGGGACCATCTCGCCGATGAGCATGTGCAGATACGTGGCCGCGGTGAGGGCCAGGACGAAGGCGATCGGGTGGACGAGGGCATCCGGGACACGCACCGCGTCGAAGCCGGGCTCCAGCAGGTGCGCGATGGCCGGTTCGGCGACCGCGCCCAGGACCAGCGAGGAGATGGTGATGCCCAGCTGGGCGGTGGCCAGCAGGGCGGACAGGTGCTCCAGCGCCCACAGCACGGTGCGGGCCCGCCGCGAACCTGCCTGGGCGGCGGGTTCGATCTGGCTGCGGCGCACCGAGATCAGGGCGAACTCGGCGCCGACGAAGAAGGCGTTGGTGAGCAGGGTGAGGGCGCCGATGGCCAGCTGTAGAACGGTCATCGGGCGTCCTCCTTCGCGGTCGCGCGCTCGGCGGCGGGCTCGGCGGCGGGCTCGGTCGTGGGCCTGGTCGTGGACCCGGCGGCAGGCTCGTTCGCGGACTCGGCGGCGGGGCGCGCCGGGGCGGTGATGGTGACGCGGTCGGCGCGGTGGTGGTCGACGTCGAGGACGGTCAGGTCCCAGCCGTCGAGATGGACGGTGTCACCCTCGTCGGGGATGCGCCCCAGGCGAGTGGCGAGCAGCCCGGCCAGGGTCTCGTACGGGCCGTCGGGCGCGGCGAGGCCGATACCGGCGAGCTGGTCGAGGCGGACGCCGCCGTCGGCCTCCCAGACGGCGCGGCCGTCGTCGGTGGGCGGCGCGGGCAGCAGGTCGGGGGGGGCCAGGGGGTCGTGTTCGTCGCGTACCTCGCCGATGACCTCCTCGACGACGTCCTCGACGGTGGCGACCCCGGCGGTGCCGCCGTACTCGTCGATGACCACGGCCATGACGCGCTCGGCGCGCAGCCGCTGCAGCAGGGTGGCGACGGGGAGGGTGTCGGGCACCAGCAGCGGCGGGGTGATCAGGTCGGTGACGGGGGTGGCGGCGCGCTTGGCGGCGTCCAGGGCGAGGACGTCGCGGATGTGGACGGTGCCGATGACCTCGTCCAGGCTGTGGCGGTAGACGGGGAAGCGGGACAGGCCGGTGGCGAAGGTGAGGTTGGCGGCGTCGACGGCGGTGGCGTGGGCCTCCAGCGCCTGGACGTCCACGCGCGGGGTCATCACGTTCTCGGCGGTCAGCTCGCCCAGGTGGAGGGTGCGCACGAACAGCTCGGCCGAGTCCGGCTCGATGGCCCCCTGCGCGGCGGAGTGGCGGGCGAGGGCCACCAGCTCCTCGGGGGTACGGGCGCCGGCCAGCTCCTCGGCGGGCTCCAGGCCGAGGCGGCGTACGAAGCGGTTGGCGGTGTTGTTGAGGTGGCGGATGAACGGCGAGAAGGCGGCGGTGAACCCGCGCTGCGGGCCCGCGACCACCTTGGCCACGGCCAGCGGGCGGGAGATGGCCCAGTTCTTGGGCACCAGCTCGCCGACCACCATCAGCACCACGGTGGACAGGGCCACACCCAGCACCGTGGCCACCGAGGTGGCGGCCGAGCCCAGGCCGACGGCCCGCAGGGGGGAGCGCAAGAGCACGGCCAGGGAGGGCTCGGCGAGCATGCCGATCACCAGGGAGGTGACCGTGATGCCCAGCTGGGCGCCGGACAGCTGGAAGGTCAGCCGGCGGACGGCCGCCAGCGCGCCCTCGGCGCCGCGCTCGCCCGCCTCGACCGCGCGCTCCAGCTCACCGCGCTCGATTGTGGTGAGCGAGAACTCGGCGGCCACGAAGACCGCGCAGGCCAGGGTGAGCAGCAGCGCCAGCAGGAGCAGCAGGACCTCGGTCACCGTGCCACCCTCCGCTCATCGCTCGACTGCCGACGGGGGATGGCACGGCCGGTACTGGGAGGTTCACCCATGACGGGTCTACCGCTCCTTTTCATCGCTTGGGTTCGTCTTCATCGCTTGGGTTCATCGCCCATTCAACGTAAAGAGATAGTAAAGCATTCCCGTCCGGGACTACCGTGGCCATCACGCAGACTCACCTCGACCGCACCCTGCTAGTTTTTACACCACTGTAGAAACAACACACATACGGAGTTCTCATGGCCCTGTGGGATCGCATCAAGGATTCCGCCCAGACGATGCAGACCCAGCTCGTCGCGAAGAAGAACGACCTGAAGAGCGGTGCGTTCCGCGACGCGAGCATGGCAATGTGCGCCCTGGTCGCGGCGGCGGACGGCACGATCGACACGTCCGAGCGGCAGCGCGTCGCCCAGCTCATCGCCACCAATGAGGTGCTGCAGAACTTCGCCGCGGACGACCTGCAGCGCCGCTTCAACGACTACCTCAACAAGATCACCGCCGACTTCGAGTTCGGCAAGGTCAGCCTGTTGCAGGAGATCGCCAAGGCGAAGAAGAAGCCCGCCGAGGCGCGGGCCGTCATCCAGATCGGCATCGTCATCGGCGGCGCCGACGGCAACTTCGACAAGACCGAGCAGGGCGTCGTGCGCGAGGCCTGCTTCGCCCTGGAGCTGCCGCCGGCCGAGTTCGACCTGTAAGCAAACGGTCCGCCCGTTACAGCGGAGTGGCCGCCTGCAGGACGAGGAACAGTGCCACCGCCGCGTTCGCCGAGGACAGCGCGGACGCGGCGGTGCCGGCGGCCGCGATCCAGGCGGCCAGACCGGCCGCCGTGGCCGCAGGCGGCCACCAGCGCGCGGGCGGCACCGGCCCCAGCAGCGCGGCCACCCGCCGCGGCACGGGCCCAGGGGCGGCGAATCCGGCCAGCGTGGGGGCAGGCGTGCCCCGCGAGACCAGCGCCGCCTTGCCGACCGCCCGCGCCATCACCCTGCGGTCGCCCACCTCCCCGGCCGCCTCCTCGTCCGCCCACCGCTCCGCGCAGTAGGCCACCGCGCCGCGCAGCGCGTGCAGCAGGGGGTTCGCCCGCGCCGCCAGCTGGGCCACCAGCAGGTAGCGATGGTGCCGCCCGGCCAGATGGGCCTGCTCATGGGCGATCAGCGCCTGCCGTTCGCGCGCGTTCAGACAGTCCAGCATCGCGGTGGAGACAACGATCCGCCCTCGCGCCCGGCACCCGCCCGGCCCGCCGGGCAGGGCGTACGCATACGCCTTGCCGTCGGGCAGCACCGCGACCGGCGAGTCCGGCATGCCGACCAGCGCCGCCTGGGCCCGCCGCCGCACCGTCACATGCCGCACCAGGGTCGCCACACAGCCGGTGGCCACCACGGCCAGCGCGCCGATCGCGGCCTTCCCGGCCACCTCGTCGTACGGCACCGCCGCCCGTACCTCGGGGTCGGACCAGCCGTCCGGGAGCGGATTGCCCGGCAGTTGGGCCGTGCCGACGACGACCAGCAGGCCCAGGCAGAGCGTCGAGCACAGCGCGAGCACGCCCCCGACGAACGACAGCAGACGGGTGGCGGCGCGCGGATGCAGATGCTGCTCGGCCAGGCGCACGATCGGCAGCGCCGTCAGCGGCAGCACCAGGGGGAGGAAGACGAACACGCCCATGGGTCAGCCCTCCGGCTCCTCCGCCGCCTCGCTCAGCAGATCGCGCAGCAGCCGCTCGTCGTCCGCCGACAGCCCGGTCACAAAGCTCGCCAGCACGGCCTCCCGGTCATCCTGGCCGTCCAGCACCCGGCGCATCCGCAGCGCGGCAAGACCCGCCTCGTTGGCCTCGGCCCGCCATACGAACGACCGGCCCACCCGCTCCCGCGCCACCGCCTGCTTGGTGTGCAGCCGCGACAGGATCGTCATCACCGTCGTATACGCCAGGTCGCCCTCAAGCCGCTCCTGCACCCAGGCCGCCGTGACCGGGCCGCCCGCCTGGCACAGCAGATCCAGGACCTGCGCCTCCAGCTCGCCCTGCCCGCGCCGGCGGGAACGCGGGCGCGGACCGCCCCCGTCCGGGTTCAAGGGGTCGTGCCTCACCGTCCGTCTCCCTCCGCCAGGCCGCACCGCGCGGGCGACGCGCCACGCGCGACCGGCCGCCACAGGACCGTACCGCCTCCGCGGCGCCACATCGCCCTCCCATTTCTTCTACAGTGCTGTAGATTTTCCCTCCGGGCCCGTGAACCAGCACACCGAACACAGGAGGAGATCGTGGGAGTTTCCCTGTCCAAAGGCGGCAACGTCTCGCTCAGCAAGGAGGCACCGGGCCTGACCGCGGTCCTGGTCGGCCTCGGCTGGGACGTACGGACCACGACGGGCACCGACTACGACCTCGACGCCAGCGCCCTGCTCTGCGACGAAGCCGGGAAGGTCCCCTCCAACCAGCACTTCGTCTTCTACAACAACCTCAAGAGCCCCGACGGCTCGGTCGAGCACACCGGCGACAACCTCACCGGCGAGGGCGACGGCGACGACGAATCCATCAAGGTCAACCTCGCCGCCGTGCCCGCCGAGATCACCAAGATCGTCTTCCCGGTCTCCATCCACGACGCCGAATCCCGCGGCCAGAGCTTCGGCCAGGTCCGCAACGCCTTCATCCGTGTCGTCAACCAGGCCGACGGCAATGAGCTCGCCCGCTACGACCTCAGCGAGGACGCCGCGACCGAGACCGCCATGGTCTTCGGCGAGCTCTACCGGCACGGCGCGGAGTGGAAATTCCGCGCGGTCGGCCAGGGCTACGCCTCCGGCCTGTCGGGCATAGCCTCCGACTACGGGGTCGGCGTCTGACGTCCCCGCCACCACCGCCGCCGCTGCCGGGCCAGGCCCTTGGACGCCCCGGCCCGGCGGCGGCACCGGCTGGTTCCAACTCATCGAGGGAACGGACATGACCGGCCCGTACGCACCCCAGGCACCGCAGGCATTGGACGCGGCGGACAGACCCGACTTCGAGCAGGTGCTGCACCAGGCGCTGAACACCCCGGAGATCCGTACAGCCCTGCGGCGCGGCTCCGCCGAGGGCCCGGACCTCGATGAGCTGCGCTCCCAGGCCCTGGCGGACGCCGCGTCCATCGCGGTGGCGGCGGCGACCGAGTACGGCGCTTACCTCCGGCAGCGCGCGCCGGCAGTGCCTGGCGCGACGGACGGAGGCACGGCCTTATCCGGGGACAGGCCCGGGCCGGACGGGCAGGAGCGGGGCAGCCAGTGGCCGGGCGGACAAGGGTTGCTGCCCGCACTGGCGGTTCTGACGCCGGTACTGGCCACGGCGGCGACCGTGGTCTTCCTTCTCCTCGGCCACACCCTGGGGCTCAGCGCCTCCCAGCGCCGACTGGCCGACACCCTGTTGACCGCCGCGCACACCACCGCCGTCATCGCGGCCGTCACCACCGCCGCCGGCGCCATCTGGCTGTTCACCACCGCCGCGCGGCACCGCGCCGCACCCGTCGACCGGGCCGAGCGGCACCAGGACGGCATCGCCGCGGCCCGCGACGCCTGGCGGCTGGCCCTCCTCGAACGCGGAGTCCTGCCGTATCTGCGCGGGCGACTGCGCGACAATCGCCCACAGGGGACGGCGGAACTCATCCGCCGTCCGCGCCTCGGCTACTCCAGCCCGGACTACGCAAGCCCCGACTACGCGAGCCCCGACTTCTCCGGCCCCGACTACGCGAGCCCCGACTTCTCCGGCCCTGACTTCACCCCACCCCACCACTCCGCGAAGAAAGCAGGCACCGATGCTCGGGATAAGTGAGCTGTCGCTCCTCCTCATCGTCGTCATCGTCATCCTCGGGGCCAAGAAACTTCCCGACCTGGTCCGCTCCATGGGCAAGTCGGCCCGCATCCTCAAGAGCGAGGCCAAAGCGGTGAAGTCCGACGGCCAGCCCGCCGTCACCGAGGACGAGTCCGGGCACCGAGTGATCCGGGCCGAACCCGGCGATGTCATCCGGTCCCGGACGGAGACGACCGACCCCGGCACCGGCACCGGCACCGGCACCGGGCAGCGCTGACCCGCGCCGGCCGCCCCCGGCAGCGGTCTCACAACACCGAGCGGAACCCGGGCAACCGGCGCAGCCCGGCCGCGGCCAGGAACGCCGCGCCCAGCGCCAGGACCGCCGTCAGGGCCCAGGCACCGAGCGCCGGAAGGCCGTCGGGGAGAGCTCGGCCGCCACCGCCCGCGTGGACGTCGCCTCGAACCCTCGCTCCGCGAGCAGTTCGAGCGCCGACTCCCGCAGCCGCACCCGCCCCGTCAGGTCCGTTCTGTCCACCGCTCACATACCGGCCAGGTATCCGCGCTCGGTACCCTGATTCAGTCGCGGTCCCCCCACCACCTACCTCCTCGTACGGTGCTGCTGTCCGTCGGCGTCGGTTTGCTCAGGGTCGATCAGGATCGAGGTTGGTGCACACGTGCTGGTGGCAGATCGGTACCGGTTGGAGACACCCATAGGCCGCGGCGGGATGGGCGAGGTCTGGCGGGCCACCGATGAAGTGCTGAGACGGACCGTGGCCGTCAAACTGCTACTCGGGGACGACCCCGCGTCGCAGGCGGCGGCCCGCTTCCGGCTGGAGGCCCAGACGGCGGCCCGGCTGAGTCACCCCAACATCGTCGGCGTGTTCGACTTCGGGGCGCGTGACGGCCGCTTCTATCTGGTGATGGAACTCGTCGAGGGCCAGAGCCTGGCCCAGGAGTTGACCGCTCAGGGTGCGCTCCGTGCCGAGCGGGTGGCCGCCATCGCCGCCCAGGGGGCCGCGGGGCTGGCCTCCGCGCACCGTACGGGGATCGTCCACCGGGACATCAAACC
>NZ_MUNE01000788.1 GCF_002154605.1 Streptomyces milbemycinicus | reverse complement strand
GCGGCCCGCACCGCCCGCGCGGCCTCCGCAAGCGACGCTCCCGTGGTCATCAGATCGTCCACCAGCACCACCGGGCCCTCCGCCAACAGCCGCCCGCAGCCTGGCGCCGCACCCAGCGCCCCGGTGAGATTTTCCAGCCGACGCCGCGCGTCCAGCCCCGCCTGATCGGTCACCGCCCGCAGCTGCCGCAGGACCGGCAGCACCCGCGCGGGCCGCCCGCCGCGCCGCAGCACCCCCGCCGCCGCCAGCGCGATGCGCCGGGCCGGGTCATGGCCGCGCGCCGCGACCGCCCGCCGCGCCGAAGGCACCGGCACCAGCAGCAGCGGCCGCCAGGAGCGGCGACGGCGATGGAGACGGGGACGGCGATGGGGACGGGGATGGGGACAGGCCGCGCTCACCGCCCCCGCCAGCGCCTCGCCCAGCGCCGCCGCCAGCCGCAGCTCCCCCCGCTCCTTGTGCGCGAGCAGCACCGCCCTGGCCTCGTCCTCGTAGGCCACCGCCGCATGGACGGGCGGCAGCCCCGGCGGGGGCGGGCTGGGCCGCACCGGCCGCGCCCCGGCCCCGCACAGCGCCGCGCGGCACCGCCCGCACAGCGCGCCGCCCGGCCGACCGCACCCCGCACAGCCGGTCGGCAGCACCAGTCCGGCGATCTCCCGACTCCACATCCACATGGGCCCACTGTCGCGTCACCCTCACAGCCCCGCCACTCCTGTGGACAACCCTGTGGATAACTGCGGGCCAACCACGGTGTGGCCGCGCCCATCCGGGTGAACGCGCCCCCATCCTGTTGACAGCCAACCGGTCGACGCCCAGTCGGCCGAGGACCAGGTCCAGGGCGGGGGCCAGGTCGAGTCGGAGGCGAAGGCAGAGGCAGAGGCAGAGGCAGAGGCAGAGGCAGCGAAGGCGAGCCGTTACCCCGGATACACCGGAAGCGACCCCTCCTTGGCCACGGTCTTCCAGTCCGTATTCGGCGGCAGCCGCACAATCCCGTCGTTCGTCGTCTCGGCGATCAACGGCCGGTTCTGCCCCTCGAAGGCCGCGACCGCCTCCACCCCGTTCGGCCCGGGCACGGCCGGCACGTCAGCCGGCGAGCCGTCCGTCTCGACGTACTGCAGCCGCTGCACCCCGCCCGACTCACGGCCCGCGACCACCAGCCGGCTGCCCCCGGCCCACGAGACGGCGTCCACATCCTCCAGCCGCGGGGAGACCGAGTGCAGCCCCCGCACCGACAGCTTGGGAGCTTCCTCGCTGCCCCCTCGCTCGACGCGGCCGAGCTGCAGTGTCGTATGCCCGGCGCGCTTGACCAGCATCGCGATCCGGGTGCCGTCCGCGGACATCCGCAGCGCCGTGATCACGCCGCCGTTCAGATCCGGCAGCTGGACCTCGTCCGCCTTCTCCTCGCCCTCGCGCAGCCGCAGCAGCTTGGGTTGCTGTGGATTGCGGTCGGCGACCCACAGGCCGCCGAGGCCGTCCCAGCTCGGCGCCGACAGCCCGTGCTCCGCGCTGCCGCCCTGGCTGCGCAGCCTCGCCTTGCCGAGCTGGACGCCGGACCTGAGCTCGGTCACATACAGCGAGCGGCCGTCCTTGGTGACCCCCGCGGCGAGCCGCTCGTCCCGGGACACCGCCACCGACCCGAGGCCGACGCCGTCCTCACCGAACGGCCCCGGCACGGCCTGCGGCTGCCGCGCGTCGTCGGACAGCCGGACCACCCGGTGGTCGGCGTCCACGAAGTACTGATGGTCGCCCCGGCCGATGACCCCCTCCGGCGCGAAGGAGCGCGCGGCGTCGCGCGACAGCGTGCACAGCTCCGCGCCGTCCTGCCGCTCCAGCCGTACGCTGCGGATCTCCGACGCCGGCTGCCCCAGACCCTGGACCGTGAAGAGCAGCTGGGCCGCCATACGGGCACAGCGCGCCTGCCCCACATGCGCCGCGCGGTCGCTCAGCCGCACCTTCAGCGCGTTCGAGTCGTCCGGCGTCACCTTCTCGTCCTGGCCGCCCAGCTGCGCACCGGAGGGGAAGGAGGTGCTGACCACCGGGTCGAGCCAGCTCGTCGGCCCGTCCAGGAGGGCCTTTACGGCCGCGGTGACCGGGTCGACGCCCTGCCGCAGATAGACCGGGTCGGCGACCAGGACGCCCTGCCCCGCCCGCGAGTTGCCGGCGTCCGAGCCCAGCTCGGCGAAGTAGTACTTGTTGACCGACTCATAGATGCGCTGGAAGTCGGGCTCGCCCAGCACCAGGCCGCGCGGCAGGCGGTCGATCCGCCACTCCGACCCCACCTTCGACAGATGAACGCGCTCCTCGTAGCGGCCCCCGGAGGACCGGTACGCATGCGTGGCATCCACCGTGGCGATCCGCTGGCCGGAGAGCACGACGGTCCGCCCGTCGCCGTCCCGGTCCCCCGGATCGGCCTCCACCCGCACCTCCGGCGCCTGTGCGAGCACCGTGGTGACGGCGAAGGGGTCCCACTTCCGGCCGGCGTCCTTGGCCAGGTACTCCTTGGCTGTGGCCAGGTCCTCCTCGTTGCTGGTCGTCGCCTCCAGAAAGCCGTTGACGAGCTCGGTGGGCTGCTCGCCCTTGCCCGGGCTCACCCCGTACACCTGCACCCGCGTGTCGACGTCCGTACGCGGCGAGGAGTCCACCCGGCGCACATCCCCGCTGTCGGGCATCGAGGCACAGCCGGTGAGCAGCAGCGCGCCACAGGCAAGCAGCGCGGGGGCGCCCAGCAGCCGGCGCGTACGGCGGAGGCGGTAGCGGTCAGCGCCCACGGGGGCGGCCCTCCCGTTCGGTCGAGGTCGTGTGTGCCGTATCAGCCGCCGTATCAGCCGCCCTGTCGACCGCCGTGTCGACCGCACCCGGCCGCGGGCCCGGCGCAGGCGGCGTGCCTTGGGCAGCGCCCCGGGGCACCACGCGGGCGCCGTTGCCCGGCAGCGCCGTGGGGTCGGCCGTCGGCGTGGGCAGGCCCGCGCCGCCGGGGAGCCGCGGCAGGTCGGCGCCGGACAGCGCGGACTTCGGCTGCGCCGGTACGGCCGCCAGCCGCTCCCCCGCGCCCTCGCGCGAAGCCGCCCCTGGGGCCCCGGTGGCCTCCGCGCCCCGCCCCGACGCCAGGTTGCGCCGGGAGTCCTCGGGCTCCAGCGGGATGGGCGAGCCGCGCAGCGCGTCGCCCGCCGTACGCGGCAGGGTCAGCCGGAACTGCGAACCGCCGCCGGGCTCGCCCCACGCCTGCAGCCAGCCGCCGTGCAGCCGCGCGTCCTCCACCGCGATCGACAGGCCGAGGCCCGTGCCGCCCGTCGTACGGGCACGGGCCGGATCAGCCCGCCAGAAACGGTTGAAGACGCGGGTCGCCTCGCCCGGCTTGAGCCCGACGCCGTAGTCGCGCACCGCGACCGCGACCGCCCCGCCCGCCGCGGCCAGCCGCACGATCACATCCCGGCCCTCGCCGTGCTCCACGGCATTGACCACGAGATTGCGCAGCACCCGCTCCACCCGCCGGGCGTCCGCCTCCACCATCACCGGCTGCTCGGCGCCCCGCACCACGATCCGGGTGCTCTTGGCCTCGGCCAGCGGTTCGGCCGCGTCGACCACCCGGGTCACCACATCGCGCAGATCGATCGGCTCGGCCTCCAGAGCGGCCGCGCCCGCGTCGAACCGGCTGATCTCCAGCAGATCCGACAGCAGCGACTCGAACCGGTCGACCTGTCCCCACAGCAGCTCGGCGGAGCGCGCCGTGATCGGGTCGAAGTCCTCGCGCGCGTCATGGATGACATCCGCCGCCATCCGCACCGTAGTCAGCGGCGTCCGCAGCTCATGGGAGACGTCCGAGACGAAGCGGCGCTGCATCCGCGACAGCTCCTCCAGCTGCATGATCTTGACCTGGAGGTTCTGCGCCATCTTGTTGAACGCCTCGCCGAGCCGCGCGATGTCGTCCTCGCCGGTGACCTTCATCCGCTCCTGCAGCAGACCGGCCGCCAGCCGCTCGGAGATCCCGGCGGCCATCCGTACCGGCGTGACCACCTGCCGGACCACCACCCAGGCGATGGCGCCGAGCAGCACCACCACAAAGACCCCGGCCGTCGCCAGCGTCCCCTTCACCAGGCTCAGCGACTTCTCCTCCTGCGTGAACGGGAAGAGGTAGTAGAGCTGGTACGGATCGCCGTGGTTGTCGTTGAGCCGCTTGCCGATGATCAGCGCGGCCTCGGACTTCGTCGACCGTCTGTGCAGGATCCGGCCGTACTGCTCGTACGGCGTGGTCCGCCCCTCGTCCACCTTCTCGCGCAGCCCGGCCGGGACGCTGTCCTGCTTGACATCGCCGGACACGCGCGCGCCGCGGCTGACGACGCGGGGCGTGTCGCCCGAGGCGGAGCTGAGCGCCACCACCGAGTACGCACCCTTGCCGCCACTGGCCAGCTGCTCCACCAGCTGGTTCAGCCAGCTGGCGGCGTCCTGGCCGACCCGGCCACGGGCGTCGGCCCCGTCCCCGCTGCGGCCGGCGCTGTTCCGGTCGGCCATCTGCTCGGCGACCTGGAACCCGCCGGCGGCCTGGCCCTGCGCCGCATGCCGCTTGGCATCCAGCAGCCCGTTGCGCACCTGCCCGATGACGACCAGGCCGAGCAGCAGCACCACACCGAGCGACATCAGCAGGGTGGTCGCGACCACCCGCAGCTGGATATTGCGCCGCCACAGCCGGGCAGCGGGCAGCAGCGGACGGCGCACCCACCGCCCGAGCAGCCGGATCAACGGATGCGCGGGGCCGCCCGACGCCCCGTCCGGCAGCAGATGCCCACCGCTCCACAGCCGCCGCAGCAGCGGAATCTCACCCGCCGGGTCGACGGGCCGCCCCGGACGCACACCCTCCGGGGCCCCGCCCGCCGACCTGCCGACAGGCGGAGCCGAGCCGACCTCCGGCATCTCAGCTGGGCCCGGCCTTGTAGCCGACGCCGCGCACGGTCACCACGATCTCCGGCCGCTCCGGGTCCTTCTCGACCTTCGAGCGCAGCCGCTGCACATGCACATTGACCAGCCGCGTGTCGGCGGCATGCCGATAGCCCCACACCTGCTCGAGCAGCACCTCACGGGTGAAGACCTGCCACGGCTTGCGCGCCAGCGCGACCAGCAGATCGAACTCCAGCGGCGTCAGCGCTATCGACTGGCCGTCCCGCTTCACCGAGTGGCCGGCCACATCGATCACCAGATCCCCGATGGCCAACTGCTCCGGCGCCGGTTCCTCCGACCGCCGCAGCCGCGCGCGAATCCGCGCCACCAGCTCCTTGGGCTTGAACGGCTTGACGATGTAGTCATCCGCCCCGGACTCAAGACCGACCACCACATCGACCGTGTCGCTCTTCGCGGTCAGCATGACGATCGGCACTCCGGACTCGGCCCGGATCAGCCGGCACACCTCGATGCCGTCCCGCCCGGGGAGCATCAGATCGAGGAGTACCAGATCCGGTTTGGTCTCGCGGAAAGCGGCGAGAGCCTTGTCGCCGTCCGACACGAACGACGGTTCAAAGCCTTCGCCGCGCAGCACGATGCCAAGCATCTCTGCCAGTGCGGTGTCGTCGTCGACGACAAGGACGCGTCCCTTCATATCGACATCATCCCATTACCCGATCGTGACCTGGCACACAGCTCCGCGATGCCGCCCGCGGTGACCGGTGAGACGGCCCCCGCCTCGGTGACGATGGCCGTCACCAACTCCGGTGGTGTGACGTCGAAAGCCGGGTTGTAGGCCTGTGTGCCCAGCGGCGCGACCGGTATCCCGGTGCCCGCGTGCGCCCCCGCCGCCGGAGCATAGGGCACTGTGATGTCCGTCACTTCATGCCCCGGGCGCTGCTCGACCTCGATCGACGCACCGTCCGCGGTGGCCAGGTCCAGCGTGGTGGTCGGCGCCACGACGACGAACGGCACATGGTGGTAGCGGGCCAGCACCGCCAGCGGATAGCTGCCGACCTTGTTGGCCACCGAGCCGTCCGCGGCTATCCGGTCAGCGCCGATCAGGACCGCGTCGACCTCTCCCGCCGCGAACAGCGAACCCGCCGCGTTATCGGTGAGCAGCGTGTACGCCATGCCCGCGCGAGCCGCCTCGTACGCGGTCAGCCGCGCGCCCTGCAGCAGCGGGCGGGTCTCGTCCACCCACAGCCGCCGCAGCTGCCCGGCCCGGTGCACCGCCGCGGCCACGGCCAGGGCGGTTCCCCCGCCGCCCGAAACCAGCGCGCCGGTGTTGCAGTGGGTCAGGATGCGGTAGCCGCCCGCGGGCAGCAGCTCGTCGAGGAGGGCCAGGCCGTGCTCGGCCATCCGCTCGCTGGCCTCGGCGTCCTCGCGGTGCAGCGCACGGGCCTCGGCCAGGGCCGCGGCCGCGGCCCCCTCGGCGTCCGCCCCGCCCTTCGCTGCCGCGTGGTAGGCGGCGGCGGCGCGGCGCACCCCGTAGCCGAGGTTGACGGCCGTGGGCCGGGCGTGCGCCAGCGATTCGGCCGCCTCGTCCACGTCGAAGCCGCGCACGGCGGCGAGGGCGACGCCGTAGGCCCCGGCGATACCGAGCAGCGGAGCGCCCCGTACGGCGAGCGAACGGATCGCCTCCACCAGCACCGGTACATCGGTGCACACCAACTCGACCTCTTCGGCGGGAAGTCGCGTCTGGTCCAGGATCACCAGCACGGGACCTTCCGGCGGTTCCTCCCAGCACAGGGCGAGCGCGGCGGGCGATACGTCGGCGCCCCGGTCCACTGAGTGCTGATCAGCCATTGGTCCAGTCTGCCCTCTGCGGCCCCAAGTATTGAAGGCCCCGGCGTTGGAGGCCCCAAGTATTGAAGCGCCCGCCACGCCCGACGCCCACCGTCCGGCCATGTTCACCGTGGCACGATGACTGCCAACCTGCCGCCGCCGCGCACTCGCGACAGCCCGGCGGCCGCCCTTCGCCCTTATGGGACCGACCTTACGGAGCAACGATGAATGACTCTCCGGGCTGGGCACCGCCCGGACCGTCCCCCACCGACGAACCGCGCCACCACCCCCAGCCGCCAGACGCCCCGGCCGACCAGGCCGCACAGGGCCAGGGCCCTGTCCTGCCCGACCAGCCCGGGCCGGACCGCCCCACGGCGAACAGCCCCACGGCGGAGGGCCCAGCGGCGGATCAGGTGGCGGCGGACCGACCCTCATGGGGCGCGAAGTGGGCGGAGCGGCAACCACCTGCGGGGCACTGGACGGCACACCCCGGCGACGCACCCGCGCCACCACCCGCCCCGCCGACGGGCCCGGCGGGGCCGGGCGGTCCAGCAGGCCCTGCCTCGTACGGAAGTTGGGGGGCCGGCTGGACTCAGCCGCCGCCCGTACCCCGGCCCGGTGTCATCCCGCTACGGCCCCTGAGCGTCGGCGAAATCCTCGACGGGGCGGTGTCCGCCCTGCGCGCCCACTGGCGGCCGGTGCTCGGCGTGTCCCTTGCCGTCGCCCTCGTCACCCATGCCGTGACCACGGCCGCCACGGGACTGTGGTTCCGGGACACGAGCGGGCTCGACTCGCTTGAGAACGACCCGAATCCGAGCGTACGAGAGGCCCTGGACGCCCTCGGCCACGCTCTGCCAGGCAGTGCCGTTCCCTTGGCGGCCGGAGTCCTCGGCACGATGGTCACCACGGCCCTGCTGACGATCGTGATCGGCCGGGCCGTACTGGGACGGTCCGTGTCGCCCGGCGAAGTGTGGCGCGATGCCCGCCCGCGCCTCCTCCAGCTGTGCGGCCTGCTGCTCCTGTTGCCCGGACTCGTGGCCGTCACCTTCGCCGCCGGCCTGGCGCCGGGACTTCTGCTCATCGCCGCCGACGCGGACAGCGAAGGTGCGGCGCTGGCCCTGCTGGGCGGGCTCGGCGCGACAGCCGCCGCCCTGTGGCTCTGGATCCGCTACAGCCTCGCCGCCCCCGCCCTGATGCTGGAGAAGCAAGGACTCAGCGCCGCCATGCGCCGCTCCGCCAAACTCGTGGGCGGCGCGTGGTGGCGAGTGCTCGGCATCCAGCTCCTCGCGCTACTCATCGCCTTTGTCGTCTCCGCCGTCGTCGAGATCCCGACCAGCATCGTCGGAATGGCCATCGGCGGCGACAATGCGATGGACTGGCTTTCCGGCGAGTCCGTCTCCGTCAGCTGGACGTTTCTGGTGGTCATCGGAATCGGCGGAGTTCTCGCCTCAACCATCACCTTGCCGATCAGCGCGGGTGTCACCGCGCTCCTTTACGTGGACCAGCGCATCCGTCGCGAAGCCCTCGACCTGGAGCTCACCGACGCCGCCGAGATGCGGGGCGACGAAAAATAAAAAAGCCTCGGTCCTGGGTATCTTTCGATACCCAGGACCGAGGCTAAAAATTGTTCGGCGGTGTCC
>NZ_MUNE01000787.1 GCF_002154605.1 Streptomyces milbemycinicus | reverse complement strand
CCCCGGCGCAACCCCCGTAGAGACCCTCGGCCGACACAGCCACCACCACTGACCCGCCTACGCCGACAACGTCGGCACAAAACACCGACCCTGGTCACTGGTACATCGGCGTCATCAGGTCGAGGCGCTCCGCGTATTCGGCCCGGCCGAGGTCTCGGTATGCTCGCGCCCACAACGGCTTGAGGTCGGCGAAGTGGCCGCTCGGCGCGTTGACGAAGATGTCCTTGAGCCCGAGCAACGCGGTCGCCGGGTGTCCGGTGTCGAGCAGGCGTTCAGCGTCGGCCAGCGCTGGTTCGAGCGACGACTCCCACGAGCTGACGTAGACCACCGGCTCCCGATCGTTGTAGGCGTCGGCTGGGGCGAGCACGCCGATGCCGTCCGCGCCGGGCTCGTGCCGCCACCCCTCCGGTACGTCAAACACGATGTCGAACTCGGTGTCCTGCATGACTGCCGTGCCATTCCACCGTGAACCGGGAAAGGTTCGATCCGGGTCCGGGTGTACGCGGAGTTCGGCGGCCAGCCGGTCAGCAAGTTGCCGGTCTTTGACGCGGGCGTTGATGCGCCACTGGTTCTGGGCAAGCCACACGTCTGGGTCGCGCCCCGCCGGGGGCTCCGTGTCCGGCTCCTGGCGCCACCGTCGTAGGGCCCGTGACAGCATGAACTCCAGGCCGGTACGCGTGTCCGTGCCGATCAGGGTCACGCCGTGTTCATGGCCGTTGGCCAGCGCGACCGGATGGTCCAGCCTGCTGAGTTCCGGCGCGGGTACCAGCCAGCCGATGTAGCCG
>NZ_MUNE01000786.1:275-555 GCF_002154605.1 Streptomyces milbemycinicus | reverse complement strand
GTCAAGGTCTCCGAGGTCAAGGCCCGCGAGCTGCCCGAGCTGGACGACGACTTCGCCCAGCTGGCCAGTGAGTTCGACACCCTCGAGGAGCTGCGCGGCGACACCCGTGGGCGCCTGGAGCGGTCGAAGAAGTTCGACCAGGCCACCCAGGCCCAGGAGAAGGTGCTGGACGCCCTGCTGGAGCTGGTCGAGGTCCCGATCCCCGAGAAGCTCCTCGAGGACGAGATCCAGACCCGTAAGCACAACCTGGAGCACCACCAGCTCGGCCAGATGGGTCTGA
>NZ_MUNE01000786.1:0-245 GCF_002154605.1 Streptomyces milbemycinicus | reverse complement strand
CCGTCGTCGAAGGCGGCCAGGTGCCGATGCTCGTGGGCGAGGTCGCCCGGGGCAAGGCCCTCGCGGTCGTGGTCGAGGCCGCCAAGGTGGTCGACGACAAGGGCGAGACGGTCGACCTGGACGACGACGAGGACGAGACCGGCGAGACTGTCGAGGTCACCTCTGAGGAGCCGGCCGCCGAGGAGTCCGACAACGAGGCCGAGAAGGCCGCCGAGGCCGACAAGGGTGGGGACAAGGCCGAGGGC
>NZ_MUNE01000785.1 GCF_002154605.1 Streptomyces milbemycinicus | reverse complement strand
CGGCCGGGGTTCTCCGACTGCGCCGAGCGCAACAGGCCCCACACCGGGGCCGCCGCCAGGTCGCGTATGCCCTCGTCAGGCTCCGTCGCGACCGCACCGCCCGTCACCACGACCAGTCGCGAGGCGGCGAACCGCTCGTCCGCCAGCCATTTCTGGACCAGCGCGAGGGCCTGGTGGACGCTCTGCCGCACGGCCGACGGCATCTCTGCCGACGGGGAGGGCATCGGGACCAGCACCGCGGGCGGGAGCCCGACAGAGCCCGTGTCGACCGCCGCACCGAGCGCGTCGAGGTCCGCGTACGCAACGCTTCCCGGCGCGGCGAGGCCAAGTTCGGCGAGTCCTTCGGGGGCACCGACGGCCACCCATGCGGCGGGCGGCTCAGGGCTGCCCACCGCCGACTCCGCCAGCGCTTGCCACTCGATGCGGAACAGCGAGTCGTTGCGCCGAGCGCCCGCGAGTTGGCTGGGGTCGACCGGGCGCAGCGCCAACGATTCCGCGGTCGCCACCGCGGCGCCCGTGCCGTCCGCCACGCTCAGCGACACCGCGCCGACGCCGGCCGGGGCCAGCGCGACCCGCAGTTCCGTCGCTCCTGCCGCCCGCAGCGTCACTCCGCGCCAGGCGAACGGCAGCCAGACCTGGTCGGGATCGCCGAAGTACGCACCGAGCCGGACGCCGTGCAGAGCCGCGTCGAGCAGCGCCGGGTGGATGCCAAAACGGGCGGCCTCGGCTTGCTGCTCTTCGGCGAGTGCGACCTCGGCGAAGATCTCCTCTCCGCGCCGCCAGGCCGCCCTCAGGCCCTGGAAGACAGGCCCGTACCCGTACCCAGCGGTGGCGAAGTCCTCGTACAGCGAGTCGACGTCCAGCGCTTCAGCGCCCTTGGGCGGCCATTCGGTCAGATCGCCCGTGTGCTGCGCCGCACCCTGAGCCAGCACACCGGTGGCGTGGCAGGTCCACGCCTCATCGAATGCGGCGTCCTCCAGCCGCGAGTAGACGCGGAAGGTCCGGCGGCCCGCGTCGTCCGGCTCTGCGACGGTCAGCCGCAGCTGCACCCCACTCCCCTCGGGAAGAACGAGCGGGGTCTCAAGGGTCAACTCCTCGACCACATCGCAGCCGACCTCGTCACCGGCACGCACCGCCAGTTCCACGAACCCGGTGCCGGGCAACAACACCGTGTCACCCACCGCATGATCGGCCAGCCAGCCATGCGACCGCAACGACAGCCGCCCCATGAACACAACCCCCGCCGAATCCGGGAGATCCGCCACCGCGCCCAGCAACGGGTGCTCGGCGATGCTCAGCCCGAGGCCGGACACATCGCCCTTCGCGCCCGCGGGGGCTTCCAGCCAGTAGCGCTTGCGCTGGAAGGCATACGTCGGCAGATCCACCCGCGACGCCCCCGCGAACACACCCGCCCAGTCGACCGCGACACCGTGGACCCATGCCTCGGCCACCGAAGTCACAAAGCGCGCCAGACCACCCTCACCACGCCGCAGCGAACCAACGACAACACTCCGCCCCGCACCCCGCGCCTCAACAGTCTCCTGAACACCCACAACCAACACCGGGTGCGGCGACACCTCGATAAAAACCGCGTCCCCTCCGTCCAGGATCGCCCCGACCGTCTCCTCAAACCGAACCGTCTGCCGCAGATTGCGATACCAATAACCAGCACCCAACTCAGCCGTATCAACAAGCCCACCAGTCACCGTCGAATAGAACGGCACCGAAGACGACCGCGACTCAACACCAGCCAGGACCTCCGCCAACCGCCCCTCGATCACCTCAACCTGAACGGAATGAGACGCATAATCCACCGCAATACGACGCGCCCGCACACCCTCCGCCTCACAACCCGCCAGCAACTCCTCCAACGCCCCAACCTCACCAGCCACCACCACCGAAGCCGGACCATTCACCGTCGCCACCGACAAACGACCACCCCACGCAGCAACCCGCTCCGCCACCTCCTCAGCCGCCAACGACACCGACGCCATACCACCCAACCCGGCCAAACCCTCAGCAATCGCCCGCGACCGCAACGCCACCACCCTCGCCCCATCACGCAAAGACAACGCACCCACCACACACGCAGCCGCAATCTCACCCTGCGAATGCCCCACCACCGCCGAAGGCACAACACCAAACGAACGCCACAACTCAGCCAACGACACCATCACAGCCCACAACACCGGCTGCACCACATCCACCCGCTCCAACGACACAGCACCCGCAACACCCCGGAGCACGTCCTCCAACGACCAATCCACAAACTCCGCCAACGCCTCACCACACTCGGCAAAACGCTCAGCGAACACCGCCGAAGAATCCAGCAACTCCACAGCCATCCCGGCCCACTGCGACCCCTGACCCGGAAACACCAACACCACACGACCA
>NZ_MUNE01000784.1 GCF_002154605.1 Streptomyces milbemycinicus | reverse complement strand
CCGCGCCGCCCGGCTCGCCCGCGAACTCCCCGCCTCCTACGCCGCCTTCGACCTGCTGGCCGCCGGGGGCGAGGACCTGCGCCCCCTGGCGTACGAGCGGCGCCGGGCCCGGCTCGTCGCGCTGCTGGAACCGTACGGGCCGCCGCTGCAGCCCGTCCCCATGACCACCGACCCCGAACTCGCCGCCACCTGGTACGACACCCTTCCGGCCAGCGGCGTCGAGGGCCTGGTCATCAAGAGCCTCGGCCAGCCCTACCGCGCGGGCCGCCACTGGTGGAAGCTGCGCCACTCCGAGACGCGGGAGGCCGTGGTGGTCGGCGTCGTCGGCCCCCGCTACCACCCGCGCTCGCTCGCGCTGGTGCTGCCGGGCGCCGACGACCCCGTGGTCTCCACCCCGCTCTCCCCGGCCGTACGCGCCCAGATCACGGCCGCGCTGCGCGGCCTGCCCGCCCCCGCGGAGCCTCCCGGGACCGAGCCCGCCCCCACCGCCATGGACATGGTGGGCACCGAGATCTCGTACCGGCCGGTGGCCCCGGAGCTGACGGTCGAGGTACGGCGGGACAGCACCGCCCGCCACGCGGCGACCACGGTGATGCGGCTGCGCGCGCCGGAGTAGCCGGAATCTGTGGTGGCTTTGGGACACCGACACGCCGACGCCACGGCGTGTCGCTGTCCCGAACTCACCACAAACTCACTGGACGGGGTCCGCCGGCCCTGTGATCACGGCCGTGACCCGGCTCCCCGGCGGCAGGCGCTCACCACCCGCCAGGTCATACACGCACCGCAGCATCTTGGCGACGTAGCGGCGCTCCACGGCCAGGCCGTGGAGCGCCTGGAAGTCCTCGGCGAAGGCCGCCAGCTCGGCGGGGACGCGGCCGTAGCCGCCGCCGTGATGGTCGTGGTCGATCCGCCAGTTCGCAAAGGTCCGCCCCCACCCCCGCTCGTGCAGGCTCGCCACCTCACCGTCCAGATACCGGGCGCCCTTGACCACCGCGACCCCCAGCGCCCGGTATCTGGACGGTG
>NZ_MUNE01000783.1 GCF_002154605.1 Streptomyces milbemycinicus | reverse complement strand
GGGCTCGCGTCCGCCGCGCGGCGGCGGGCGGGGGGCTTCTCGCTGGGGATGCGGCAGCGGCTCGGTATCGCGGCGGCGCTGTTGGGCGATCCGCCAGTGCTGATTCTGGACGAGCCGGTCAACGGGCTCGATCCCGAGGGCATCCAGTGGATCCGCGGCTTTCTGCGGTCGCTGGCCGCCGAGGGGCGCACCGTGCTGGTGTCCAGCCACTTGATGAGCGAACTGGAGGACACCGCCGACCACGTGATCGTCATAGGCCGCGGCCGGCTGCTCGCGGACACCGATGTGGCGACGCTGCTGGCCGCCGCGTCCAAGGGGCGCGTGACGCTGCGTACCCCGCGCCGCGCGGACGCGGTGACGGCGCTGACCGGGGCCGGGGCCGAGGTGGCGGTGTTGGGGCCCGACCGGCTCACTGTGGACGGGCTGGCCGCCGAGCGGGTGGTGGCGCTGCTGGGCGCGGGCGGGGTGCCGTTCTCGGAGGTGGCGGCGCATCGCGCCTCATTGGAGGAGGCCTATCTCGAACTGACCCGGGATGCCGCGGAGTTCCGAGCGCGGGAGGGCTCGTGATACGCGCGATCCGCGCCGAGTGGACCAAGCTGATGTCGGTGCGCAGCACCTCCGTCGCCCTGCTGGCCGCCGTCGCCTTGACCGTCCTCATCGGCTATCTCGCCGCGCAGGGCGGCCACGGCAACGCCAACGACGCCCCGCAGACCGTCGACCACTTCAGCTTCGTACACCGCGAACTCACCGGCGACGGCTCCGTCACCGCGCGCGTCGCCAGGCAGAAGGACAGCGCCCCGTGGGCGAAGTCCGGCGTCGTCATCAAGGCGTCCGCGGCCGGCGGCTCCTCGTACGTCGCACTGATGGTCACCCCCGACCACGGCGTACGGATGCTGGCCGACGCGGAGACCGAGGTCACCGGCGGCGGCGAGACGAACGCCCCGGTGTGGCTGCGGCTGACCCGCTCGGGGCGGGACGTGACCGGGTACGAGTCCGCCGACGGCCGTACGTGGCGGAAGGTCGGCACGCTCACCGCCCGCGCGCTGCCGGACAAGGCGCAGGCGGGGCTGTTCGTGGCCTCCCACGGGCGCATGCACGAGCGCCTGGCGGGCCCCGGCAACATCATCGGCGGCTTCCGCCCCACGACCGGCCGGGCCGTCTTCGACCATGTCGCCCTGGCCCCGGCAGGGGCTCCCGCGGCGGACGACTGGCGGTTGACGGACGTGGCCGAGGCCCCCGTGACGGTCGGCCCGCCCGTGGAGATCCGTACGGCGTCCGAGGACCCCGGCACCCTGCGGCGCACCGGCGGTGCGTTCACCGTCACCGGGAGCGGTGACCTGGGCCGTATCGGGTTGGCGGGGGTCGGCAGTGAGCTCCACGGCTTCGACCGGGTCAAGAACAGCCTCTCCGGGACGGAGTTCGGGCTGATCGCGGTGATCGCGCTGGGCGTGCTCGCGATGACTTCCGAGTACCGGACGGGCACGATCCGTACGACGTTCAGCGCGTCCCCGCACCGCGCCCGGGTGCTGGCCGCCAAGGCCGTCGTGCTGGCGGGCACCGTCTTCGCCGCAGGGCTCGCCGCGGGCGTCACCGCGCTCCTGCTGACCCGGCCGATCCAGCGCCGCAACGGCATGGGGCCGCCGCTCTTCCCCGACCCGTCCCTCGGCGACCCGACGGTGCTGCGCGCGGTCGTCGGCACGGCGGCCACGATGGCCCTGATCGCGCTGTTCTCCCTGGGCGTCGGCGTGCTGCTGCGGCGTACGGCGGGGGCGGTGATCCTGCTCTTCGCGGTGTTCCTGGTGGTTCCGATCGTCGCCCAGGTCAGCTCGATCGGCGTCAACACCTGGGTCAACCGGGCCACTCCGATCGCGGGCCTGGCCGTACGCCAGACGATCCACCAGCTCGGCGACGCGATCAGCCCTCTGGGCGGCCTTGCCGTGCTGTGCGGGTACACGGCGGTGGCGCTCGGCGCCGCGTTCTGGGTGCAGGGCAGGCGCGATGCGTGAGGCGCGGCGCACCGGGCGGGCGCTGAGCGCCGAGTGGACCAAGCTGTGCACGGTGCCGTCCCAGCTGTGGACCCTGGCGGCCCTGGCCGCGCTGATGGCGGGCGTGACCGCGCTCACCGCCGCGGGCCAGGGGCGCCCCCGGGACACCCCCGCGGACCCGGTGGCGCTCGCCCTGTCGGGCGTCTACGCCGCGCAACTCGCCGCCCTCGCGGTCGGGGTGGCGCTGGTCGCCTCCGAGTACCAGCCGAGGGTGATCCGTACGACGCTGGCCGCGCACCCGGGGCGAACCGGCGTCCTCGCCGCGAAGGCCGCCGTCGTGACCGCGGCGGTGCTCGCCGTCGGCGCCCCCGGGGTGCTCGGGTCGGTGCTGGCCGGGCGGGCCGTACTGGCGGGGCAGGGCCACGGCACGGCCGCCCTGTCCGACCCGGCGCTGTGGCGGGCGGCCGTCGGCACCCTGCTGTACCTGGTGCTGGTCGCGCTGCTGGGCGCCGGGGTGGCCGCCGTGCTCCGGCACCCCGGGGTGGCTGTCGGGGCCACGGCGGCGCTGCTGTACGGCCCGTTTCTGGCCACGAAGGTCATCCCGATGTCCACGCACGCCCTCCACCTGGTCCAGAAGGTCTCGCCGATGAGCGCCGGCCTCGCCGTCCAGACCACCCTCCCGGGCACCGGCCCCGCGCCCCTCGGCCCGTGGGCGGGGCCGGTGCCCGGGAGG
>NZ_MUNE01000782.1 GCF_002154605.1 Streptomyces milbemycinicus | reverse complement strand
GAGCCCGCTTAAGCGGGCTCAAGCGGGCACGAAGAGCTGCGGGCGGCCTCCTGAGGGGGCCGCCCGGTCTTTTCGTACTGCCTGCTGTCCGGCTGTTACTCGTACGCGGTGATGTCCTTGATCACCGCGAAGCCCAGCCCGTACGCGCTCATCCCGCGCCCGTACGCACCGATGTGTACGCCCTCGCGGGCCGATCCGGCCAGCACCCAGCCGTACTCGGACTCGCGGTAGTGGAAGTCGGTCGGGACCCCGTCCACCGGCAGCGACAGCTGCGACCAGCCCGGGCCGTCGAGGTCGTCCGCGAGCTCCCAGGCGATCGCGGTCTGCTGGTCCAGCCAGTCCTGGCGCAGCGCGCGCTCCATACGCGTCGGCCAGGTCGACGACAGCAGCCCGGACCCGGCCAGCCAGGCCGCCGAGGAGACCGAGGTGGCCTCCAGAACGCCCGTACCGTCCGCGCTGTCCCGCACCGGGCGGCTGGCCACGGTCACCACGACCGCGAAGCGCTGCTGGTCCGGCTCGGTCTCGGCGCGCAGCGACGGCTCGTCGCCGTGCCCGGTGGAGCCGTGCTCGACCGTGCCGTCAGCGGCCGCGCCCACCTGCATCAGCCGGCGCCGCCCCGTGAACGCCTCGTCAAGGCCGTACCACGGGAAGGCGGCCATCAGGTAGCCGTCGACCCTCCGCCGAGCGTCGGCGGGGATCCCTTGAGCGGCCGACGCGGCGTCCTCGGCGGACGCGCCCGCTGTACCAGCCACCCCTTGCTCCCCTAGCCGACTCGTCGTCTCCATCTGCGCGGAGCCTCCTCGTTGCCCTGCGTCGTGGGCGGCCCGCCCCCCTCAGGCGACCTCACCCCGGACAAAGGGAGGATAGCCATACGGGTCAACCAGGCCGGGCATACGGGGGGATCAAGTGGCGTCGGAGTCGAAAGGCGGACGCTCCTCGCGCCCCGGCTCTTCGCGCTTGCGCAGCAGGTCAGGGGTGCTGGAGCCGCCGTCGGAGCCGGATCCGCCGCCGGACTTCGAGGTCGGGGAAGAACCGGAAGAGCCGTGTCCGGCGTCACTCTCCCGGCCGTTCACCGCGTCCGCGACCTCGGCCATCTCCTTGCGGAGGTCGAAGCCGTTACGGATCTCCTTGAGGCCCATCTCGTCCGAGTCGAGCACATGCTTGCGGACGAAGTTCTTCGGATTCAGGTCCTCGAACTCGAAGTCCTTGAACTCCGGGCCCAGCTCGGAGCGGATGTCCTCCTTGGCGTTGTCGGAGAACTCCCTCACCTTGCGTATGAACCGCGACACATCCTGGATGACCTTCGGAAGCTTCTCCGGGCCGAAGACGAGCACCGCAAGGATGACGAGCGCGATCAGCTCGAGGGGTCCTATGTCGAAGAACACCTTGCAGCTCCTAGGGACGTCTGTGGCCACGGTCCAGGCCACTGAACACGGTACCTGTCGGCAGGGGCGGGGCGGGAGACGCCCGGACCAACATCGGGCGTCTCGCGCCGGACATCACCCTCCCCCAGCCATCGCTGGGAGGTGCCCCCGGGCGTCAGCCGCCGTCAGCCGCTGCCGTTGGGCGCGTCAGCCGCTGCCGCTGGCCGAACCGAGCGTCAGCTCCACCGTCCGCTCCCGGCCGTCCCGGCGCAGCGTCAGCCGGAGCCGGTCGCCGGGGCGGTGGCTGCGGATCTTGACGATCAACTCCTGCCCGCTGTGCACCCGCACGCCGTCCACCTCCGTGACGATGTCACCGGCCTTGATCCCGGCCTTGTCCCCCGGGCCGTCCGGGTTGACCGGCGGGCCGTCGGCGCCCCGGGTGTGCACCCGCGCGCCGTCCCCCGCGTACTCCATGTCGAGCGTGACACCAATCACAGGATGGGTGGCCTTGCCGGTGTTGATCAGCTCCTCGGCGACCCGTTTGCCCTGGTTGATCGGGATCGCGAAGCCCAGGCCGATGCTGCCGCCTTGGCTGCCGCCGAGCCCCGAACCGTCGTCCGCCGCACGGATCGCGCTGTTGATGCCGATGACCCGCGCCTTGGAATCCACCAGCGGGCCGCCGGAGTTGCCCGGGTTTATCGGGGCGTCGGTCTGGAGCGCGTCGACATAGCTGATATCGCTGCCGTCCCCCTCCTCACCGCCCGCGGTGATGGGGCGCTCCTTGGCGCTGATGATCCCGGAGGTCACGGTGCCCGCCAGATCGTACGGGGCGCCGATCGCCACGACGGGGTCGCCGACGCGCACGGAGTCGGAGTTGCCGAGGGCCAGCGGATGCAGTCCTGAGACACCGTCGACCTTGATGACCGCCAGGTCGTAGCCGCTGTCCCGGCCGATCACCTTGGCGTCCGCCACCTCGCCGCCGTTGAACGTCACCGATATGGCGCCGCCCGAACCGGCGGGCTCCACCACGTGGTTGTTGGTGAGGATATGGCCCTGCTCGTCGAGCACGAAGCCGGTGCCGGTGGCCTGCTCCGTGCCGCCGCTGACATGGATGGTGACCACGCCCGGCAGCGCCCGCGCGGCGATGCCCGACACGCTGTCCGGGTCGACCGCCCCCTGGTCGGCCGACGCCTGCGGAAGGTGCACCGCGCTGTCCTCGGTGGTCCGCTCATGCTCCAGATACGCGCCGATACCGCCGCCGAGACAGCCGGCGATCAGCGCAATCAGCACGGCCCCGACCAGGCCGCGGCGGCGGGAGGGCTTCCGCGGCACGTCCGGCGCCGATGTCCACGGGTCGTAGTGCTGCCACTGCGCGGCCTGCCCCGGCTGGGACTGCAGGGGCTGCCCGGACTGCTGCGGCAGCTGGGCGGTGGCGGCGGCCGGGTCCGCCTGCGCGCCCGGCGGAAGCTGGGTGCCGTGGGCCGGTGTCATCCCGGTCGGTGTCATCCCGGTCGGGGCCATCGCAACCGGGGGCATCGCGGCCGGGGGCATCTGGGTGCCATGAGCCGGGGTCATCCCGGGTGGCGGTACGGCCTGGGCCGCCGCGGGCGGCACCTGGGTGCCGTGCGCGGGGGTCGCGCCGGGGTGGATGCCGGGCGGAAGGGTGGTGCCATGGGCCGGGGTCGGCATGGGCCGCTGCACGGGAGGGG
>NZ_MUNE01000781.1 GCF_002154605.1 Streptomyces milbemycinicus | reverse complement strand
GACGATCAGCATGGTGGCGGCGGCGACGGCCTCGCCCTCGTGGATGGCGAAGTAAAGCCGCATCCGGTTGGGGTCCTCGCTGTTGAGGGCCTGCCACATGCGCTGGAAGTAGCTGAGCGGGCGGGGGCGGAAGTGGTCGCGCTCCGCGGTGATCTCGTAGAGCCGCTGCCACTCCGCCAGATGCTCGTACTGGCCCTGGACGACCTCGACGCCGGCCTTCTCGGCCTTCTTGATGTTGCGCCGCCACAGCTGGTTGAAGCCCTTGTGGACATCTTCCAGAGAGCGGTTCTCCAGCGGCACCTGGAAGACGTACCGGGGCTGGACATCGCCGAAGCCGGCCCCGCCGTCCTCGCCCTGCTGCCAGCCCATGCGGCGCAGCCGGTCGGAGACCTCGAAGGCCCGCGGCTCGATGAACGTGGCCTCGATGTCGCGCAGCCGCTTGACATCCGGGTTCTGGATGCCGGACTTGATCGCGGCGGCGTCCCAGCGGCGGATGATGACCGGCGGGCCCATCTTCACGGAGAAGGCGCCCTGCTGCTTGAGGTGCGCGAGCATCGGGCGCAGCCAGTCCTCGAGGTGCGGCGAGTACCAGTTGATGACCGGGCCCTCGGGCAGATAGGCGAGATAGCGCTTGATCTTGGGCAGCTGCCGATAGAGGACGAGGCCGACGCCGACCAGCTGGCCGGCAGTGTCGAACCAGCCGAGGCTCTCCGAGCGCCACTCCGTCTTGACGTCCGCCCATGCCGGGACCTGCATGTGGCTGGCCGCGGGCAGGCTCTGGATGTACGCCAGATGCTGCTCTCGGCTGATCGTCCTCAGGGTCAAGCTCATGCGGGGCGCTCCTCGGCAGGTTTGTCCCCAGGGTCGGGGCTCCGGCTCTCGCGCCGAAGCCTACTGCGACAAGGGAGCGCCCCGTTTGGGCCCGGGGGCAAGGGACCGGGCCTGAGCTCAGCCCAGCACACCGCCGAAGAGGCCGCCGTGTGCCATGCCGAGATAGAAACCGACACCTGCTGCGCCGAGCCCGATGATCAGCAGGAAGCGCTCCCCGGTGGTCGCGGAGATCAGCTGTCCCCACAGTCCGGTGATGATGCCGACCAGGCCCATCCACGAGCTGACCAGGTGGAGATGGGGGAAATGAGCGGTGATGAACGCGATCACGCCGATCAGCAGGGTCGCCGCGGCGAAGGAGTTCTCGACGGGATGGGGCTTGCCGTCGGTGTCGAGGAAGGAGAGGAGTCCGTGGTGCGGTCGTGCTACCTGTGCCATGGGGCACCTCCGTATGGGCGCATATGGCAAAGCGGCGAAACTGTAACGCCGCTCACACCCGATGTGTACAGATTGCGGCGGCAGGCGGCCGGATTTCAACCCGGCGGCGGTCGGCGGGTAGTGTGTACCGTCCGCGGTGGTGTCTGCACAGACGCCGACGCGGTACGCATCACGACCCTCCTGCCACGGATCGACCGTGGCCGCTGAGTCCAAAGGAGGTGGGTTCCACATGCGTCACTACGAGGTGATGGTCATCCTCGACCCCGATCTCGAGGAGCGCGCTGTCTCCCCGCTGATCGAGAACTTCCTTTCCGTCGTCCGTGAGGGCAACGGCAAGGTTGAGAAGGTCGACACCTGGGGCCGTCGTCGTCTCTCGTACGAGATCAACAAGAAGCCCGAGGGCATCTACTCGGTCATCGACCTGCAGGCCGAGCCCGCGGTCGTCAAGGAGCTCGACCGCCAGCTGAACCTGAACGAGTCGGTCCTCCGGACCAAGGTCCTCCGTCCCGAGACCCACTGACCGCGTAAGCGTTCAGCGGTCATCGGGCCGAATCGCAACGAGTAGCAAGCAGCCCAGCAGTACCCGCCGAGAGGTTCCCCCAATGGCAGGCGAGACCGTCATCACGGTCGTCGGCAATCTCGTCGACGACCCCGAGCTGCGCTTCACCCCGTCCGGTGCGGCGGTCGCGAAGTTCCGTGTCGCGTCCACTCCCCGTACGTTCGACCGACAGACCAACGAGTGGAAGGACGGCGAGAGCCTCTTCCTCACGTGCTCGGTGTGGCGTCAGGCCGCGGAGAACGTCGCCGAGTCGCTCCAGCGTGGTATGCGCGTCATCGTGCAGGGCCGACTGAAGCAGCGGTCCTACGAGGATCGCGAAGGGGTCAAGCGCACGGTCTATGAGCTGGATGTCGACGAGGTCGGCGCCAGCCTGCGCAACGCCACGGCGAAGGTCACCAAGACCACCGGCCGCGGCGGCCAGGGTGGATACGGCGGCGGCCAGCAGGGCGGC
>NZ_MUNE01000780.1 GCF_002154605.1 Streptomyces milbemycinicus | reverse complement strand
GCCGGGGGCCGTGCGACGCGCGCGGGGGCGGGCGGGGCGGGCCGCTCGGCGACTGGCTTTGCAGCACGGTCGTGAACGATCCGGCGGGCAGATCGCAGCATGAGCTGGATGTGGTGGCACTGGGGGAGGGGGAACGCAGACAGGCACGGAGCCCGGCCATTCGCGTCCTTGGCGAGGCCAAGTCATCCGATCGCGTCCGCACCCTTGCCGATCTCGACAGACTCGACCGCGTCCGGGGTCTGCTGGTGGCACGGGGTGTGCGGGCGGCAGGGGCGAGGCTGCTGCTGTTCGGCCGTTCCGGCTTCGACCGCAATGTGACCGAGGCAGCAGCCGGGCGGAATGACGTGGAACTCGTGGATCTGGCACGGATCTGGCAGGGAGAGTGAGCGGGAAGACCTGCCCGGCCGCGAGCTCGGCGGCCGACGAGGTCAGGGGCGGAGGGTGAGTTCAGCCGACTCCAAGACCGCCCCCCAGGGGCCCCAGCTCGCGTTCCCCCCGGACGCCTGGACCAGCTTCGTGGCGTACGCGTCCGAGCGCCAAGGCACCTCTAGCATCGGCGTCCATGGGGACGTACATCGACGGAGTGATCGAGACACGTACGGCGGGCGGGGCGTGGGAGATGAAGCTCGATCTGCGCGACTTCGACCTCGGGAAGGCCCGGGACGCCCGCGCGTGTTTGTTCGGCTACGGCGGGATCGTCGGGGTGGAGCGGCCGCTGTTCGACCAGCGGGGGTGGCCAGAGGACGCCTGCGACGAGGTGCCGAAGGAGTGTGACGAACTGAACCACAGCCACTCGTACGCGACGTGGGCCGAGATCGCGGCGGTTGACTGGGACGCGCCGCTCAGCGACGGCCTCGACGCGAACCGTCTGGGCGAGTGGCGACCGGGGCCGGACGGCGAGCTCGTCCTGGACGACGTGGTCTGGGCGCCGATCGAGGTGCTCGACGCGGCGGAGGAGCTCTTCGGCGAGGATCTGTTCCCCTCTGAATGGCCGCCGGGCGGCGAGGCCCATCTGAACGGCTCCGTGTACCGTCCGGTGGTCCTCACGGCCAGGATGTTCGTTCCGCCGGACGGCCGTTGGGCCCCGGTGTGGGCGTCGATGAGCGCGCTGGCGGCCGAGTACGGGGACGAGAACGTCCGCCTGGTGGTCTGGTTCGGCTGAGCCGGCTCGACCCGGCGGCACAGGCCGCCCCTGGCCGCCGTGCGGAGTTCTTGTCATCATCCATGGCGGGCCAGGGCTTGGCTCTCTTGCGGTCTGCGCGCCTGAGAGGGCTCGAATGAGTCAGGAGAGCCAGTCGGCGTAGCGGGTGGGGGCGAGGTGAGCGTGCTTGTCGGTGAGGACGTCGCCCTTGACGACGGCGAACATACCGGCGGCGGGGTCGGTGACGACGGTGCGGTTGTCGCCCTTGTGGGACAGGGTGATCCGGCCCAGCTCGTCCAGAGGGAAGATCTCGGGGCCGGCGATGTTGCGGATGCCGTTCAGCGGGGCGCCCGCGGCGACCTCCGCCACCGCGTTGGCCACGTCCTTGGCGGCGATCGGCTGGATCGGCGTGGCGGGCAGCCGGACGGTGTCGGCGTCGGCGGTCCAGGACATCGCCGCGTCCATGAACTCCATGAACTGCGTCGCCCGGACGATCGAGTAGGGGATCGGCCCGGCCGCGAGAATCTGCTCCTGGAGCGCCTTGGCCTGGTAGTAGTCCAGCTCCGGCACCTGGTCCGTGCCGACGATCGAGAGGATGACGAAGTGGCCGACGCCGCCCTTGTGGGCCGCGGCCAGGAGGTTGGCCATCGAGGTCTGGAAGAAGGCCGGGGAGGCTTCGTCGAAGGTCGGGGAGTTCGTCAGGTTGACGACGACGTCGGCTCCCGCCACCGCCTCGTCCAGCCCCTGGCCGCTGATGACGTCGACTCCGGTGGACTGCGAGTGCGGTATCGCCTCGTGCCCGGCGGCGTTCAGATTCTTCACGACCTGCGACCCGATCAGCCCGGTACCGCCGATGACTGCGAACCTCATGATGTGCCTTTCGTCGTGATATGTAGGTAATGCGTCACATGAACAACTATGCGGACGCGGCGGGAAACAGCGACTCGATCAGCTGAGGGCGGGCGGTGTCAGCGACCATCGACGAACGTGACCGTCTCGTCGAGCGACGCCCGCTGCGTACGGGCGTCATCCACCGTGACGTCCTCGTACCCGATCGACATGCCGCAGAAGAGGATGAGCTCGTCCGGGGGTGACAGGACCTCCGCGACGCTCCTGTGGAACTTCGCCCATGCCATCTGTGGGCAACTGTGCAGCCCTTCGGCGCGGAGCAGCAGCATGACGGTCTGCAGGAACATGCCGGCGTCGGCCCATTGGGGCGAGCCCATGTCGCGGTCGATGTAGCAGAACAGTGCGGCGGGCGCGCCGAAGCAGTTCCAGTTCGCGGAAGCGGCCCTCTGGCGCGCCTCCAGGTCCTCGCGCGGAATGCCGAGTGCGCCGTAGCGCTGCTCGCCGAAGGCGGATCGGCGCTCGCGGTACGGGGACTTCAGCGCGGGCGGGTACTGCTCGTACTCCGGCTCGTCCCAGGGGTCGCCCGCGGTCAGGCGCTCGCAGGCGCGCTTCTTGACCTCGGCCAGTGGCCCGCCGGTCAGTACGTAGACGTGCCACGGCTGAATGTTCGATCCGGACGGCGACCAGGCCGCGGCGGACAGCACGCGCTCCAGCGTCTCCCTGGGGACGGGCCGGTCGGCGAATCCACGCACCGCCCGTCGGCTCGTGACCGCCTCATAGACATCCATGATCGCCTGACTCCCATCTGTCGGCGCGTGTCACCTCCGCTACACCCGAGATAGTATCACTCGATACCGTCTCGTGCTTAACTATCTTCGAGCGCGAATCCTCGGCTCCTGTTTCCCCGCCTCTGGCACCGCACTTTGGAGAGAGTCCATGGCCACGCTGCTGCACATCGATTCATCCGTGTTCCCCGGCGAGGCTTCCTCGTCCCGTTCGGTCACGGCCGCCTTCCGTCAGGCATGGGAGGAGCAGCACCCGGAGGGCACGGTGATCTATCGCGACCTCGCCGCCGACCCCATCCCGCACATCACCGCCGACGCCTGGTCCGCCGGTTACGCCGCCCCGTCCGCGCGCACCCCGGAGCAGTCCGCCGCGTTCGCCGCGCGCGTGAAGCTCATCGAGGAGTTGGAGCAGGCAGATGCCGTCCTGATCGGCGCCCCCATGTACAACTACTCGATCCCGTCGACCCTCAAGGCGTGGCTGGACAGCGTGCTCCTGCTCGGCCGCACCGCGGGCGAGACCCCCTCCGCCCAGGGCACGCCGGTCGTCGTCGTCGCCAGTCGCGGTGGCTCCTACGCGCCGGGCACCCCGCGCGAGGGCTACGAGTTCGTACAGAACTACCTGGAGGCGGTGCTCAGGGGCACCCTCGGCCTGGACCTCGACTACATCGTCCCGGAGCTCACCATGGCCCCCCGCAACCCGGCCATGTCAGCACTGGTCCCCCTCTACGAGGCCTCCCGCGAGCGCGCCTACGAGGAAGCGGCCGCCATGGCCAAGGAACTCGCGGAGCGCTTCGCCGCGAAAGCCGCGTGAGACGAAGCGCGCCCATGCGGCCGGCGGGCAGCCGGCCGCACGGGCGCGCTTACGCCTTGCCGCCTGAGCGGTGGGCGAACCGGGTCAGCAGATCCGCCAGCCGCTCGGGCTCGCCCGGCCCCAGTTCGGCAACCAGGCGCTCAGCCAGCGGCTCCGCCGCCACATGAGCCGCCTCGAAGAGTTCGAGTCCCTGAGACGTGATCTCCACCGCCCGCGCCCGCCGGTCCCCCGGAACGGCCTTGCGGACAACCAGCCCCTTACGCTCCAGGTCGTCCACGACCCGCATGATTCCCGCTTTGTCCGACCCTGTTGCCGCCGCCAGGTCCCGCTGCACCGTGGCCCCACGGTTGACCAGCTCGATCAGCACGGCGAAATGCCGCAACTCGATGCCGAGCGGCCGCAGCGCCTCCGTCATCACCGAGGCCGCGTGCCAGTGCGCCCGGCGGAGCAGCAAGCCGAGAGCGAAAGGCGACGCATCCCCGGGGCGGTCGGTCGCGTGCGCGGCGGTGGTTCGGTGGGGAACGTCGGCGGTCATGAGGCCACGGTACAGCTGTTCATTCATTCGATACGGTTTCGCCTGAAACTGCTCGATCGGCAGCCGACGTGCGGTTATGCCTCGGCCTTCTGCATGATGTCCAGCAGGCTGGAGAAGCTGTCCGCCGCGTGGCCCGCCTCCATGCCACGCCGGAAGAGGCCGGCGACCGCGGCCGGAAGGGCGGTGTCGACGCCCGAGTCGGCGTTGGTGTGCAGGACGTGGTCGATGCTGGCCATGCCCATCGCCAGCCGGTCCACGTCGCCGACGTGGTTGCCCGCGTCGATGCGCTCGGCGTAGAAGGCGAAGAAGCCGGGCAGCGAGTTCGCCGTGTCCGTGGCGTGCTGCAGGATGTCGGCCGCCGCCAGGCCGTTGGCCTTGGCGAGGGCGATCGCCTGCCAGTAGCTCAGCATCGAGGTCCAGAACATGACCATGCCGAGCTGGTAGAAGAGCGCGGCCAGCCCTGGGTCCTCGCCCCGGTAGTCGCTCCGGCCGGTCACGACTTCCAGTACATCCCGGTGCTTGTCGAAGGCCTCGCGCGGGCCGCTGTAGAAGGTGAGCGACTCGGGCTGCCCGACCCCGGAGGGCGGCACGGTGATGCCGCCGGTGAGGTGCACGGCGCCCCGCTCGGCCGTCCAGCGGGCGGCGGCCCGGGCCTTCTCGGGGGTGTCGGAGCTGAGATTGACCAGGACGCGGCCGGACAGCGCGGTCTCGGCGGGGCCGAGCACGTCGTACATGGCCGCGTAGTCGGTGAGGCTGAGGATCACCGCCTCGTTGGCCGCGAGCGCCTCCTCGACGCTCGGCGCGAGCGTCGCGCCGCGGGCCACCAGAGCGTCCGCGCGGGACGGGGTGCGGTTCCACAGGGTGACCGCGTAGCCGCGGTCCAGGAAGGCCGTGGTCATGGCCTGGCCCATGGGGCCGAGTCCGATGATGGTGACCGACTGCTGCGTGGTTTTGCTGCTCATGCCGGGTTCTATGCCCTTTCCCTAAAACGAACGCTCTATTTAGAGGGTGCCGGGAACGTACCACAGCTCTAGAACGAACGCTCTACTCAGGCGCCCGGTACGGTGCTCATATGCAGACCAGCACCCGGGACCGGATCGTCGTCGCCGCGGCGCGCCTCCTCCAGCGGCAGGGCTACGTCGGCACGGGCATCAAGCAGATCGCCAAGGAGGCGCAGGCCACCCTCGGCTCCGTGTACCACTTCTTCCCTGGTGGCAAAGAAGCCGTTGCCGTGGCGGCGATCAAGCACGGCGACCAGGAGTTCGCGACGCTCCTCCGGAAGGCGCTGGACAGCGAGGAAGACCCGGCGGAAGCGGTCGAGGCCTGCGCCCGGCAGCTCGCGACGGAGCTGCGCGAGTCGGGCTGGATCGACGGCTGCCCCGTCACGGCGGCCGCCCTGGAGACCCTCGGCACCGACTCGGAGATCCAGCAGGCGTGCGCGGAGGCGCTGCGCAGCTGGGAGGGGTTGGTCTTGGACAAGCTGCTGCGCCATGGCTTCGAGGCCGAGGGCGGGCGGGAGTTGGCGACCACGATCATCAGCGCCTTGGAAGGGGCGGAGGTCACGGCGCAGGTCAACCGCAGCGAGGAGCCCTTGCGGGCGGCGGGTCGGCAGCTGGCCCGGCTGGTGCGCTCGTACGACGTCCGGTAATCCCGCTGGCGAGCACCCATAGTGGCGCTATGGCAACGACGACGATCCTGGTCTCCCGGGACACCCGCGACCATCTGGCCCAGCTTGCGGAGGAACAAGGTCTGAGTCTTGGACAGTGTGTTGAGCAGCTTGCCGCGCGGGGCGACGCTGCGTGATCATCTCGGCATCGGCGCGGCATCCGCCCTTGCGATCTCTCTGGGGTGGCCGTCGATGACCTCGACACGATTGTGGGAGAGAGCGTCAGCGCAATGGGCGTCGCGGAAGTCGGCGAGCATGGTGTGGGCCTCGCGGGCGCGGCGCAGGTGTTCGGGGTCGAGATCGGCGACGACCAGTTCCGCTTCGGTGGGGCCCGCTTCGGCGACGAGGCGGCCGGTGGGGTCCCAGACGGCGCTGGCGCCGCACGTGTCCCAGCCGCCGGTGGTGCCGACGTGGTTGGCCAGCAGCGTGTACATGGTGTTGTCGAAGGCGCGGGCGGGAAACCACATCCGCGACTCGTGGTAGCCGTTGCCCACGCTGAACAGAGCACCGACCAGATAGGCGTGGCAGCCGTCGAGCGCGGCGGCGCGGGCGTGCTCGGGGAAGCCGGAGTCGTAGCAGATGCCCAGGCCCAGCCGCCAGCCGTCGACCTCCACCGTGCACCCGGCACGTCCCGGCCGGTAGATGTCGCGCTCGGAGCGGAACAGGATCTGCTTGTCGTAGCGGGCCGCCCAGCCGCCGTCGGAGTCGATCACCAAGGCGGACACGTGCAGCTCGCCGGCGTCGTGCACGGCGGCGCCGACGATGGCCACGGTGCCGGTGTCCCGGCAGGCCGTCAGCAGTGGGCCCAGCCTTTCGTCGCCGCCCGCCTGGACCGCGCAGCGCTCCGGGTCCCCGCGGATGAGCTCCGGCTCGTACCCGGTGAGGAACTTCTCCGGGAAGACGACCACGCGCGCGCCCGCCTCCGCGGCCTCGCGCACCATCGCGCCCGCCGTGGCGGCGTTGGCGACGACGTCGCCCGGTGAGGGGCAGGCCTGGGCGGCGGCGACGCGGAGCGGGCGGGAGGGCCAGGGATCAGCAACGGTCATGAATGCCGAGCTTATCCGCGCCCGGTAGATCGGTCAGCCGTCAACCTCGTGCGATGCGTTTCCTACCTATGGGCGGCTTTGTCGCACACCGGGGCGCTACGGTGGGTACACGGTCGAAGATCTCGTCCATGGGAGGAATCATGACCGCCGAACCGCAGCGCACCACCTGGCCCGTGCCGCCGCCGGACGGCTACACCGTGGACGATCTCTTCAATCTGCCCGACCTCCCGCCGCACACTGAGTTGATCGACGGGAGCTTGGTCTTCGTGAGCCCGCAGCGGATTTTCCATACGCTGGCGATGTATCTGCTGGAATCTGGACTGCGCAGGACCGCGCCGGACAAGTTCCGGGTGCGCAGGGAGATGACCGTCGTGTTGGGGCCCCGCAATGCCCCGGAGCCCGATCTCCTAGTGGTGCGTGCGGAAGCCGAGCAGAGCGACGAGCAGACCCGGTACGACGCAGCCGACGTCGTGCTCGCCGTAGAGGTCGTCTCACCGGACTCCGAGGACCGGGGCCGCGACGCCAAGCCCCGCAAATACGCCGCCGCTGGCATCCCGCATTTCTGGCTGGTTGAGAAAGGGACGGGGCGACGCCCGGCGGTGCACACCTACGAGCTGGACCCGGTGACCAAGTCCTACGCGATCACCGGCATCCATCACGAGCGACTGAAGCTGACCGTCCCATTCACCATCGACATCGACCTGACCCAGATCGATCACATGTAGCCGTCACGGAACAGCCGGGCCCTCGATGTAGCGGCCCTTCGCGTCGTAGGGCCACTCGTTCGCGACGCAGCCCTTGAGCCCGTATATCTGCTGCATCATCACCGGCGCCCGTTTGCCCTTCCCTGGGCAGGTCTCGTGGCCGTGGCCGATGCGGTGGCCGACCTCGTGGTTGACGATCAGCGCCCGGTAGCCGCTGATGGGGCCGGAGAACTCCGGTGAGCCCGTGTTCCAGCGCTTGAGGTTGACCATGATCTGGGTTCCGGCGTCGCAGTTGACCTCGCCGTGGGTGTCCAGGCCGACGGCGCCGCAGATCTCGTCGACCGTGTCCGGGGTGGCGATCTTCACCTCGAAGTCGGAGGGGCCGTCGGCGACCAGCTGGAAGGCGTGCGTGCCGTCCTTGGTCCAGCCGCGCCTGTCGGCGAGGATCGCCGAGATCTCGGCCGCGGCCCGCTTCGCGTCGACGCCGGTGCCCTTCTCCACCATGACCTTGAACCGCCGCAGATCGCTTCCCTTGCCGATCACCGCGCCGGAGGACTTCGCGGTGACGAACTCGCCGGTCGCGGTGGCGGGGGAGCCCGGGCGAGGGGGTCTGGAGGTGGCCGAGATGGCGTCGGGCGGCAGGGCTGTCGGGTCCGTGGCGCGGGCCGCGCCCTTGCCGCCGCCGCCGTCGTCGTCGTCGCGTAAGGCGAATACGACCCCGGCGATCAGGGTCGCACCGGCGGCCAGCGCCACCGCCACGTTCCGGGGGCGGGTGCGTCGGGCGCGCCGCCGTCCCCGTAGGGGCGAGGCGGATGGGTCGGCGGGCTGTTTGCGGGCCTGCGCGGTGAAGGTCATAGGGGCACGTCCAGCGGGTGTCAGCGGGGCGGGCGGATCGGCCGCGGGAGCATGTCGGTGCCCCGGAGTGAGAGTGCGTCGTGTGTTCCCCTGGGGGGAGACGTCCGGGGAGTGGCGCGGGTTGGGTCTCGTGCCCCGCTGTGCCCGGAGTCACAGAGTCAGGCGTCACACGCCGTGGCGCGGCGAGCGCCGAGAGGGGCGCGGGACCCGGGCGCGGGACCGGCGAGCGGCATCCACCGGTGGCCGCGGACGGGCGGCGGGTTGTCCGTTGTGCCCAGAGCGCATATCCGGCGGCGCCTCGAACGCAACCTGGCACGTGCCAGGTT
>NZ_MUNE01000078.1 GCF_002154605.1 Streptomyces milbemycinicus | reverse complement strand
GAGGAAGTTGTGCCGCGGCGGCGGACAGGAGGTCGCCCATTCCAGCGATCTGCCGTATCCCCAGGGGTCGTCCACGGTCACCTTCTCCCCGTATTTGGCGGTCTTCCAGACGTTGTAGAGGAACGGGAGGGTGGACAGGCCGAGCAGAAACGCGCCGATGGTCGAGATGGTGTTCAGCCCGGTGAATCCGTCCGCGGCCAGATAGTCGGCGTAGCGCCGCGGCATCCCCTTGACACCGAGCCAGTGCTGGACGAGGAAGGTGGTGTGAAAACCGGTGAACAACGTCCAGTAATGGATTTTCCCGAGCCGTTCGTCCAGCATTTTTCCGGTAAATTTCGGCCACCAGAAGTAGAATCCGCCGAACATCGCGAACACCACGGTCCCGAAGACAACGTAGTGGAAGTGGGCGACCACGAAATAGCTGTCGCTGACATGGAAGTCGAGGGGCGGCGAGGCCAGGAGCACCCCGGTGAGCCCGCCGAACAGGAAGGTGACGAGAAATCCGATGGCCCACAGCATCGGTGTCTCGAAGGACAGCGACCCTTTCCACATCGTCCCGACCCAGTTGAAGAACTTCACCCCGGTGGGCACCGCGATGAGGAAGGACATGAAGGCGAAGAACGGCAGCAGCACCGCCCCGGTGACGAACATATGGTGCGCCCAGACCGTGGCCGACAGCCCGGTGATGGAGACGGTCGCGGCGACCAGACCCGCGTATCCGAAGATCGGCTTGCGGCTGAACACCGGGATGATCTCGGTGATCACCCCGAAGAACGGTAGCGCGATGATGTAGACCTCGGGATGGCCGAAGAACCAGAACAGGTGCTGCCACAACAGCGCACCACCGTTGGACGGGTCGTAGACCCGCGCGCCGAACTTACGGTCCGCCTCCAGCGCGAAAAGGGTCGCGGCCAGCACCGGGAAAACCATGATCACCAGCACGCTGGTGAGCAGGACGTTCCAGGTGAAGATCGGCATCCGGAACATGGTCATCCCCGGGGCGCGCATACAGACGATCGTGGTGATGAAGTTGACCGCGCCCAGGATCGTGCCGAACCCGGAGAAGGCGAGCCCCATGACCCACATATCGCCGCCCAGATTCGGCGTATGCACCTTGTCCGACAGCGGCGTATAGGCGAACCAGCCGAAGTCGGCGGCCCCGTTCGGGGTGATGAATCCGGCCACCGCGATGAGCGAGCCGAAGAGATAGAGCCAGTAGGCGAACATGTTCAGCCGCGGGAACGCCACGTCCGGGGCGCCGATCTGCAGCGGCATGATGGCATTCGTGAAACCGGCGAACAGCGGCGTCGCGAACATCAGCATCATGATCGTGCCATGCATGGTGAACGCCTGGTTGAACTGCTCATTGGAGACAAGCTGGGTACCCGGCCGCGCCAGCTCCGCCCGCATCACCATCGCCAGCAGCCCGGCGAAGAGAAAGAAGGCGAAGGACGTCACCATGTACAAGGTGCCGATCTTCTTGTGATCGGTCGTGGTCAGCCAATTGATGATGACCGTGCCGACTCTGTTCCGGCTTTCCCGCTCGGGCTCCCGCTGCTCCGCCCGCCTCGCCTCTACCGCCATTGCTCCTCCGCCCGACGCCGTACGCGTCCGACGTTCATAACGCGACTGGGGCGGAAGTGGCTGCTATGACCCTTTGGTGGGCGTGTGACAGGAGTGGTCAAGAAAAGACCATGAGTGAGCGGTATGGGCGGAACCCGGGGTTCCGGCGCATGATGCGAGCATGACAGCAAATCTGACGCGTCGTCATATTCTTGGTCTGGCCGCCCTGCGCGGCGCCGCGGCCCTCGGGCTCACCCGGATAGCCCTCTCCCCGGCGGCCGCCGCCGACCGCCCCGCCCCCGCGGCGAGCGCCGAATACGCCCCGGCCGTCGTCGTCGGCTCCGGCTACGGTGCGGCGGTCGCCGCCCTGCGGCTCGGCGAGGCGGGCGTGAAGACCCTGGTCCTGGAGATGGGGCGACTGTGGAACGCCCCGGCCTCCGACGGCAAGGTCTACTGTTCGATGACCGCGCCCGACCGGCGCTCCATGTGGTTCAAGACCAGAACCGAGGCGCCGCTGGCCACCTTCCTGTGGCTGGACGTCATCAACAAGGACATCACGCCCTACCCCGGCGTCCTGGACCGCGTCCGCTTCCCCAATATGTCCGTCTACGTCGGACGCGGCGTCGGCGGCGGGTCGCTCGTCAACGGGGGCATGGCGGTCACCCCGTCCCGCGCGTACTTCCAGGAGGTGCTGCCCCAGGTCGACGCCGATGCGATGTACGCCACGTACTTCCCGCTCGCCAACCGCATGCTCGGCGCCGCCACCGTCCCGTCCGCCTGGTTCGAGTCCACTGAGTGGTACAAGTACGCCCGCGTCTCCCGCGACCAGGCGAAAACGGCGGGCCTGAAGACCGTCTTCGTCCCCAATGTGTACGACTTCGACTACATGCAGCGCGAGGCCGCCGGGACCGCCACCAAGTCCGCCCTCGCCCAGGAGGTCATCTACGGCAACAACTTCGGCAAGCGCAGCCTCGACAAGACCTATCTCGCGGCGGCCCTCGGCACGGGGAACGTCACCATCCGCACCCTCAGCCGCGCCCGCGCCATCCGCAGGGCCGCCGACGGCACGTACGTCCTGACCGTGGACCGCCTCGACGACACCGGCGCGGTCGTCGGTACCGACGAGATCTCCTGCCGCTCGCTCTTCCTCGGCGCGGGCAGCCTCGGCACCACCGAGCTCCTGCTGCGCGCCCGCGAGACCGGCACCCTGCCCGCACTGAGCCCGCAGATCGGCCGCGGCTGGGGCGGCAACGGCAACGTCATGCTCGGCCGCGCCAACCACATATGGAACACGACCGGCGCCAACCAGTCGACGATCCCGGTGATGGGGATCGACGACTGGTCCAACGCCACCAACCCCGTCTTCGCCGAGATCGCCCCGCTCCCGGCCGGCACCGAGACCTGGGCCAGCCTCTACCTGGCCATCACCAAGAACCCCGAGCGCGGCACCTTCACCTACGACGCCGCCAAGGACGCCGCCGTGCTGAACTGGACCGGCACCCAGAGCGCCCCCTCCGTCACCGCCGCCAAATCCCTCTTCGACCGCCTCAACTCCGCCAACGGCACCATCTACCGCTACGACCTCTTCGGCGACACCCGCGCCTTCGCCGCCGACTTCTGCTACCACCCCCTGGGCGGCTGCGTCCTGGGCCGCGCCACGGACGCGTACGGCCGGGCCGTCGGCTACGACAGGCTGTACGTGACCGACGGCTCGCTCATCCCGGGCTCAATCGGCGTCAACCCCTTCGTGACCATCACGGCCCTGGCCGAGCGCACCATGGCGCGCGTCCTGGCCGAGGACGGCGTGGGCTGACGCCACTACCGCGGCTGCCGCTACGGCTGCGCGGGCCCTTGGGAGCGCGGCAGCGGTTCGAGACCGTGCCGGCGCTCGCCCAGGACCCGCGCGCAGACCTCGGCCTCGCCGGCCGGACCGAAAACGCCCCCGGAACCGGCTTCGGAAGCGGCTTCAGAGGCAGCAGCCGACCTGCGGCGGGCCACGGCGACGTCGGTGTCCTCGGCCACCAGATCGGCGTTGATCGCCGCCGCGGCCTGGAACCCGGCCGCCTGCGCGACCGGGACGTTGGCCAGCAGGTCGGTGACGTTCCCCGCCGCCCACACCCCGGCCACCTCGGTGAGCCCGCTCGCGTCCGACGGCACATACGTCCCGACCCCCATGGGATGCTCCACCGCACTCAGCCCGAGGCCCGCCGGGACCTCGCCGCGCGCCACCATCCGCGACGCCACCGCCAGCGCCTCCACCGGCGCCCGCCGCCCCGAGGCCAACCGGACCCCGGCCAGCCGGTCCTCCACCACCTCAAGGCCCGTCACCTCGCCGTCGACCACGGCGATCCCCCGCGCGGCCAGCCGCTCCCACTCGTCCTCGGCCAACTCGGCACCGGTGTGCAGGAACAGCGTCACCTGAGCCGACCACTGCCGGAACAGCAACGCCTGGTGCACGGAGAGCGGACTGCCGCCCAGCACCCCGATCGGCGCGTCGCGGACCTCCCAGCCATGGCAGTACGGGCAGTGCAGCACATCCCGCCCCCACCGCTCCCGCAGCCCCGGCACCTCCGGCACCTCATCCACCAGCCCGGTCGTCACCAGCAGCCGCCGCGCCCGGAAGCGGCGTCCGCTCCCGGCCTCGACGACAAAGCCGCCCGCCACCCGCCGGGCGGAGACCGCCACGTCGGATACGACCTGCCCGCCGTACCCGGCCACCTCCTCCCGGCCGATCCGCAACAGCTCCAGCGGCGACACCCCGTCGCGGGACAACAGCCCGTGCGCCCCCGCGGCGGGCGCGTTACGCGGCTCACCGGAGTCGATCACCACCACGGACCGCCGGGCCCGCGCCAGCGTCAACGCCCCCGACAGCCCGGCGGCGCCCCCTCCGACCACCACCACATCGAACTCTTCAGCAACCTTGTCCTCGCTCATACGCCCACACTGCGCGGCACATGTCAGAACGGCCACTTCTCTTGCCGATCCAGCAAGGTCCACCCGATCAGCCCAGCAGGCATCAGCCTCAGGGGGCCTTTACGGTGAAAGAACAAGCCGCCGAACGCGTGGGGATTCCCGTGGTCAGCGAGCGGGTGGCGCGTGTCGGCTCCGTACAGCACCGGAAGGCGATACGGACATGGCCACAACGTCAGAAACGCCCGTTCTCGACACGCTCGCCGCCATGACAGTCGACTCGATCGACCGCTGTGGCCTGGACGACCGCACGCTCATCCTCACCCGCCTCGCCGCGCTCGTCGCCATGGACGCACCGGGGATCTCCTACCTCGCCCACGTCGATCCCGCTGTCAAGGCCAACCTGACAGCCGAGCAGTTGCAAGACGTTCTCGTCGCGATCGCCCCCGTCGTGGGCACGGCGCGCGTCATGTCAGCCGCGAGTCACATCACTAAGGCGCTCGGCTTCACCATCGCGTTGGCCGAGGCCGAAGCCGCGACAATAGCCGAGGCTGACGCCCGGCACCGGAGCAGGTCCTGAGCGAATAAAACGCGTCGCCCCGCTCTCGACCGAGGACGGCGAGAGCGGGGCGACGTCGGGAACGGGCGGCTGCTACGCCGCGGCCGGGACCACCTGGCGGTCGTCGACCGTGTCCGCGTTGTCCAGGGGGGACGCGGAGGCGTGCTCGTAGGCGTGCCGGTCGAGGATCTTCTCGCGGGCCGAGACGAGGACCGGGATCAGGGCCTGACCTGCAACGTTGGTCGCGGTGCGCATCATGTCTAGGATCGGGTCGATGGCCATGAGGAGGCCGACGCCCTCCAGCGGGAGGCCCAGCGTGGACAGGGTCAGGGTCAGCATGACGGTGGCGCCGGTGAGGCCGGCCGTGGCGGCCGAACCGATGACCGAGACGAAGGCGATCAGCAGGTAGTCGCCGACGCCGAGGTGCACATCGAAGATCTGGGCGATGAAGATCGCGGCGATGGACGGGTAGATCGAGGCGCAGCCGTCCATCTTCGTCGTCGCCCCGAAGGGCACCGCGAAGGACGTGTACTCCTTGGGGACGCCCAGGCGCTCGGTGACCTTCTGGGTGACCGGCATGGTGCCGACCGAGGAGCGGGAGACGAAGGCGAGCTGGATCGCGGGCCAGGCGCCCTTGAAGAAGTGCAGCGGATTGACCTTGGCGACCGTGGCCAGCAGCGTCGGGTAGACGCCGAACATCACCAGGGCGCAGCCGACGTAGATGTCGGCGGTGAAGGTGGCGTACTTGCCGATGAGGTCCCAGCCGTACTCGGCGATGGCGTAGCCGATGAGGCCGAGGGTGCCCAGCGGGGCGAGGCGGATGACCCACCACAGGGCCTTCTGCAGCAGCTCCAGGATGGCCTGGCTGAGGGTGAGGATCGGCTGGGCCTTCTCGCCGAGCTGGAGGGCGGCGACGCCCGCGACGGCGGCCATGAAGACGATCTGCAGGACGTTCAGCTCGGTGAACGGCGTGATGACGTCGGTCGGAATGATGCCGGTGAGGAAGTCCAGCCAGGAGCCCGCGTGGTCGGGCTTGGCGCCGTCCTGCGGGGTCAGGCCGGTGCCCGAGCCGGGGTTGGTGATCAGACCGATCGTCAGGCCGATGGCGACCGCGATCAGCGAGGTCGCCATGAACCACAGCAGGGTGCGGGTCGCGAGGCGCGCCGCGTTGTTGACGTTCCGCAGGTTGGTGATCGAGATCAGGATCGCGAAGAAGACGAGCGGCGCGACGGCGAGCTTCAGCAGCTGGACGAAGATCGAGCCGATCTTGTCGAGGGTGGTGACCAGCCAGCCGACGTCACCGCTGCGGGCGACCCAGCCGAGCACCACGCCGAGCACCAGGCCCAGCAGGATCTGCGCCCAGAACGGCACCTTGGGCAGGCGTATGGAGGACGACGTGGACGACGCGTCGGGGACGGATGACAACGGACACACTCCGAAGGCAGGGGAAGGCAGGGAAAGGCACGAAAAGCCAGGGGACGAGGTAGCGGACGAGGGTGAGCCAGGAGTCCGTACGGTCTCCGGCCGCTGAGGCGTGAGAAGCGGTCAGCGGCGGCGACAGGCCGCCGACCGGCAGCGGCAGAGATCGATGTGCAGGCGCGCCACGAGCGGGACGCTCATGGGGAAGCGGGGCGCGGCTGCGGTCGTCATGACAAGAACATTAACACCATGACTTTGAGTTCCCCATAGCCAAGCTTTTACACACAGGGGTGCGAACGGACAACGTCCCGCCTGCCAGCGGGAGCTGGAAGACGGGACGCTGAAGAGGTGTGAGGAGGGTTACAAGCAGAAGCCGTCAGAAAAGCGGAGGCGGAACGGCGGAGGCAGAAGCGCGCAGGTGTGGCTCAGACGCCGTCTTCCTGGCTCTGGTTCGCCGCGAGCCGCGCCTTGGCGCGGTCCACCCGCTCCGAGACCTGCACCGCCATCTCGTCGCGCTGCTTGCGCAGCAGGACGAAGCTCAGCGGCGCCGAGACGACCAGGGCCAGCAGCGCGACCCAGAAGAAATTGGAGCCGCCGAGCCCGGCGGGCACCACCCGGAAGTACACCAGGGCCCACATCACCAGGAAGGAGCCCGCGAAGATCCCCAGGCGCATGGCGGTGTAGCGGAACGTCGCGCTCGGCTTGAAAGGCACGGCCGTCTTCTTTCTGCTGGGAAGTCCTGCCCATCCAGTGAATCACGGACGCCCCAAGGCCTCCGCGACGACCCTGAGATCCGGGACCGGCCCCTGGTGGGCGTCGGGCACGGGCGGATGCCGGCGGTGTCAGGCGCGCATGGGCTGCGGCGCCTCGCGCCGGGCCGGGTCCGGCCCCTCGTACTCGCGGATGATCTCGTAGCGGGTGTTCCGCTCCACCGGGCGGAAGCCCGCGTCCCGGATCAGCTCCAGCAGATCGTCCCGGGTCAGCTTGTTCGGCGTGCCGTAGTTGTCGGCGTCGTGAGTGATCTTGTACTCGACGACCGAGCCGTCCATGTCGTCCGCGCCGTGGTTGAGCGCGAGCTGCGCGGTCCGTACGCCGTGCATCACCCAGAAGACCTTCACATGGGGGACGTTGTCGAACAGCAGCCGCGAGACCGCGAAGGTCTTCAGCGCCTCCGCGCCGGTGGCCATGGTGGTCCTGGCCTGCAGCCGGTTACGGACCTTGCCGTCCTTCATGTCCACGAAGTCGTGCTGGTAGCGCAGCGGGATGAAGACCTGGAACCCGCCGGTCTCGTCCTGGAGCTCACGCAGCCGCAGCACATGGTCCACCCGGTGCCGGGGCTCCTCAACGTGCCCGTACAGCATGGTGCACGGGGTCTTGAGGCCCTTCTCATGGGCCAGCCGGTGGATACGCGACCAGTCCTCCCAGTGGGTCTCGTGGTCGACGATGTGCTGCCGGACCTCCCAGTCGAAGATCTCCGCGCCGCCGCCGGTCAGCGACTCCAGGCCGGCGTCGATCAGCTCGTCGAGGATTTCCGAGGCCGGCAGCCCGGAGATCTTCTCGAAGTGGTGGATCTCGGTGGCGGTGAAGGCCTTCAGGGACACCTGAGGAAGCGCTTCCTTCAGGGCCTTCAGCGACCGCGGGTAGTAGCGCCAGGGGAGGGTGGGGTGCAGACCGTTGACGATGTGCAGCTCGGTGAGGTTCTCGTTCTCCATCGCCTTGGCGAGGCGGACGGCCTCCTCGATGCGCATGGTGTACGCGTCCTTCTCGCCCGGCTTGCGCTGGAAGGAGCAGTACGCGCACGAGGCGGTGCACACATTGGTCATGTTGAGGTGGCGGTTGACGTTGAAGTGAACCACGTCACCGTTCTTGCGGGTGCGCACCTCATGGGCCAGCCCGCCGAGCCAGGCCAGGTCATCGCATTCATACAGCGCGATGCCGTCCTCGCGGGACAGCCGCTCTCCGGCGCGGACCTTCTCTTCCAGTTCGCGCTTGAGACCCGCATCTTGGATAGACGCAGTCATGCGGCCGCCTCCCATACGTCTGCAATACGTCTGCTTATGTAGGCCTTTGCTTAAGTGGCCTTCCTGAGACTACGCCTTGACGTCGTCGGGCAGTTCGCCGACCCGGTTCTCCCACTTCGTGGACAGCACGATCGTGGTACGCGTACGGGCGACGCCCTTGGTCCTGGACAGCCGCCGGATGGTCCGCTCAAGACCGTCCACGTCCGAGGCGCGCACCTTGAGCATGTACGAGTCGTCGCCCGCGATGAACCAGCAGTCCTCGATCTCGGCCAGCTCACGCAGCCGCCCCGCCACGTCCTCGTGGTCGGCGGCGTCGGAGAGCTGAATGCCGATGAGGGCGGTCACCCCGAGGCCCAGGGACGCGGCGTCGACGGTCGCGCGGTAGCCGGTGATCACTCCGGCCGCCTCCAGGCGGTTGATCCGGTCCGTGACGCTGGGTCCGGAAAGGCCGACGAGCCGGCCGAGCTCCGCGTACGAGGCCCTCCCGTTCTCCCGCAGGGCCTGGATGAGCTGCCTATCCACCGCGTCCATATGCCGTGCGCCTTCCATTATTCAGAGATACAGCAAGTTTACACGCATAAACTAAGGTACAGAGGCTTCTCATCCTCTAGAACCTGAAGGCCCTACGGCCTGTGCGGGCGGGCCACGCGGTCAAGGCGACATGGCGGTACGGCCCGCTATCCGTCCCCGGCCCCACCCCGGAGTTCCCCCTC
>NZ_MUNE01000779.1 GCF_002154605.1 Streptomyces milbemycinicus | reverse complement strand
GATGACGGCTGCTTCGACGCGGGCGGCGCCCCGCGCCAAGGCCGCCGCCCGCGTCGAAGCAGCCGTCATCCGGGCCCATGCCCGCGTCACCGGATCGGCGCTCGGCCCGTACCAGACCGCCGTGGTGCGCATCGGCTTCTCCTTCACCTGGCTGCTGTTCCTGCTGCGCGAATGGCCCCACCGCCAGGAGCTGTACGGGCCCGAGGGCCCGTGGAGCTGGGAGATGGCCCATCAGCTCATCGAGGGCAACGGCGCGTTCAGCGCGCTCATGTGGTCCGACAGCGGCCTGTGGTTCGACACCGTCTACGCCCTCGCCGTCGTCTCCAGCGCGCTGCTCCTGCTCGGCTGGCGGACCCGCACCATGTCCGTGCTGTTCATGCTCGGCGTGATCTCCCTGCAGAACCGCAGCGTCTTCGTGGGCGACGGCGGCGACAACGTCATCCACCTGGTGGCGATGTATCTGACGCTGACCCGGTGCGGGCAGGTGTGGTCCCTGGACGCCCGCCGCGCGGCGCGGCGCGAGCCCGGGGCGCCGGAGCCGCGCGACGCCACCGGGATCGTGCTGTGGGCACTGACCGGGTCGGCCCTGCTGTGGGCGCAGCTGTTCACCGAAGCCCGTCTCGACTGGTCGGCCTACGGCCCGCTCCCCGGCGTCGGCTGGGCCCTGGCGCTATGGGGGGTGTGGGCGGTCCACGGCGCCTGGTGGCTCGTCCGGCGCTACGCCCCCGGCGAGCCGCGCACCCTTCTGGACATCCTCGCCAACCTCGCGCACAACGGCGCGGTGCTGGTGATCATGGGCGAGGTCTGTCTGCTGTACGCCTCCGCCGGCTGGTACAAGGTCCAGGGCTCGCGCTGGCAGGACGGCACCGCGCTCTACTACCCGCTGAACCTGGACTACTTCTCGCCCTGGCCCGCACTGGCCGATGTGCTGGCCGGCAGCGGCCTCTTGGTCATGGCGCTCACCTACGGCACGGTCATCGTGCAGGTCGCCTTCCCCTTCACGCTGCTGAACCGGCGGGTCAAGAACGTGATGCTCGTCCTGCTGGTGCTGGAGCACATCGGGATCGCGGTGCTGCTGGGGCTGCCCTTCTTCTCCCTGGCCATGATCGCGGCAGACGCGATCTTCCTCCCGACGAACTTTCTGCGCTGGGTCGGGAGGCGGGCGAACAGGGTCCGTGACCGTGTCCGGGCGCAAACGGCCTGGCTGCCGCGTCAGCGGACGGGGGAGAGCGTCGAGGGCCGACCGTAGGCTGTGGGCATGGGTGACGACGAGGCCGTGACGGCCGTGCGGCGGTGGCACGAGGCCGCTGCGGGGACCGTACTGCTGGATGGCTTCCATGCGCTGAAGCACGCGCTCCGGTTCGGCGCGGAGGTGCGGATCGCGGTCACGAGTGACAAGGCCGCCGCGCTCGCTCTCGCGGACGACCTGGCCGGGGACCTGACCGCGGTGATCGAGGAGCGCCTGGTCGAGGTGTCGGCCAAGACGCTGCGCGACCTTGTGCCGAGGGTCCATCCGACAGGCGTGGCCGCGCTGGCGGTCAGGCGCGATCGACGGGGGAATCTGGACGAGCTGGCGGGGCCGTCCAGGTCGGCGCCGGTCGTGGTGCTGGACAACCCGCGCAACCTGGGGAATGTGGGGGCCGTGGTGCGGCTCGCCGCGGGGTTCGGGGTCGCGGGGGTGGTCACCACCGGCGATATCGACCCCTGGCATCCCAACGCCGTCCGGTCGGGCGCGGGGCTGCACTTCGCCACCGCCGTGGAGCGGCTGACGAGCGATGACCTTCCGCCGGGGCCGCTGTACGCCCTGGATGCGGAGGGGGAGGACATCCGGTCGGTGGTCATCCCCGATGACGCGCTGCTCGCGTTCGGATCCGAGCGGCACGGGATCTCGCCGGAGGTGCGCAAGCGGGCCACCAGGCTGGTGGCCCTCCCCATGCGGCCTCAGGTGTCCAGCTACAACCTGGCCACCAGCGTGGCCATGGCGCTGTTCCACTGGGGAGGGCCGGTGCAGGCGCCGCCGGCCCAGCCCAGATGAGCGGCTGAGCGAGCGACGCGGAAGGCGCGGGAGGCGCCGCTGCGCTACAGCGGGCGGCGGACCTCGACCATACGGAAGCGGGAGGTCACAAACGCCCCGTCGCACAAGGTGGCGTTGGCCGAAGGGTTGCCGCCCGAGCCGTGGAAGTCCGAGAAGGCCGCGGTCTGGTTGACGTAGATCCCACCGGTCAGATTCAGCGACAGCTGGGCGCACTCCTCCAGACACGCCTCCTCGACCAGCCGCTCGGCGTCCGCCGAGGTGGTGTACGCGCCGACGGTCATCGCGCCCTTGTCGCGGATGGTGCGGCGCAGCAGGTCGACCGCGTCCGCCGTGGAGTCCATGGCGACGGCGAAGGACACCGGGCCGAAGCATTCGGAGAGGTAGGGCGCTTCCGCGTCGCCCGCCTCCCAGAACTTCCGGGCCCCGTCGGCCTTGACGATCACGGGGGTGCGGACCGTGGCGTCGGGGAAGTCGGGGTGGGGCACCGGGCGGCAGGCGAGGGCGGTCGCGCCGAGGCCGGGGGCGGCCTCAAGCCGCTCCTTGCCCCCGGGGTTCACGATCGC
>NZ_MUNE01000778.1 GCF_002154605.1 Streptomyces milbemycinicus | reverse complement strand
GCCCCTAACTTCGCGGCATTGAGCGACAATCAGCCAGGTCCAGCGCTCAGCCGCTTCGGCGTCTCGCAGCCTCGGAGCGGTCCAGCCGAGTGTTTGCTTGATCATCCTGAAGAAGTGCTCGATGTCGAACCGCCGCAGGGAGGCCTGCCAGGCCAGGTCGGTCTCAGCCGGGGCCGCTGTGGGGCGGGACCACCAGAGCCACAGGGGCTTGGGGTCGCCGCCGCTGGGCAGGTGGTCGACCTGGAGGCGGATGACGGTGCCCTCGATGACCGGGAGCTTGCCGGTGTGGTCCCGCCAGGCGGCGCGTTGTTGCAGCTCGGGGTGGAGCCGGTCCCAGCTCTGGGCGTGGGCGGTGCCGTAGCGGGTGGTCTCGGACTTCGTCTCGACGTCCGGGGCGCCCCAGGTCCTGGTGTCCTTGAAGATGAACTCGCCGCCGTGCTTGGGCGGCCGCCCGCCCGTCGGGTTGTAGACGCGGGGCGGCGTCGGCCGGCGCATCACCCGGTNNCGCCGGCCGAAGCCGGACTGCATCCAGCGGTGCGACCCACGAGGTCCGACCCGCTTCCAGGGCGACGACCCACGAGTACGGCCAGCCCGGGATCATCATGTGCTTGCTCTCACCACGGCCGTAGGTGTGGCAAAAAGAGCGGGCATCGCTGGTGGCAGCGTCGGGCCGCAGCCAGGGCGACACGTCCACTGCCAGGACCAGCCGGCCGTCAGCAGCCCTGGGCAGCGGCAAGTCGGCCAACGCCATCCGCAGCCGCTCGACGTCCAGACAGCCCTTGTTCAGCGCGCCGTACAGGGCGCCGTGCCCGCGCCGGTGCTCGGGCGCCAGCGCCAGGTCCACCAGGGTCTTCACCGGCCCGTCGGTGCACAGCACCGCGTCGGTGAGCTCGAACAGCGCGTCGCACCGCCCGGTCAGGCGGTCGTAGAAGACCCCCGGAAGCGTGACAGTTCCGCGAACGGATCGCACTACACGCCCTGTTCCACAGCAATCACCACTACGGCCTTCGCGTCAAGTCCTGCACCTCTTGGTCAAGTTCAGGATCACGCGAAGGTCGTACCCCCGTCCCCGGAACACCCGGACGAGTGATCACCAGGTCCACCTGTTCGAAGTCGAACGACAAATCACAAGCTGACATCGATCACGCCGTGAACACCGTGT
>NZ_MUNE01000777.1 GCF_002154605.1 Streptomyces milbemycinicus | reverse complement strand
CCCGATGCCGGGCGCGCCCGGGGTGGCTTCGGCCGCCGAGGCCGGAACCGCCAGCAGCAGGAACGCGGCGGCCGCGCTCGGGACGGTGAGTCTGTGACGCACGGGTCCTCCAACTCGTCGGGGAGAACGATCACTGCAGACCCTAGGTACTCGCCGAGGACCCCTCCTGTCCATCACCCCACGCGACACACGATCGACATCCGGTCGACATCAGCGGCTACCTCGGCCCCACCGACATCGGAGTGCCCTCTTCTGCGCGGGAGTTGACTCGCGCTACGGTCCGCCCGTGCTGCTATGTATGCGGAAGCCCCGCCGCGCGAGAACACGGATCGTGCTCCGACCAATAGCGGCCGCCGCCCTGGCGGTCCTCGCAGCGACATTCATACCTCCTCTCGGCACAACGGCGGCCCAGGCCGCCGAGCGGGAAAGCAGACCGATCTACTCATACGACAAGGCGATCCGCGAATCCGTATGGGTGGACACCGGACTTGACGGCGACTCGGACGGCAGAACCGACCGGGTCGCCGTCGACATCGTGCGCCCCGGCGAACCCGCCCAGCAGGGCCGCCGAATCCCCGTGATCATGGATGCGAGCCCGTACTACTCCTGCTGCGGACGCGGCAACGAGAGCCAGCGGAAGACCTATGACGCGGCCGGCAAGCCCGTCCTCTTCCCGCTCTTCTACGACAACTACTTCGTGCCGCGCGGCTACGCCACCGTCCTGGTCGACCTCGCCGGGACCAACCGCTCCGACGGCTGTGTGGACATCGGCGGCCGCTCCGACATCCAGTCCGCCAAGGCCGTCGTCGACTGGCTGAACGGCCGCGCCACCGGCTACACCACCCGCACCGGCACCGCGACCGTCACGGCCGACTGGTCCAACGGCGCCACCGGCATGATCGGAAAGAGCTACGACGGGACCGTCGCCAACGGCGTCGCGGCCACCGGCGTCAAGGGCCTGAAGACCATCGTGCCGATCAGCGCCATCTCCTCGTGGTACGACTACTACTTCGCCAAGGGCGCCCCGCTCTTCGACAGCGGCCCCGACGGCCTGTCGGACGGCGTCGAGAGCGACGACGCGCACGCGCGCTGTGCCGCCGTACAGCAGGAGCTCATCGACGGCGCCCCGCGCAACGGCGACTGGACCGACCTGTGGACCGGGCGCGACTACGTCCCCGGCGCGGGCAAGGTGCGGGCCAGCGTCTTCGCCGTCCACGGGATGCAGGACCTCAACGTCCGCACCAAACACCTCGGTCAGTGGTGGAACGCGCTCGCCGACGCCGGCGTGGAGCGGAAGATCTGGCTCTCGCAGACCGGGCACGTCGACCCCTTCGACTTCCGCCGCGCGGAGTGGGTGAGCACCCTGCACCGCTGGTTCGACCACTACCTGCTCGGCATCGACAACGGCATCGAGCGCGAGCCCATGGCCGATGTCGAACGCGCCCCCGACCGCTGGGCCACCGACCGCTCCTGGCCGCCCGCCGGCACCCGCCCGACCACGCTGCGGCCGCGCTCCGGACAGACCCCAGGCGTCGGCGTCCTCGGCACCGAACCGGCCGAACCCGGCGCCACCGAGACGTTCACCGACGACCCGAGGCTGAGCGAAGCCGACTGGGCCGCCCGGATCGACCAGCCGACGGCCGCCAAGGCCGGATTCGCCACCGCGCCACTGACGAAGGACCTGCGGCTCGCGGGCTCCGGTACGGTCACGGTCACCGCGACCCCCTCCACCTCCTCCGCGCATCTGTCCGCGGTCGTGGTGGACCTCGGCCCGGACACCATCCGCAACTACACCGGCGACGCCGAGGGCATCCGCACCCTCGCCGACCGTACCTGCTGGGGCAGCGGCACGGCGGGCGACAGCGGCTGCTTCAAGCGGACCGAGGCGGACACGGCGAGTGTCGGCTACACCGTCCTCAGCCGCGGCTGGGCCGACCTCGGCCACTGGGCGGACGACGGGAAGGGCCGCCCGCTGACCCCCGGCAAGCCCTACACCATCACCCTCGACCTCGCCGCCACGGACCACATCGTCCCCGCGGGCCACCGGCTGGCCCTCATCGTCGCCGGTACGGACGCGGGCCTGATCGAACCGGTGGACACCAAGCCCACGGTCACGGTCGACCTGGCCCGCACCCAGGCCCGGCTGCCCCTGACCGGCGGCGCCCCGGCGCTCGCCCGGGCCACCGCGGGCGCCCCGGCCGACGCCGCCACCGCCTCGCCCGACGCCGCCCCGCGGAAGGGCGTCCCCGAGCCGCGCCGCAAGTCCCGGCTGCCGTAGTACAGCCCTGATACGGCTGCCCCCCCCGTAACGAGATAACGAGACCACTCCCGTAATGAGACCTCACCCAAGGAGACCCCACTCCGTGACACCCGCGATCTCCCGCATCCCCCTGATCCGCGCCGCGGCGGTCGGCGCCGTCGCGCTGCTGACCACGTCGTTCCTCGCCGCGCCCGCCCACGCCGGAACCTCCGAGCCCCGCACCGGCTTCGAGGCCGGCAACGGCGCGCGCTGGACCACCGAGCCGGAGGAGGAACGCTTCCTCGCCGCGGTCGACGCCGCGAGCGCGCGCGTCGCCGTCGACCGCATCGGCACCACCGCGCAGGGCCGCCCGCTGCGCCTGGTGCGGATCGGCGCACCCGCTGCCCCGACCCGTACCGCGAACGCCAATACGCTGCTGCTCATCTGCTCTCAGCACGGCGACGAGCCGTCCGGCCGCGAGGCCTGCCTGTCCACCGTCCGCGACCTCGCCTACGCCAAGGACGCGCGGACCAAGCGCTTCCTGGAGCGCACCAACGTCCTCGTGATCCCGACCGCCAACCCCGACGGCCGCGCCGCCGACACCCGGGAGAACTCCGAGGGCGTCGACATCAACCGCGATCACATCGCCCTCAAGACCGCGGAGTCCCGCGCGACGGCCGCCGTCCTCCGCGACTGGCGGCCCGACACCGTCTACGACCTCCACGAGTACGGCGCCACCGTCCCGTACTACATGAAGGACCTGCTGGCGCTGTGGCCGCGCAACCTCAACACCGCGGACCCCGTGCACCAGGAGGCGCGTACGCTCTCCGACTCCTACGTCCGGCCGCACGCCGAGCAGGCGGGCTTCGGCACCGGCGTCTACGGCATCTGGACCGACCCGGAGACCGGCGATCCCGTCAAACAGGTCGCGGGCGACGGCCAGGAGCGGATCCTGCGCAACACCGCAGGGGTCAAGCACTCCGTCGGCCTGCTCGTCGAGACGCGCGTCGACCCGCTCACCGACGCCGAGAAGGCCGACCCCGCGGTCAACAACCGGCGCCGGGTGGGCTCCCAACTCGCTGCGCTCGACGGCGCCTTCGCCTTCACCGGCGAGCGGCGCGGACGCATCGAGGCCGCGACCACCCGCGCCCGGCTGACCGGCTACGCCGACCGCGGCCCGGTCTACCTCGGCGGCGGCGACAACGACCCGGCGGGCCCGGAGGAAACCCTCGCCGACCCGCCGTGCGGCTATCTGCTCGACGCCGGACAGTACGCGCAGGTGAAGGACGAGCTCGCGCTGCACGGCGTCACGGTGCGGCCCTGGCAGGGCGGCGCGGACGGCGCCTTCGTACCGCTGCGCCAGTCGCTGCGCGCGCTGGTGCCGCTGCTCCTCGACGGCCGCGCCACCTATCACCTGACCGAGGGGCAGCCGGTCAACAGCTGCTGACCAGTTCGGCCGCTTCCTCCGCACAGCCCCAGGCGACGGTGATGCCCGCCCCGCCGTGTCCGTAGTTGTGCAGGAGCCAGGGAAATCCGACGCCGCCCGCCGCGGTGTCCGCCTCCAGCCGCACCCGCGACCGGGCCGGGCGCAGCCCCACCCGGTGCCCGATGACGCGCGCGTCCGCCAGCGGCGGATGGACGCGGGCACAGCGGGCCACGATGGCCTCGGCCGTCGCCGGGTCGGGCGCCAGATCCCAGACGTCCTCCCGGGCGGTGCCGCCGAGGATCACCCCGTACGGCTGGGGCAGTACGTACAGCGTGTCCGCCGAACCGGGGTCGGCGGCCACGAACCACTCGTCGACGCCCGGGTTCTCCACCAGCACCAACTGGCCCTGCACCGGGCGCACCTCGGCGTCCGGCACCAGATCGCGGGCGCCGAGGCCGGTGCAGTTGACGATGAGCGGCGCCTCCCGCGCGGCCTCGGCCAACGTGGCCACGGCGCGCTGCTCGACGGTGCCGCCCGCCGCCTCCAGCCGCCGCCGTAGATACCCGAGATAAGTCGGCATGTCGACCACCGGGACCCGCGCCCGCAGGCCGTGGCCCCAGCCCTCCGGCAGCTCCTCGCGGCGCGCCGGGCGCAGCCCCGGCACCTCGGCGGCCCAGGGGCCGAGGTCCCCGAGGCCGGTGCCCGCCAGCGTCCCGTCGACCATCCGGACGCCGGTCTCCCCGGGCCGGGCGGCCAGTTCGGCGAGTACGCCGAGCGTACGCACGGACCAGGCGCCCACCTTCTCCTCCGGCTCGACGCGGTACGGCCACCACAGCCCGCCCGCCACCGCCGAGGTGGTGTCCCCGATCGGGTCCCGGCTCCACACCGCTACCCGCCGGCCGCTCTCCGCCAGCACGATGGCACTTGTCAGGCCGATGACCCCGGCACCGACGACTATCGCATCGCTCGTCATGCCCGGAGGTTACGCCCCTGAGGTGCGGTATCGCCGGAGCGTGCTGCGCGATGACAGTGCCCCGATATGGGAATACTTGGGCCATGACCTCCCAGTACGCGACTTTCGGCCTCGCGCCGGCGATGCGCGCCGGCGGCGTGCTGTCCAAGGGCGCGTACCAGATACACCGCGATTTCCTGGACTTCATCGTCGACGGCAGACCGCTGCTGTCGCGCCTGGCCGACCTCGACGCGGTCTCACCGCTCGCCGCCGACCTCGGCCCCACCATCTTCACCGCCCAGGTGCGCGGTCTGCTGCTGGAGACCGAGGCGCCGCTGCCCGCAGGCCGCCGCGTCCTCTACGGCTGCCCCGAATGCGTCGGCCTGGAGTGCGGTGTGGTCACGGCGGTCATCGAGCGCGACGGACCGGACGTCGTCTGGCGCGACTTCGCCTGGCAGACCGACGACACCCCGGACATCTACCCCGACCTCGGTCCGTACCGCTTCCACGGTGGGCAGTACCGCGCCGAGCTGGAGCGGCTGCTCGCGCTGGAAGCCCCGGCGGGGCGCCGGGTGCTGCTCGTGGGGCAGCGCGCCGCCTTCCTCGCCAAGCTCGCCGCGGCGCTGCGCACCATCGGCATCGGCGCCGAGATCTCCCGGGACGCGGCGGCCGCCCACGCCGACGAGCTGCGCGGATACGGCGTCGTGGCCTTCGGCCGGACGGTCGGCCCCGAGGAGCGCGCCGCCGTGCGCGACGCGTTCGCGGCGGCGGGCTCCGACGCGGTCTTCGTGGCCGAGTCGACCCCGATCGTCCCCCTCCTCGTCGCCCGGATCGAACAGGCCCTGGACCGCTCCCCCCAGGAGCAGCGGCGGCTGGCCGGGCTCAGGGCCGAGGGCGGCGAGGCGGTGCTGGAGGTCGTCGCCCGGTGCGGGGTGCGGCTCGTCGCCCACCGCCTCGACCGGCTCGGCCGCCCCCGCACCCACGATCTGTTCGACGGCCGGCTGGAGCCGGGCATCCATCGCATCCCCCTGGACGCGCGGGTCGTACGGGGGGACGCCTTCGTGGTCGCCCGCACCTCCAGCACCGTCCTGGTGGCCCCGGTGGGCTGCTGACTGGCATCCGGAAAACCGTGCGACAGCGAGCGCACCGCTCCGGTTAGGATCGGCGCTCTGATGACTGCCACTCTTGTCGCCAAGGACCTCGCCGCGGGCCACGGCGACCGCACTCTGTTCTCCGGCCTCGACCTGGTTGTGGCGCCCGGCGAGGTGATCGGTCTCGTCGGCGCCAACGGCGCCGGGAAGTCCACGCTGCTGCGGCTGCTGGCCGGGCTGACCGACCCCGAGCACGGGGCCGTGCGGCTCAGCCCGCCGCATGCCACCGTGGGCCATCTGCCGCAGGAGCCCGAGCGGCGCCCGGCCGAGACCGTACGGGACTTCCTGGCCCGGCGTACGGGCGTGGCAGCCGCCCAGGCCGCGCTGGACGCCGCCACCCAGGCGCTGGTCGACGGTGCGCCCGGCGCCGACGACACGTATGCCACCGCGCTGGAGCGCTGGCTCGGGCTCGGCGCCGCCGACCTGGACGAGCGCGCCGACGAGGTCGCGGCCTCACTGGGGCTGGACATCTCTCTCGACCGGCCGATGACCGCCCTGTCGGGCGGCCAGGCGGCACGCGCCGGGCTCGCTTCGCTGCTGCTCAGCCGCTATGACGTATTCCTGCTGGACGAGCCGACCAACGACCTGGACCTGGACGGGCTGCGCCGCCTGGAGAGCTTCGTCCAGGGGCTGCGCGCCGGCACGGTGCTGGTCAGCCACGACCGTGAGTTCCTTGCCCGTACGGTCGACAAGGTCCTCGAACTCGACCTCGCCCAGCAGCAGGTGAACGTCTACGGCGGTGGCTACGCCGCCTATCTGGAGGAGCGCGAGACCGCCCGCCGCCACGCCCGCGAGCGCTACGAGGAGTACGCGGACACCCGCGCCGGCCTGGAGGCCCGGGCCCGCACCCAGCGCGCCTGGATGGAGAAGGGCGTCAAGAACGCCCGCCGCAAGGCCACCGACGGCGACAAGCTCGGGCGGAACGCCCGGGTCGAGTCCACCGAGAAGCAGGCCGCCAAGGCGCGCCAGACCGACCGGATGATCGAGCGGCTCGACGTGGTCGAGGAGCCGCGCAAGGAGTGGGAGCTGCGGATGGAGATCGCCGCCGCGCCGCGCTCGGGCGCGGTGGTGGCGACCCTGCGCGGCGCGCAGGTGCGGCGCGGTGAGTTCCACTTCGGCCCCGTCGACCTGCAGATCGACTGGGCGGACCGGGTCGCGGTCACCGGAGCGAACGGCTCGGGCAAGTCCACGCTGTTGGCCGCGCTCCTCGGCCGCCTCCCGCTGGACGCGGGCGCGGCGGCGCTCGGTCCTGGCGTGGTGGTCGGCGAGATCGACCAGGCGCGCGCCCTGTTCTTCGGTGGCGAATCGCTGCTGGACGCCTTCGGTGCGGCGGTGCCCGAGCTGCCGGCGGCGGAGGTGCGCACGCTGCTGGCCAAGTTCGGCCTCAAGGCCGACCATGTGCTGAGGCCCGCGGCCACCCTGTCCCCGGGGGAACGCACCCGCGCGGCGCTCGCCCTGCTCCAGGCCCGCGGCGTCAACCTGCTCGTCCTGGACGAGCCCACCAACCACCTGGACCTGCCCGCCATTGAGCAACTGGAGTCCGCGCTGGCCTCCTACACCGGCACGCTCCTGCTGGTCACCCACGACCGCCGGATGCTCGACGCGGTGCACACCACCCGCCGCCTCCAGGTCGCGGACGGCCGAGTCACCGAACTCTGACGGACCGGCCCTGTGCCGCCACGCCCAGGGCGCGGCGGCACAGGGCCGTCATCGCAAACCTCCTCCGGGAGGCGCTACCGCTTCTTGGGGTCCAGCAGCCCCGCACGCCGCAGCGCGTCCGCCATCGCCCCGTTGGCCGGGGCCGCGTCGCGGCCGCCGGATCCTCCGCCACGCTGCCCTCGGCCGCCGCCGCCCTGGCGCTGCTGAGGGGCGCCGCGGCGGCCGCGGGTGTCCTGGGCGGAGCGGTCCCGGTTGCGGTCCCGGCCGCCGCCCGACCCCGCGCCCGCCTCGTCGTCCAGCCGCAGCGTCAGCGAGATCCGCTTGCGTGGGATGTCAACGTCCAGGACCTTCACCCGCACGATGTCCCCGGGCTTGACCACATCGCGCGGATCCTTGACGAACGTCTTGGACATCGCGGAGACGTGCACCAGACCGTCCTGGTGCACACCGATGTCGACGAACGCGCCGAACGCGGCCACATTGGTGACGACGCCTTCCAGGATCATCCCGGCGGCCAGGTCGCCGATCTTCTCCACGCCCTCCTTGAAGGTCGCGGTCTTGAACGCGGGCCGCGGGTCGCGGCCGGGCTTCTCCAGCTCCTTGAGGATGTCGGTGACCGTGGGCAGACCGAAGGTGTCGTCCACGAACTGCTCCGGCCTGAGCTTGCGCAGCACGGCCGTGTTGCCGATCAGCGAGGTCACGTCGTCACCCGCCGAGGAGGCCATGGACCGCACCACCGGATACGCCTCCGGGTGCACGCTGGAGGCGTCCAGCGGGTCGTCGCCGCCGCGGATCCGCAGGAAGCCCGCGCACTGCTCATACGCCTTGGGGCCGAGCCGGGCCACATCCTTGAGCGCCTTGCGGCCGCGGAACGGGCCATTCGCGTCGCGGTGGGCCACGATGTTCTCCGCGAGCCCGCCGCCGATGCCCGAGACCCGGCTGAGCAGCGGGGCGGAGGCGGTGTTGACATCGACCCCGACGCCGTTCACACAGTCCTCGACGACCGCGTCCAGCGAGCGGGAGAGCTTCACCTCGGACAGGTCGTGCTGGTACTGGCCGACACCGATCGATTTGGGGTCGATCTTGACCAGCTCGGCGAGCGGGTCCTGCAGCCGCCGCGCGATGGACACCGCACCGCGCAGCGAGACGTCCAGCTCCGGCAGCTCCTGGGAGGCGAAGGCCGAGGCGGAGTACACCGAGGCACCGGCCTCGGAGACCATCACCTTGGTGAGCTTCAGCTCGGGGTGCTTTCCGCACAGCTCGCCCGCGAGCTTGTCGGTCTCGCGGGACGCCGTGCCGTTGCCGATCGCGATCAGCTCGACGTCGTGCTCGCGCGCCAGCCGCGCCAGCTTGGCAAGCGACTCGTCCCACTTGTTCTGCGGGACGTGCGGATAGATCGTGTCGGTCGCGGCCACCTTGCCGGTCGCGTCGACCACGGCCACCTTCACCCCCGTACGGAATCCGGGGTCCAGGCCCATCGTGGCTCGGGTGCCGGCCGGGGCGGCCAGGAGGAGATCGCGAAGATTGGCGGCGAAGACGCGCACCGCCTCGTCCTCGGCGGCTTGCCGCAGCCGCAGCCGCAGGTCGATGCCGAGGTGCACCAGGACCCGGGTGCGCCAGGCCCAGCGCACCGTGTCGGCCAGCCACTTGTCGGCCGGGCGGCCCCGGTCGGCGACGCCGAAGCGGTGCGCGATGCTGCGCTCGTACGAGGTGGGGCCCGCCTCCTCGGAGGGCTCCTCCGGCTCCAGGGCGAGATCGAGGATCTCCTCCTTCTCGCCGCGGAACATCGCCAGCACCCGGTGGGAGGGCAGCTCCGTGAACGGCTCGGCGAAGTCGAAGTAGTCGGCGAACTTCGCGCCCGCCTCCTCCTTGCCCTCCCGCACCTTGGTGGCCACCCGCCCGCGCGTCCACATCCGCTCGCGCAGCTCGCCGATGAGGTCCGCGTCCTCGCTGAACCGCTCGGTGAGGATGGCCCGCGCGCCCTCCAGCGCGGCGGCGGGGTCCGCGACCCCCTTCTCCGCGTCGACGAAGGCGGCCGCGGCGGCCAGCGGCTCCACGGACTGGTCGTCGAGCAGCCCCTCGGCCAGCGGCTCGAGCCCGGCCTCCCGCGCGATCTGCGCCTTCGTACGGCGCTTGGGCTTGAAGGGCAGGTAGATGTCCTCCAGCCGGGCCTTGGAGTCCGCGGCCAGGATCTGGGCCTTCAGGGCCTCATCCAGCTTGCCCTGGGACTTGACCGATTCCAGGATCGCGGCCCGCCGCTCCTCCAGCTCCCGCAGATAGCGCAGCCGCTCCTCGAGGGTGCGCAGCTGCGCGTCGTCGAGCATTTCGGTCGCTTCCTTGCGGTAGCGCGCGATGAAGGGCACGGTCGAGCCGCCGTCGAGCAGCTCGACGGCGGCTCGACCGT
>NZ_MUNE01000776.1 GCF_002154605.1 Streptomyces milbemycinicus | reverse complement strand
CGGCACCTCGGCGCGTTCGAGGAGGCGTTCTGGACGACCGCCCAGGTGGGCGGGGATGTGGACACCAACTGCGCCATCGTCGGAGGCGTGATCGCGGCCGCCGCGGCCGCGATCACGCCTCCGACGATGGCGCAGTTGGTGTCCACATCCCCGCCCACCTGGGCGGTCGTCCAGAACGCCTCCTCGAACGCGCCGAGGTGCCGGACCGCCGACCACAGGGCGAACGGCACGGTGTCGTGCGCGCTGGTGCGGCGGCCACAGCCGAGCACCGCGGCGACGGTCCCCGCGTCCGCGTAGTCGAGCATGTCACGGGCGCGGCGCAGCCCCGCCTGGACGGCGCTGCGCGGGACGAGCGAGATCACCCGGTCCAGCACGGCGTTCGGCCCGCCGACGCCCGCCGGGTCGGCAGCCAGCGCCGCCGCCGCGGCCACCGCCATCGCCCCCGCCACGGCTTCCCGGTGCTGGTGCGTGGTGTACGCGGAGATCTCCGCCTGGTGCGTGGCCTGCTCCGGGTCGCCCGCGTACCAGGCGCCCAGCGGCGCGATCCGCATCGCGGCGCCGTTGCCCCACGAACCCTGCCCCTGGAACAGGCCCGCGGCCAGCTCCCGCCAGTCGCCGCCCTCTCTGATCAGCCGGAGCATCCGGTTCACCGCGGGCCCGTAGCCGCGGTCGAAGTCATGGTGCTCGGCGAAGGAATGGGCGAGCGCGTCCTGGTCGATACGGCCGTGGGTGACCAGGACGGCCAGCACGGAGCCGGCCATCTCGGTGTCATCGGTCCACTGCCAGGGGCCGGGCGGCAGCTCGCGCCGCCCCAGCAGCGGATAGTTGACAGGTACGAAGAACTGGGAGCCGAGGGCGTCGCCCACGGCCAGCCCGCGCAGGCTCCGCAGGGCCCGCTGGAATCGGTCTCCGGTCATCAGCGCGCACTCCAACTGGTAAGGCCATAGGGCTCGGGAGCGCACCAGCGCTCGAAGGGCCGGTCGAGGTGGTACCGCCCGTCGGGGCCGAGCACCAGGGCCCGTGTCTCGCCGTTGTCCGGGTTGGACAGCGACTCGAACTCCGCGACGGTCCAGTGCAGCCACCGCATGAAGAACAGCCGCATGGTCAGCCCATGGGTCACCAGCAGGACATTCGGCGGATGGGCGGGGTCCTCGAAGCTACGCCACAGGCTCTCCAGGAAGGCATCCACCCGGTCGTAGACGTCGGCGCCCGACTCGCCCTGGGCGAAGCGGTAGAAGAAGTGCCCGTAGGCGTCCCGGTATGCCTTCTGCTTACGGACGTCTTCCCGGTCCTGCCAGTTTCCCCAGTCCTGTTCGCGCAGCCGCGGCTCCTCCCTGACGCGGGTGCGCGACGGGTCGAGGCCGAGCAGTTCCAGGGTCTGGTGGGTGCGTCGGTACGGCGAGACATAGACCGAGAGCCGCTCGTCGGCGAAGATCGCGCGCAACCGCTTCCCCACCTCGACGGACTGCCGCCGCCCGGTCTCCGTCAGGCTCAGGGCATGGTCGGGCACCCGCTCGTACACCGTGTCGTCAACGTTCCCCTCCGATTCGCCGTGCCGTACGAGAACGATGCGCCGGGGTCGTGCCATGCGGCCACCCTAGGCCACCGGCCCCGGCTCACACCGTCCAGGAGGACTCGACCCCCACGACATCGCCCGCGATCGCCGCTACGTCCGCCTCGGTCTGCGCGCGCAAGGCGAGCCGTTCCACCCGTTCCACGCGGTACTTGCCGTGCTCGGCGGCCGAATTCCACATCGACAGCACCAGGAACTCACCGCCGGGAGCCTCACCGAACACCCCGCGCACCATCCCCGGCGACCCGGCCATCGCCGGATTCCACACCTTCTCCTGCACCAGCGTGAAGTGCTCCACCCGGTCCGGGTGGACCCGGCAGTGCGCCACCCGTACCACGTCCGCGTCCGTGAACCGCGGCTGGAAGCCCACCTTCACATCGAAGCGATGCTCGAACAGCCGCACCTGCATGTCCCGGTACGTGCCCGACTGCGCGGCCGCCAACCGGTCGTGGGAGCGCGCCATAAAGGAGTCGTAGAACGCTCTGCTCTCCCAGAACGCGAAGATATGCGCCACATTCGGCCGCCCCCGGCTCCAGCCGCCGCCCTGCCCCCGGAAACCCGGTTCGCCGAGCAACCCCGCCCACTTCCGCTGCCCCCGCTCGAAACCGCGGCGGTCCACCACGGTGCAGCGAATCCACTTGACCAGCACCGCGCCATCGTACGGCCCCGAAGGTGGCCCGCATCACGGACTGAAGGAGTCCGGCTACGCATGGGGGTCGCCCGGCGGCAGCACGTTCGAGGATCCGCTCGGCCGTACGCCTGGCGCACCCCTCAGAGCGACCAGGCGCATTCCCCGGAGCGACAAAGGCAGCGACAAAGGCGGGGTGCGGGCCGAGGGCCCGCACCCCGCCTCAGCGGTTCATCCGCGAGGGGCCGGTGATCAGCTGCAGCCGCTGGTCGAGCCGCAGCCCTCGCACAGGTAGCAGCTGCCCGCCCGGCGCATCTTCGTCCCGCAGGAGAAGCACAGCGGCGCGTCGGCGTTCAGCCCGAACTGGATCTCGGCGAGCTCGGTGGAGCTGTGGGCCTGCTTGGGCGCCGGGGCGACGGCCCGCGGCTTGGAGGTGGCGGCCTGCGGCTTGGAGGTGGCGGCCTGCGGGGCGTCCACATGGCGCGGGGCCGACTGTGCCAGGCCCTCGACGTCCACCTCGGCGTCGTCGATGGACTGCTCGTACGAACCGGTCTCCAGGTGGCGCTGACGCTCCTCCGCGGAGTGGATACCGAGCGCCGACCGGGTCTCGAACGGCAGGAAGTCCAGCGCCAGCCTGCGGAAGATGTAGTCGACGATCGACTGCGCCATCCGCACGTCCGGGTCGTCCGTCATCCCGGCCGGCTCGAAGCGCATGTTGGTGAACTTCGAGACGTAGGTCTCCAGCGGCACGCCGTACTGCAGGCCGACCGAGACGGCGATCGAGAAGGCGTCCATCATGCCCGCGAGGGTCGAGCCCTGCTTGGACATCTTCAGGAAGACCTCGCCGAGGCCGTCGTCCGGGTAGGAGTTCGCCGTCATGTAGCCCTCGGCGCCGCCCACCGTGAAGGAGGTCGTGATGCCGGGACGGCCCTTGGGGAGGCGCTTGCGGACCGGGCGGTACTCGATGACCTTCTCGGCCTCGGGCTCGGCCTGCTCAGCGGGCTTCTCCTCCTTCTTCTTGGCCGAGAGGGGCTGGCCGACCTTGCAGTTGTCGCGGTAGATCGCCAGAGCCTTCAGGCCCAGCTTCCAGCCCTCGAAGTAGATCTCCTCGATCTCCTCGACGGTGGCCGACTCCGGCATGTTGACCGTCTTGGAGATCGCGCCCGACAGGAAGGGCTGGGCAGCGGCCATCATGCGCACATGGCCCATCGGCGAGATGGAGCGGTCGCCCATGGCGCAGTCGAACACCTCGTAGTGCTCGGACTTGAGCCCCGGCGCGTCGATGACGTTGCCGTGCTCGGCGATGTGGGCGACGATCGCCTCGACCTGCTCGGGCTGGTAGCCGAGCCGCTTGAGCGCCTTCGGGACCGTGTTGTTCACGATCTGCATCGACCCGCCGCCGACGAGCTTCTTGAACTTGACCAGGGCCAGGTCCGGCTCGATGCCCGTGGTGTCGCAGTCCATCATGAGGCCGATGGTGCCGGTCGGCGCGAGCACCGACGCCTGGGCGTTGCGGAAGCCGTTCTTCTCGCCGAGGCGGATCACGTCCTGCCAGGCCTCGGTGGCCGCGGCCCACACCGGCGTGTCCAGGTCGTCCATGCGCTTGGCGGCGCCGTTGGCGTCCGAGTGCTGCTTCATGACGCGCTTGTGGGCGTCGGCATTGCGGGCATAGCCCTCGTACGGGCCGACGACCGCGGCCAGCTCGGCGGAGCGCCGGTAGGACGTGCCGGTCATCAGCGAGGTGATGGCCCCGGCCAGGGCCCGGCCGCCGTCGCTGTCGTAGGCGTGGCCGGTGGCCATCAGCAGAGCGCCGAGGTTGGCGTAGCCGATGCCCAGCTGGCGGAAGGCGCGGGTGGTCTCGCCGATCTTCTGGGTCGGGAAGTCCGCGAAGCAGATGGAGATGTCCATCGCGGTGATGACGAGCTCGACGACCTTGGCGAAGCGCTCGGCGTCGAAGCGCTGGTGGCCCGCTTCATCGTCGTCGAGGAACTTCATCAGGTTGAGCGAGGCCAGATTGCACGAGGAGTTGTCCAGGTGCATGTACTCGCTGCACGGGTTGGAGGCGGTGATCCGGCCCGTCTCCGGCGAGGTGTGCCAGTGGTTGATCGTGTCGTCGTACTGGATGCCCGGGTCGGCGCAGGCCCAGGCGGCCTCGGCCATCTTGCGGAAGAGCGACTTGGCGTCGACCTCTTCGAGGATCTCGCCGCTCATGCGGGCGCGCAGACCGAACTTCGAGCCGGACTCCACGGCCTTCATGAACGTGTCGTTCACCCGGACCGAGTTGTTGGCGTTCTGGTACTGGACGGACGTGATGTCCTCGCCGCCCAGGTCCATGTCGAAGCCCGCGTCGCGCAGGGCGCGGATCTTCTCCTCCTCCTTCACCTTGGCCTCGATGAAGGCCTCGACATCCGGGTGGTCGACGTCGAGGACGACCATCTTGGCGGCACGGCGAGTGGCGCCACCGGACTTGATCGTTCCGGCGGAGGCGTCGGCGCCGCGCATGAAGGAGACCGGGCCGGAGGCGTTGCCACCGGAGGAGAGCAGTTCCTTGGAGGAGCGGATACGGGAGAGGTTCAGGCCGGCGCCGGAGCCGCCCTTGAAGATCATCCCCTCTTCCTTGTACCAGTCGAGGATCGACTCCATGGAGTCGTCGACCGAGAGGATGAAGCAGGCGCTGACCTGCTGCGGCTGCTTGGTTCCGACGTTGAACCACACCGGCGAGTTGAAGCTGAAGACCTGGTGCAGCAGGGCGTAGGTGAGCTCGTGGTCGAAGATCTCGGCGTCCGCGGGGGAGGCGAAGTAGCCGTTGTCCTCGCCGGCCTGGCGGTAGGTGCGCACCACCCGGTCGATGAGCTGCTTCAGGCTCGACTCGCGCTCCGGAGAGCCGACCGCGCCACGGAAGTACTTGCTCGTGACGATGTTGACCGCGTTCACCGACCAGAAGTCGGGGAACTCGACGCCACGCTGTTCGAAGTTGATCGACCCGTCGCGCCAGTTGGTCATGACGACGTCACGGCGCTCCCAGACCACCTCGTCGTACGGATGCACGCCGGGGGTGGTGTGGATGCGCTCGATACGCAGACCCTTGGCCGCCTTGCTGCCCTTGGAGCGGGAGCCTCGCGCGGGGCCGCTCGTCGTCTCTGTCATTCCGCCTCCCTGTACGGGCAAAAACGCCCTGATGTGCCCATTTCTTCCCATGGCACGGTGTATGTCGTTCATCCGGGGGCATCTCGCCCCCGGCAAGCCTTGATCGCCGCGACTCAGTGACTCAGTCGGCGGCGGCGGACGCGGGGACCTCCGCGGCCCCGTCGGCGCCGGGCCCGCGGTCGTTCGCGGGAGGCCGTTGCTGGTCGCGCAGCTCCGTGACCGCGGCCTCGAAGTCTTCGAGGGAGTCGAAGGCGCGGTAGACGGAGGCGAAGCGGAGGTACGCGACGAGGTCGAGCTCCTGGAGCGGGCCGAGTATGGCGAGCCCCACGTCATGGGTGGACAGCTCCGCGCTGCCGGTGGCCCGTACGGCCTCCTCCACCCGCTGGCCGAGCTTGGCGAGGGCGTCCTCGGTGACCGGGCGGCCCTGGCACGCCTTGCGCACCCCGGAGATGACCTTGTCGCGGCTGAAGGGCTCGGTGACCCCACTCCGCTTGATCACCATCAGCGACGCGGTCTCCACAGTCGTGAAGCGGCGCGAGCAGTCGGGGCACTGGCGGCGCCTGCGGATCGAACAACCGTCGTCTGTGGTCCGGCTGTCGACGACTCGACTGTCGGGGTGCCTACAGAAGGGGCAGTGCATGACTCCGTACCCTCCTCACCCTCAAGAACGGCGCATGGCTGACATGCTCCGACCGACCCTCACGGGCCTTTCGAAGCAGCCACAAGCATAGGCGAAGTACTCGGCCGTGAATGACCGGGGACCACAACTTGTGGGCGGCTACCATCCATCAAACCACTAGATGTGGTGCTTGACACTCACCCGCCACAATGGCGTGTCCCGCCCCGCGAGCAGGCACGAGACTACGCGAAGCCCACCGGCCCCCGTGCCACGGGGGTGAGGGTGTCACACTGGACGCCGCCCCAGCCGACCATCGAACCAGCCGCCCCATACACCCAATCCTGTGATCACGTCAGCTCATCTGCGAAATTTCACTCGAACGTGTGTTTGGCGCAACCTTTCGAAAGCAACTACCGTTGCCCTACTAGGGAGAACATCTCGAGAGGGGCCGTCGTGACCACCACCACAGAGAGCGCCACCATCACCACCCAGGAGCGCTCCCAGAGCCGACTCGAACACACGCATGCGATGAACCAGGGCCACGCGATGAATGACGCAGCCACGAACCCGGAGGGGCAGAAGCCCACGCGCTCCCTACCCGGCCGACCTCCAGGGATCCGGGCGGACAGCTCCGGGCTGACCGACCGGCAGCGTCGAGTCATCGAAGTCATTCGCGACTCTGTGCAGCGCCGCGGCTACCCGCCGTCCATGCGTGAGATCGGGCAGGCGGTGGGCCTCTCCAGCACCTCGTCCGTCGCCCATCAGCTCATGGCCCTGGAGCGCAAGGGCTTCCTGCGCCGCGACCCGCACCGGCCCCGGGCATACGAGGTGCGCGGCTCCGACCAGCCCAGCACCCAGCCCGCCGACACCACCGGCAAGCCCGCCGCCTCGTATGTTCCCCTCGTCGGCCGGATCGCGGCCGGTGGCCCCATCCTCGCCGAGGAGTCGGTCGAGGACGTCTTCCCGCTCCCCCGGCAGCTGGTCGGAGACGGTGAGCTCTTCGTCCTGAAGGTGGTCGGCGACTCCATGATCGAGGCTGCCATCTGCGACGGCGACTGGGTGACGGTCCGCCGCCAGCCCGTCGCGGAGAACGGCGACATTGTCGCCGCCATGCTCGACGGAGAGGCCACGGTCAAGCGCTTCAAGCGCGAGGACGGCCATGTGTGGCTCCTCCCGCACAACGCCGCGTACCAGCCGATCCCGGGCGACGAGGCGACCATCCTGGGCAAGGTGGTCGCGGTGCTGCGCCGGGTCTGAGTTCGGCGGATCTGAGCTCGGCCGGTCCGAGCTCGGCAGGTCCAGGCGCGCCGACCCTCCGCGCCCAGTGACCGGGCCCCGGAACCTCTGCGCCGGTTCCGGGGCCCTGCTGTGTGTGTCCGCGCCGCTGCTGTGTCCGCGCCCCTACGCGGGGCCTGGGCCCGGCCTAGGCGTCACCCGCCTTGGCCGCGGCGTCGATGGCGGCCAGCGAGCGGCGCACCTGATTGCGGTCGGTCGTGTACCAGAAGTCCGGCATGGACTTGCGCAGGAACGAGCCGTAGCGGGCCCGCTCGACCCGCGGGTCGAGCACGGCGACGACCCCGCGGTCTCCGGAGGCGCGCACCAGCCGACCCGCCCCTTGCGCCATCAGCAGCGCGGCATGGGTGGCCGCAACCGCCATGAAACCATTGCCGCCAGCGTCCTCGACGGCCTTCTGGCGAGCGCTCATCAGAGGGTCGTCGGGGCGCGGGAACGGCACCCGGTCCATCACCACCAGCTGGCAGTTCGGACCGGGCACATCGACGCCCTGCCAGAGCGAGAGCGTGCCGAACAGACACGTACGGGCGTCGCCCGCGAAGGTGCGGATCAGCTCGCCCAGCGTCTCCTCACCCTGGAGCAGGATGGGCATGTCCAGACGGCCACGCAGGTCCTCCGCTGCCGCCTGAGCGGCGCGCATCGAGGAGAAGAGGCCAAGAGTCCGGCCGCCCGCAGCCTCCACCAGCTCGGCGAGCTCGTCGAGCATGTCCGAGCGGCTGCCCTCGCGACCGGGCTGGGCCAAATGCTTGGCGACGTAAAGGATCCCCTGCTTGGAGTAGTCGAAGGGCGAACCGACGTCGAGCCCCTTCCATGGGGGCGCGGCGCCCTCCTCGCCCTTGGCATCCCGGACGCCCTCGGGAAAGAGGCCGAGCGAGGCGGCCACTCCGTTGAAATCCCCGCCGAGCTTGAGGGTGGCGGAGGTGAGGACCACGGAACGGTCCTCGAAGAGCTTCTCGCGCAGCAGACCCGACACCGAGAGCGGGGCGACGCGCAGCGAGGCGCCGAAGCGGTCGTGCCGCTCGTACCACACGACGTCGTACTCGGACCCGTCGACGATGCGCTCGGCCACCTGGTGGATGTTCTCCACGGAGGCGAGGGCCTGCTTGCGCACGGCGTCCTCGTCCTGGACCGAGGCGTCGCGCGTGGCACCGAGCGCCGAGATGACCGTACGGGCCGCGTCGCGGAGCGCCATCAGGGCATAGCCGAGGTCTTCGGGAATCTCCTCGAGGCGGCCGGGCAGCGCCAGCTCCATCAGCCGCTCGAAGGTCTCGGAGGCGGTCTGCAGAGCGTCCGCCGCCTTCTCGTTGACGAGCTTGGCGGCGCGACGCACCGCGCGGTTGACCTGGCCCGGGGTGAGCTCGCCGCTGGCGACTCCGGTCACCCGGGAGACGAGCTCATGGGCCTCGTCGACGATCAGCACCTCATGGCTCGGCAGGACGGGCGCGCCCTCGATGGCGTCGATGGCCAGCAAGGCGTGGTTGGTGACCACGACCTCGGCCAGCTTGGCCCGCTCGCGGGCGGCCTCGGCGAAGCATTCGGCGCCATAGGTGCACTTGGACGCGCCGAGGCATTCCCGGGAGGAGACGGAGACCTGGGACCAGGCGCGGTCGGAGACGCCGGGGGTCAGGTCGTCGCGGTCGCCCGTCTCGGTCTCATCGGCCCAGTCGCGCATCCGCAGCAGGTCCTTGCCCAGCTTGCTGGTGGGCTCGGCCGCCTCGAACGGGTCGAACAGCCCGGCCTCCCCCGCCTCGGCGTCCTCCTGCGGCACACCCTCGTGGAGGCGGTGCAGGCACAGGTAGTTGGAGCGGCCCTTGAGCATGGCGAACTCGGGGCGGCGGCGCAGCAGCGGATGCAGGGCGTCGACGGTGCGCGGCAGGTCGCGCTCGACGAGCTGACGCTGCAGGGCGAGGGTGGCCGTCGCGACGACGACACGCTCTCCATGGGCGATGGCGGGCACGAGATAGCCGAGGGACTTTCCGGTGCCGGTGCCGGCCTGGACGAGCAGATGCGCGTTGTCGTCGATCGCCTCGGCTACGGCTTCGACCATGGCGGTCTGGCCAGGGCGCTCGGTGCCGCCCACGGCGGTGACGGCGGCATGCAGCAGGTCGGCGAGGGGAGGCGGGGACGATGCAGTCATAGGAGAGTCAGCCTACGCGGCAGCACTGACATCACGGGCGAGACTCCTGACGCGGAACCTGAACGGGTCGGGCGGTGTATTCAGATCAGAAGCGCGAATCAGAGGCTCGAAGTGGTGCCGGTGGATCACAGGAGGTGGCGCAGGGTGCGATCCCGCAGCATGAGGGCCGCGTGTTTGTCGGGCAGTTCCACCTCGGCGGACAGCCGGAAGCCGGCGCCGAGGAAGGCGGCGACGCAGGGGGTGTTCCGCAGATCGGGTTCGGCGACCACGCGGCCGCAGGAGGGTCGCCGGTCGAGGACGAGATCGGCGACGGCGCGCAGCAGAGCCGTGCCGATACCCCGGCCCCGATCGCATACGCGGCCGAGGAGCAGGTGGAGACCCGTGTCCTGCGGCCGGGCCGGGTAATACCGGGCGAGGGGGGCGAGGTCGGCGCGGTACACCTCCCAGTAGCTCATCGGTACCCCGTCCAGGGCCCCCAGGCAGGGCACACTGCGGCCGTCGCCGTCGAGCTGGTCGCGCAGGTGCCGCGCGGTGGTCTCATGCGGGCCGGACAGTGCCCAGAAGGCGGAGACGGCCGGGTCGTTCATCCAGCGGGCAATGAGCTCGACATCGCGCTCGAGGTGGACGGGGACGAGCTGGAAGGCACCCACCGCCGTGCCGACGGGCCCCCACTGGGCGACCTGGTCGAGCAGGTCCGGCCGATCGGGAGCCGCCGGACCGGCAAGGTGCTCCTCGATGAGGCGTGCGTCCTGTTCCTCAGAGGGCCGCATATCGAGGGTGTCCTCGCTGCTGGAGCTGGTGCCGGAGTCGGTGGGCGGCATGGCGACGCTCTCCTCTCGTCGTTACCGGGGCGTCGTGGGGGCGCCTGATCGTCGGCGCGGGTGTCACGCCATGGATGTCATGCCGGGGAGTCACGCCATGGACGTCATGGATGTCGTGGGCATCACGGGCGTCACCGAGCGGAAAAGGGGGTTGGCGATGGTGACATAGACGGACTGGGTGTCCACCGGTCCCACAAGTTCGTCCAGGCCGCGCAGCCGGGTGAGCAGGTTGGCTTTGCAGCGCAGGTTGGGCGCCTCCAGGAGGCTGGCGGGCAGTGTCGAGCGGATCTTCGCGGGGCCGGACGCGGCCTCGGCGAGGAAGCGGCGGAACGCGGCCAGCAGAAGGCGCTCATCAGCAAGCCGCTGGGAGCCGAACGCCCCGATCAGACCGAGGACGTTGTTGACACCGAGGTAGTAGGCGAACCGTTCGTCGGCGACCTCGTCGGAGACGAAGGTGTCGCTGTGGGCGCCGATTTCGGGCAGTCGCCGCTGGAGTTCGGCGCGCCGGGACTCACGGAAGTAGTACCCCTGGTTGTCGCGGTAGCGGCCGCCGGCCGGCCAGCCGTCGGGGTCGAGCAGTACCAAGGTGTTCTGCTGGTGTGCCTCCAGGGCGATACCGGCCTCGCCGTCCAGCCAGAGCACGGGCCGTACGACGGTGTGCAGATAGCGCAGAAACCACTCGATGCTGACGGTCGCCGGGCGGTGGCCGGTGCGGGCGGCGATACGGGCGACGATCCGGGCGAGCCGTGAGCACATCGCCCTCCGGTCCGGCCAGGGGCGGAGCGCGGTGAGACCGGCCAGGCATACGGCCTCGTCGCCCGGGCCGAACGGGTTGTGCCGGATGACGACGTCGAGTCCGCTCAGCGGGGTGCCGTCGGGGCTGTCGACCGCGAGCCAGGCGGGGTCGCGGACGATGTCGAAGCCGGGGCGCCCCGGGCAGGCCGCCCGCCACTGCCCGGAGAGGCCGCTGCGCAGGAGCCGGTGCACCTCGACACCGCGCCACAGCTCCTTGCGCAGGTTCTCGCGGCGGGAGTTGGTGATCCGCAGGGCGAGCGACAGCTTGAGCATCGCGGGTGCGCCGGTCCGGTAGACGGTGCGGACGGAGGAGGTGGGGTGCCAGTGCTCGCCGGCCGGTCCCAGGTCGTGCAGCAGCCCCGCGTCGAAGAGCGCCGTGGCCTCCGGGCGGTACCGGATCTCCCGGGCCTGCCAGGGGTGCAGCGGCAATGGCACGGTGCCGGGCGGTCGTTCGAGGTCCGGGCCCGCGAGCGAGAGGGCGAGCCGTTCGGCGGGCACGGTCCGGCCGCGTTCGGTCCAGGCCGAGTCGCGGGCCAGGACGGACTGGTCGACGGCGAACCAGTGCAGGGGAAAGGAGCCACGCGACTCCGGTGAGAAGAGAGGCGATTCGGCCTCGGAGAGCCCTTCGCGGCTCTTAGGGGTGGGGTGGAGGGGGTGACCCAGGAGAAGGGACTGTTCGGCGGTCAGAAAGGGGGTGTCCGTCGCGGGGTCGGCGGGCGTGGCCCGTCGGGCGGACAGGAATTGGGCGGTGTTTCGCACGGAGTCCGCGACCCGGCCGACGAGTTCGGTGACCGTTGCCCGGGAGCTGTGACGCTCGGGGCCGTAGGCCGCCTCCCGGCCGAGGAGCGCCGCGAGCGTGACCGCGTCGAGGGCGGGCGCGTCCGGGGCGCCGCCGTCGAGCGCGGGCGGGCCGAAGCGGTGCCATCCGGTGGCGGACCAGTGGCGCACGGGCACCAGCAGGGCGGTGCCGGCGGCGGGGAGCGGGGTGCGCCAAGTGCCGACGGCGGGGGGCACCACACCGCTCTCGCGCGCCCAGCAGCGCAGCAGGTTCTCGGTGGCGCAGGCGTCCGCCGCGGCCCAGGGGTCGGGGTGGTCCAGGGCATCGTCCGGGGCAGTGTTGTGGGCACCTTCGTGGACGCCGTCGGCGCGGCGGCCCTGCCGTGGGACGGCCGCCGCCTCGGCACCCCCCTCGTCGTGGGCCTCCTTGCCATGGGCTTCCTCACCATGGGCCCCGGCAGCGGTCTGCGGTGCCGGCGGGAGGTGTGGGCGGTGTTCCCCGGGGGAGTGCGGCATATCGGGTGCGGGCACGGCTGTCGGTCCTCCTGCTGCTGAACGCCTTTCGGCTGTCCCCCGCACGTACCAACGACGCGCGGGGCGCGGGATCACGGGCAACCGGCAGATCCATGTGGCCGGGAACCAAGGACCCGGCTGTGGCCGTCGTAGGCGGCACCGGCATAGTGGGGGCCGTCCCCTGATCGGGGCGGTGCATGACAATTTCACAGCAGCACTCAGAGCAGCCCAGAACATCAGGGGGAGTTCCGCCCATGCCATCCAATCGCCAGCCAGCCTCACGTCCAGGGTCCAGGTGGAGGGCGCTGCGCGCCCGCAGCAACTCCCCCGTGCTGGCCGCCGCGGCGATCGCCTCGGTGCTGGCGCTGACCGCTACGGCGTGCGGCCCCTCGGACGACAACGCGGGGTCCGAGCCGAGTGCCTCGTCGTCGCAGAGCGCAGGGGACATCACCCTTCCCGACAACCTCAACGACAAGTTGAAGGAGCTCGGGGTCGACCTGGACAAGTGGAAGAACGGCGCCTGGAACAAGTGGGACAAGGACGACTGGCTGCGTGAGGCCGGCGACTTCATCAACCCGATCATCAAGGACCTGTGGAAGCCTGACCGGATGAAGGAGGCCCAGGAGCCCGACACCCCGGTCGACGACAACGACATCTCGGGCGACCAGGGCGTCACCGACCCCGACCCTCAGCCGGTCGCGGCCAAGGAGGTCTCGAGCCCCTACAGCGCCAACGTCCCCGAGGCGGGCAAGGTCTTCTTCGACGGCCCCGAGGGCTCGATGGTCTGCTCCGCCACCGTCGTGCAGGACCCGGCGCACCCGGGCAAGTCCAACCTGGTGTGGACGGCGGGACACTGCGTCCACGCGGGCAAGGGCGGCGGCTGGTACAAGAACCTGATGTTCGTCCCCTCGTACAACGACGCCGGCAAGTCGGTCGACGAGCTGGAGAACGCCACCAAGGAGCAGCTGGCGCCGAAGGGCGTCTGGTGGGCCGACTGGGCGCAGACCTCCTCGCAGTGGATCGACAACGGCGCGGCCGTCGGCGGCAAGGGCGCCCCGTACGACTTCGCGGTGCTGCATGTGAAGCCGGAGAACAGCGGCGGCAAGTCGCTCGAGGAGACGGTCGGCGGCGCGCTGCCGGTCGACTTCAACGCCCCTGCGGTGAAGTCCATCAGCAAGATCACGGCCACGGGCTACCCGGCCGCGCCGCCGTTCGACGGCCAGAAGATGAACCAGTGCGCGGACAAGCCGGGCAGGCTCTCGCTCGATGCCAAGCAGCCGACGATGTACCGCATCGGTTGCACGATGACCGCGGGTTCGTCCGGCGGTGGCTGGGTCGCGACCGGCTCGGACGGCAAGCCCGCGCTGGTGTCGAACACCTCGATCGGCCCGACCACCGCCACCTGGCTGGCGGGTCCGCACCTCGGCCCTGAGGCGAAGGCCGTCTACAACGCGGTCAGCAAGAAGTTCGCCAACCAGTAGAACCGGCAGGCCAAGCCGGAGGGATATGGCGGTCGGCACCGGCCGCCACATTCTTGCGGAAGCCGCCACGTTCTTACGGAAGCCGCCACGTTCGTCCCGCCGCGTTCATACAGATACAGACCAGACGACGAAGGCCCGCCCCCGGTATCCCCGGAGGCGGGCCTTCGTCGTGGAAGGGGTGTGGGTCAGCCCTGCGCGGAGCCGGCGGGCACATACCGCCGCAGCTCTGCGGCCAGCTCCTCGTGCACCCGTGCCTTGAGCAGCGTGCCCTCCGGGGTGTGTTCCTCGGAGATCACCTCACCCTCGGCATGCGTGCGCGCGACCAGCTTGCCCTGGGTGTACGGCACCAGCGCCTCGATCTCGACCTGAGGCCGCGGCAGCTCGTTGTCGATCAGTCCGAGCAGCTCGTCGATGCCCTGCCCCGTACGAGCCGACACCACGAGGGCGCGCTTCTCGACGCGCAGCAACCGCTGCAGCACCAGCGGGTCCGCCATGTCCGCCTTGTTGATCACCACGATCTCGGGCACGTCGACCGCGCCCACATCGCGGATCACCTCGCGCACGGCGGCCAGCTGCTCCTCCGGCATCGGATGCGAGCCGTCCACCACATGGACGATCAGATCGGCGTCGCCGACCTCCTCCATGGTGGAGCGGAACGCCTCGACCAGATGGTGCGGCAGGTGCCGCACAAAGCCGACGGTGTCCGCCAGGGTGTACAGCCGCCCGCTGGGCGTCTCGGCCCGGCGCACGGTCGGGTCCAGGGTGGCGAACAGCGCGTTCTCCACCAGGACGCCCGCGCCGGTCAGGCGGTTGAGCAGCGAGGACTTCCCCGCGTTGGTGTATCCGGCGATGGCGACCGAGGGCACCTTGTGGCGCTTGCGCTCCTGCCGCTTGATGTCGCGGCCGGTCTTCATCTCCGCGATCTCCCGGCGCATCTTCGCCATCTTCTCGCGGATGCGGCGCCGGTCGGTCTCGATCTTGGTCTCACCGGGACCGCGGGTGGCCATACCGCCGCCGCCCGCCGCTCCGGAGCCACCGCCACCCATCTGCCGGGACAGCGACTGACCCCAGCCGCGCAGCCTCGGCAGCATGTACTGCATCTGGGCCAGCGAGACCTGCGCCTTGCCCTCGCGGGACTTGGCGTGCTGGGCGAAGATGTCGAGGATCAGGGCGGTGCGGTCCACCACCTTGACCTTGACGACATCCTCCAGGTGGATCAGCTGGCCGGGGCTCAGCTCACCGTCGCATACGACGGTGTCGGCACCGGACTCGATCACGATGTCGCGCAGCTCCCGGGCCTTGCCGGAGCCGATGTACGTGGCCGGATCCGGCTTGTCGCGCCGCTGGATGACCCCGTCGAGCACGAGGGCACCCGCGGTCTCCGCGAGCGCGGCCAGCTCCGACAGCGAGTTCTCCGCGTCCTGCATGGTGCCGGAGGTCCAGACGCCGACCAGCACCACACGCTCCAGGCGCAGCTGCCGGTACTCGACCTCGGTGACGTCCTCCAGCTCGGTGGACAGACCCACGACGCGCCGCAGCGCGGCTCGCTCGGAGCGGTCGTACTGATCGCCGTCACGCTCCTGGTCGATCTCGTGACTCCAGGCGACGTCCTCTTCCATCAGGGCGTCGGCCCGAAGGCTCTCGGCGAAGGCGATGCGCTGCCGGTCCTGCGGAAGGGAAGAGGAGTGGGTCAATTCGATCCTTACGTCGTTGAGTACTCTCACCGTCGACAACGCGTGGCGGACCCGGAGGATTCCCGGCCGCCGGCCGCGGCGCCGACCTGTCGATGGTCGCACGCGGCGGCCAGGCCGTCACCCGGGTTTCCCGGCGGATTCGTACGCCCGGCGGTTCGCCTTTCCGTCGGCTTTCGCCATGGCCCTCCCCGAGGATCTGACGTCGGGCCTCCAGTCGGGGTGCCCCGGCATCTTCGGCGTGGTCCTCCCGTACAGCCACGGCCGCAGGAAACCGGTCAGATCGCGGCCCGCCACCTCCGACGCCAGCCGGACGAAGTCCGCGGTCGAGGCCACGCCGTCGCGGTACTTGTGCACCCACCGCCGCTCCAGCCGCTCGAAGGCCGCCCGCCCGATCCGCTGCCGCAGCGCGTACAGGACCAGGGCGCTGCCGTCGTAGACGATCGGGCGGAAGATGCCGATCTGGTGGTCGGGGTCGGACGGCAGCGCCCTGGTCCTGTAC
>NZ_MUNE01000775.1:4233-4433 GCF_002154605.1 Streptomyces milbemycinicus | reverse complement strand
GCGTCGGACTCCCCCGGCTCCTTCGCGCCCGGCCAGGCCTTGGCGACCCGCGCCGCCAGCACGAAGTCCTTGCGCAGCGGGTGCCCCTCGAAGCCGTCCGGGAGCAGCAGCGGAGCGAGGTGGGGGTGGTCGGCGAAGTCGATGCCGAACATCTCGTGGGTCTCGCGCTCATGCCAGGCCGCGCCCGCGTAGACGCCGGT
>NZ_MUNE01000775.1:0-4103 GCF_002154605.1 Streptomyces milbemycinicus | reverse complement strand
CCCGCGCCGGGCTCGTCGACCGCGCTCAGCCAGTCGAAGTAGGTGCAGCCCAGCGCGTCGCGGGCGGTCTCCAGCGCGGGGATCCACGCGTCGGCGGGGACGTCGACGGTGAGCAGCCCGTACGACTCCTCCGCCGTCGCGCCTTCGCCGAACAGCTCGGTCGCCGGCCGCGGCAGCCAGCCGACCGTCGGCTGCGCGGCCTCGGCGGCAGCAGGCGCGGCGGCGGCCTCGACGGGCTGGTTCCGGTCGTCGGGCGCGGTCACGGCGTGCCCTCCCCCGCGTCCGGTCCTGAGGACGGGGCGGGTGGCGCGACCAGGCCGCTGCGCAGGGCTGTAGCGGACGGCCGAGAGGCCCCGCCATCGCGCCCGTACCGCTCGCCCAGCGATTCGCGCGCGATCTTCTCCTGGAGCTTCAGGATCCCCTGCAGCAGCGCCTCCGGGCGGGGCGGGCAGCCCGGCACATACACATCGACGGGGATGATCTGGTCGACGCCCTTGGTGACCGCGTACGAGTCCCAGTACGGCCCGCCGCAGTTCGAGCAGGCCCCGAAGGAGATGACGTATTTGGGCTCGGGCATCTGCTCGTAGAGCCGCTTCACCGCGGGCGCCATCTTGTCCGTCACCGTGCCGGACACGACCATGAGGTCGGCCTGGCGCGGCCCGGGAGCGAAGGGGATCACGCCGAGCCTGATGAAGTCGTGGCGGGCCATCGACGCCGCGATGAACTCGATGGCGCAGCAGGCCAGCCCGAAGTTGAAGACCCACAGGCTGTAGCGGCGGCCCCAGTTCAGGACCACCTTCATCGGCTCGGGCGCCAGTCTGGCGAGCGTCCCGAGGCGGCGCGGCTCCGGAAGATCCACAGGTGTGGATGCCGGTGTGGGGGCGGGGTTCGGTGTCACGTCCATTCCAGGACGCCCTTCTTCCAGGCGTACAGCAGGCCCACGGCGAGGAAGCCGAGGAAGATGAACATCTCCACCAGCGTCGTTCCGCCATAGCCCGGTGCGGCGAACACCGTCGCCCAAGGGAAGAGGAAGATCGAGTCCACCGCGAAAATCACATACAAGAAAGCGTAGACGTAGTAGCGGACCTGGGTGTGCGCCCAGCCCTCGCCGACGGGGTCGACACCGCACTCGTATGTCAGCAGCTTCTCCGGGGTGGGCACCACGGGCCGCAGCAGCCGCCCGGCCCCGAAGGCCACGGCGACGAAGAGCACGCCGACCACCGCGAGCAGGCCGACCACCGAATAGCCCTGGAAGTAGTCGGCCGCGAGCGGCACGGCTGTGGTGTGCACGGTCGTCGCCTCCGGCACGTCCGCCCCTCGCTCCCTGTCCCGCCTGATGTTCGCCGATGTCGTATGTTCGACGCTACGTACGCACGGGAGTGTAGGCCCTGGAGCCGTCCAGGTGAGCCGCCGGTCCGAGATGCGGTGGGGTTACCCCTACCCGGGCACGGCGACGTACCCCATGGCGGGGCGGGGGCGGGCCGGGCAATCTTGGCCGTATGACCGTGAGTTCAACCAACGAGGGTGTCCAGGGCGACCAGGGCCACGCGCGGCTGCCCCGGCCGCCCGCCTTCGGCTTTCCCGCGCAGACCTGGAAGGAGATCGCCCACCTCCTCGCCAATCTGCCCATGGGCATCCTCGGCTTCGTCTACTCCCTGGTGTGGCTCGTCATGGGCCTGGGGCTGGCGATCACCGTGGTGGGGCTGCCGCTGCTGGCTCTGGGGCTGCGCGGCAGCCGGCTGTACGGCGCGTTCGAGCGGCGTCGCGCCCGCGCCCTGCTCTTGGTGCGCGTCGACGAGCCGAGCCGGCTGCGGCACCACGCGGACGGCGGCTTCTTCTCCTGGCTGTGGGCGCGGCTGCGGGACCCGGTGGGCTGGCGGACCACGCTGTACTCCTTCATGCGGCTGCCCTGGGCGGTGGTCACCTTCTGCGTCACCCTGCTCTCCCTCTTCCTCGCCTGGCCCGTGCTGCCCTGGATCGCGCGGGGCCTGACCAACGCCGACCGGGCGATGGTGCGCGGGCTGCTGTCCCCCTCCGACGAGCTGGAGCGGCGGATCGCGGAGCTGGAGTCGGACCGGGGCACGGTGGTCGACACGGCCGCGGCCGATCTGCGCCGTATCGAGCGTGATCTGCACGACGGGGCACAGGCCCGGCTGGTCGCCCTCGCCATGGGTCTTGGCCTGGCGAAGGAGAAGGTGCTGGAGGACCCGGGGGCGGCGGCCGCGATGGTCGACGAGGCGCACGGCGAGGTGAAGCTGGCCCTCCAGGAGCTGCGCGACCTCGCCCGGGGCATCCACCCGGCGGTGCTGACCGACCGGGGCCTGGACGCGGCGCTGTCGTCGGTCGCGGCGCGCTGCACGGTGCCGGTGGAGGTCGCCGTGGACCTGCCGGAGCGGCCCGCGCCCGCCATCGAGGGCATCGCCTACTTCACCGTCTCCGAGCTGCTGCAGAACATCAGCAAGCACAGCGGCGCCCGGACGGCCGCCGTCGAGGTGTGGCGGTCGGACGGGCGGCTGCTGATCCATGTGCGGGACGACGGGCACGGCGGCGCGAGCACGGACAGGGGCAGCGGTCTGGCCGGGCTCGCGGAACGGCTCGGGTCGGTCGACGGCCTGTTCACGGTGGATTCGCCGGTGGGCGGCCCGACGGCCGTGACCGCCGAGCTGCCGTGGCGCGACCGCGGGGCCGCGCGGGTCTAGAGGGCCGGTCCGGTGTTATGGCCAGGGCTACCCCGACGGTTATGCCCAGGGCTACCCCGACGGTAGGGCTAGCCCCACGGTCAAGACGCCTACCTGCTCCATGGCCCGAATGGGCGCGCTCCGGGAGCCTGGATGTACGCACCGCAGCACGGGCACCATGCCCCACCCTTCGGAGGACGGACGAGAGATGGCCACCGCATACGAACCGTACGGGCCGGAAGCCGAGCCCCGCGGCTCTCTGGTGCCCGCGGCGCTGCGTGCACCCTTCAAGGCCCGTGTCTGGCGCGAGTTCCTGTATCTGATGCTCAGCCTCCCGATGGCCCTGCTCACCTTCTGCTACGCGGTCACGATGCTCGCGCTCGGCTTCGGACTCCTGGTCACCTTCCTCGGCATACCGGTGCTCGGGGTCGCCCTGGCGGGCTGCCGGGCGCTCGGGGCCGTGGAGCGGGCCAGAGCGCGCGGGCTGCTGCGGCTGGAGGTCGCCGATCCCGAGCCGGTGCGGGCGGTGACCCGCGGGTCGCGCAAGTCGGGTCCGTTCGCATGGGTGGGCGCGCTGCTCAAGAGCGGCACCTCTTGGCGCCATGTCCTCTACTCGGTGATCCACCTCCCGTGGGCGATCTTCGCCTTCGCTGTGTCGCTGGCGCTGTGGGTGAACGCCTGGGTCTTGGTGAGCTATCCGCTGTGGCAGTGGGTCCTCCCCACCTACAGCGACCAGCAGGGCATAGAGCTCTTCGAAGTCGACGGCCGCGGCTTCTTCCTCGACACCCCGTTCGAGATAGCCGTAACCAGCGTCGCCGGGGCGCTGCTGCTGGTGGGGACGCCGTTCGTGATACGGGGGCTGACCTCCGTCGACCGGCTGCTGGTGTCCGGGCTGTTGGGCCCCTCGCGGCTCGCGGAGCGGGTGTGGGAGCTGGAGTCGGACCGGGGCACGGTGGTCGACACGGCCGCGGCCGATCTGCGCCGTATCGAGCGCGATCTGCACGACGGGGCACAGGCCCGGCTGGTCGCCCTCGCCATGGACCTGGGCCTGGCGAAGGAGAAGCTTCAGGAGGACCCGGAGGCGGCGGCGCGGATGGTCGACGAGGCGCACGGCGAGGTGAAGCTGGCCCTCCAGGAGCTGCGCGACCTCGCGCGCGGCATCCACCCGGCGATCCTCACCGACCGGGGCCTGGGCCCGTCCCTGTCCGCTCTGGCCGCCCGCTGCACCGTGCCCGTGACGGTGACGGTGGACCTGCCGGAGCGGCCGGCAGCCGCCATCGAGGGCATCGCCTACTTCACCGTCTCCGAGCTGCTGCAGAACATCAGCAAGCACAGCGGCGCCCGGACGGCCGCCGTGGATGTGTGGCGCTCCGAGGACCGGGTGATGCTGCAGGTCTCCGACGACGGCCGGGGCGGGGCGGACAC
>NZ_MUNE01000774.1 GCF_002154605.1 Streptomyces milbemycinicus | reverse complement strand
GCCCCGGCCCCGGTTTGACCCCCTGGTCCCGGCCCCGTAACCTTGACCGTCGGCGTTTGTACGCCAACCCCCTGAGCAAATCCCTCCCGCTCTGTCGGGAGAGGCCGCTCGCCGTTGTCTGGGCATTCCCACGTGGAGACGCGTGGCGCTGCGAGGCGATCGGTGAACCACGGACCGTGCGGGTCGGTGGGGAGCGGCTGGCATCAGAGGTCCCGATTACTAGCGAGAGAGTGAGAACCGCGTGTACGCAATCGTGCGCACCGGCGGCCGCCAGCAGAAGGTGTCCGTGGGCGACGTCATTGAGGTCGACCGTCTGTCCAGCAGCAAGGTCGGCGACACTGTCGAGCTCTCGACTCTGCTCGTTGTCGACGGCGACGCCGTGACCAGCGACCCGTGGGTGCTGGCCGGGGTGAAGGTTCAGGCCGAGGTCGTGGACCACCACAAGGGCGCCAAGATCGACATCCTGAAGTACAAGAACAAGACCGGCTACCGCAAGCGGATCGGCCACCGTCAGCTGCACACCGCGCTGAAGATCACCAGCATCGACGCGGCTGCGAAGTAAGGGAC
>NZ_MUNE01000773.1 GCF_002154605.1 Streptomyces milbemycinicus | reverse complement strand
CGACGTGCACGTCGGCCGCTCCGCGTTGGCCGAGCTGATGTCCGTGCTGCACATCCTGGCCGAACCGGACCACCATCCGGAGGCCCAGCGCTGGACCCGTCAGCTCGGAACGACTTTCGACGACTCTCTGGCCAACGAGATGAGCGCGCTGTCGCCGCTGTGGGCGCGTCTTCGATGCCGGCTGCTGTTCCCTCTGGCGCTGCCGCTGGACCAGACCTTCGAAGAGGAGCTGCGGCACCTGGAGAAGCTGCCCCTGGACGAGTTCGTCGATCTGTGTGCCCAGGGGGTTCTCGGCTTCCGCGAGGCCGTTCCCCCGGCGCGCCTCCTGCTGGACGACAAAGAGGCCGCCCGCTGCTATGTCACGCAGTGCGAGCGCCGATCCTTCCGGCGCGGGGCACTGGCGCACGACCTGATGGCCTCGCCGGAGGACGTGCGAGCCCGACTGATCGACTTCCTGGACCGCTGCGGGGGAGCGTTCTTCGCGGCCGAGTGGCGCGCGGTGCACGACCGGCTGGAGGCGGCCGTCGTGCGGTTCCGTACCGAGGTGACCCGCAAGGGTCTGGCCGAGGTGCTGGCAGGGCTCAGCCCGACCGCGGTCGTCGCGGGGGACGGCTCACACGTCCGCTACGACAAGCTGGCGATCGCGGAGATCGGGATCGGGCCCAGGCAGTTGTTCCTGCTGCCCTCGGTGCATGTGTGGCCGCATCTGACCATCAAGGACGAGCGGTCCTACCCGGTGGTGCTGCAGTTCGCGGCACCGGAGGTCCGGGCGCCCGAGCAGCTCACGCTGCGGCAGCTGCACGCCCGGCTCTCCGTGCTGGCCTCTCCGGGCCGGATGGAGCTGTGCCGCCATCTGCTGGGGGAGCCGATCACCACCTCCGAGCTGGCCAAGCGGCTCGGCCTCGACGACACACAGGTCTCCCGCACCCTGAGGCAGCTCAGGGAGGCCGGGCTGATCGAATCGGAACGGGAAGGCAGGTACGTCTACCACCGGCTGGCCACCAGCACCCTGCTCAGGCTGGGGCAGGATGTGCTGGCGACCATCATGCGGTGACCGCCATGCGGTGACCGCCATGCGGTGACCGCTCGCCGGGTCCTCAGGCGCTGTCGTCGGCCTGGCCGGGCTGGTCGGGCCGGGTCCACAGCAGCACGGCGGAGGGGTGCTCGGCGTCCATGTGGATCCGGTTGGTGGCGATCACCTTGCGGCGGGTCACCGCCTCGGGATCGCCGGTGCCCGAGTTGACGTCGAAGCGGGGGAAGTCACTGGAGGAGATGTCGATCCGCAGCCGGTGCCCTGCCTCGAAGCGGTTCGCCGTGTCCGGTGCCGCGATCTCGATCTCGTAGATCTCGCCCGGCACCAGCGGCTCCGGGTGCTCGAACGACTTGTGGAAGCGGCACCGGAAGATGCCCTCGGTCAGGTTCATGGCGAAACCGTGCGGATAGTCGTCGTTGGGCGGGTGCACATCGACCAGCTTCACGGTGAAGTCGGTGTCCACAGCGGTCGAGGAGATGAACAGCCGGGCCGTGACCGGCCCCGCCACCACCAGCGGCTCCGCCAGCGGCGGGGTGACCAGCGAGATCACATCGGGCCGGGCGTTCAGCGGCAGATACGGCTCCCGCGCCCCGTAGAACCGGGCGTCCGGCACCTGGTCGAAGGCGCCCCCGACCATGACCGGCTCGCCCGAGGTCACCTGCCCGCCCAGGGTCGGCACCGGATCCGCCGGGTCGAAGTCGTACTCCACCCATGCCTGCCGCTCGGCCGGCGGCCGCTCGCTCAGCTCGCCCGAGGTGTGGCAGTAGAACGCCGTCTCGCGCGCCCCCGAGGGCGGCCACCGCGTGTCGGTCCGCCACTGGCCGCCGTGCCGCATCCGGCCGGCCTCGTCCCGGCGGCCGTCCCCGCCGCCCATGAGGAAGTACCGGACCCGCGGAATGGACTCCGGATCGCCGTCATGCCGGAGCACCGCGTCGAACCAGCGCCGCCGGAAGGACAGATACGAGGCGTCGAGGTTGTCGCTGAGCGTGGCCGCGGGTCCGAAGTCCACATCGCCGGCGTATGTGACGCAACGGTGGCCGTGCGTCCAGGGCCCCATCACCAGATACGCGGGCGAGTCCTTCAGACGGCCCATCGCCGTGAAGTTCTCGATGGTCGAGCGCACGTACGGGTCGTACCAGCTGGACATGTGCAGCGTGGGGACATCGGGGAAGCGGTCGTAGTGGCCGCGCCCGTAGATCGCCGGCTGCCGCCAGTACGCCCCGAAGGAGTCGTTGCGCCACTGATCGAGCAGATAGTCCTCGTACGGGCCGACCTGGCGCAGCGGTGAGACGCCCGGCCGCCACGGCAGGACGGTGAACCAGTCCCGCAGGTCGGTGCCCTCGAACGCCTTGCGCACCAGCGGGTCGCGGGCGGCCTCGGGGCTCTCCTCGCCGTGCCGGAACGCCCAGGTGACCTGCTTGAGCTCGAACGCCCCGCCCATCCGCATGCCCGCCTCGTACGCGCTCGCGAAGCCGCCGGAGTCCATGAACATCGCGGCCAGGTGACCGGGGGACTCGGCCGCGGCCGCCGACTGGGCGTGTGCCGAGTAGGAGACCCCCATCATCGCCACCCGGCCGTCGCACCAGGGCTGGGCCGCGATCCACTCGATGGTGTCCGCTCCGTCGGGCCCCTCGCCCAGGTACTTCACAAAGGTGCCCTGCGAGTCGCCCCGGCCGCGGCAGTCCTGCCGCACGACGTGATACCCGGCGCGCACGAAGTACGCGGAGGTCTCCTCCGGCGTCGGCAGCGGCTCGTCGTGGCGGTTCTGGTCCGAGCCGCGGATCTGGCGCCGGCCGTACGGGGTGCGCTCCAGGATCACCGGGCGAGGCTCCGGCCGTGCGGCATGGGAGTACAGGTCCGCGGCCAGCACCGCGCCGTCGCGCAGGGGGACGCCGAGGGTGCGCCGCCACACCCCCGGGTCGGCCAGGTGCTCCAGGGGGGCGGTGTCGGTGGTGTCAGTGGTGTCGGTGGTGTGTGTCATGGAACCGGTCACTTGGTCTGGGACTGCTTCGAGCCGTTCACGGCGAGCTGGGACTTCGACACCGTGGACAGCGGGAGACGCCACAGGCCGAACAGCTTGCCGTAGGTGCCCGATTCGTACATCTCCCGCAGCGCCTTGGTGATCACGGGGGCGAGCCCGGAGCCCTTCTTGGCCTCGATGCCGTAGATCGCCGTCGAGGCGGGCAGATCGAGGATGTCCTTGAGCTCCAGCGTCTGGAAGCGGCCGTTCGAGCCGCTGCTGGCGGAGGTGTTGGCCGCACTCGGCGCGGCCACCGCCTCGATGCGCTTGCTCTGCAGCGCGAGGGCGGCGCCGGACAGGTCGGGGAAGACCTGCTCGTCGACGGCCGGCTTGCCCTTCGCGGCGCACCGCTCGGTGAGCGCGGCGACGACGTTCTGGGTGCCCGCGCCCTTCTCGACGCCGACCTTGCGCCCGCAGACCTCCAGCCCGGTCTTGGGCTGGAAGGAGGCCGACTTGTTCACCATCAGCGTCACGCTGCTCTTCGCGAAGTCGGCGAAGTCCACCTGCTCCTGACGCTCGACGAAGTCGCCGGCGGGCGCGCTGAGCTGGATGCGGCCGGACTTCAGACCGGGAATGATCGCGTCGAAGGTGGTCTTCTCCACCTTGATCTTCACCCCCAGTATGGCGGAGAGCTGCGCGGCCAGGTCGGGCACCAGACCCGTCACGCGCCCGTCCGAGCCGAAGGTGTTGTACGGCGCGTACTCGCTGACGCCCATGATCAGGGTCTTGTTCTTGTACTGCGCGGGCACCTCGGCGGCCAGCTCGCGGTCCAGCGGTTCGAGGCGGATGGCGGCCGACGACTTGGCCTTGGGCTTGTCGGTGCCGGCGGAGTCGTCGACCGAGCAGCCGGCCAGGGTCAGGGACAGGGCGAGGGGCAGGGACAGGGCACCCACGGCGGCGCGGGGACGGTTGCGCATGGAAGAGGTCCGTTCGGGAGGAGTGTGCAGGGGGGACCGGGGAAGCGGAGGGCGGCAGGAAGAGGGGACC
>NZ_MUNE01000772.1 GCF_002154605.1 Streptomyces milbemycinicus | reverse complement strand
GCCCCACCCGCCCGGGTCACGAGGACGGTGGCCGCCACCCGAAGGCGTGTACCCCGCGCGCCACTTCGACCTCTCCGTTCGCGGCGTTCTGCGCGACCAGTGCCCCCGTGTGGTACCCGCCCGACACCTCGACCGCCGGGGTGCCGAGCACGGTCGCCGTCTTCCCCGAGGCATGGACGTCGCGCGCCAGGACGGGCCGCTTCTCCCGGGTCTCGACCCACCGGATGTTCGTGGCGCGGTAGACGCGCGTCTCGCCCCAGCGGCGAATCCGCTGCCCGTCCGACGCGTACTGGTCGTCATCGCCGCAGCCGGGCTCCGACCGGAAGGCCGCGTACGCCTGGCCGTCGCGGTCGAACCAGGCCGAGACCATCCAGAGGTTGCCGCTGCGGGAGGGCAGGTCCAGCCGGTCCACGCGCCCGCTGCGCTGGTCGACGAGCGCGACGTCGGAGTATTCCTCGCAGGCGCTGAGGTGCTGGTACCAGGGCACGGCGAGCCTGTCCCGCCGCGGACTGGCCGCGGCGACCTCGGGCCCGAGCCCACTGCCGTAGAACGACTGGACGGACCGGGCCGTGCCCTCGCGCGAGACCTGGTAGAACGCGCCCACGCCGGGGAAGTTGCCGCCACCGGAGTCGAAGTA
>NZ_MUNE01000771.1 GCF_002154605.1 Streptomyces milbemycinicus | reverse complement strand
GTTCATGGTTGCTGTGTTCATGGGTGCTGCGTTCATGGTTGCTGTGTTCATGGGGGCATCGGTGTTCTCGGAGCTGTCGGCTACTTTGCCCGGGGTCCGGTGCATCAGCCGACGGTCGAGGACGGTCAGCAGGAGGACCGCGAGGCCGGCCGCGACCAGCACGAATCCGAGGGTGTGCAGGCCGTGGTCGCTCGCCCCGTCGCGGAGGACGATGCTGCCGATCACGGCGGAGGTGATGGTTCCGAGGTATCCGAAGGTCCGGAACAGCCCGGAGGCGGTGCCGATCTGGTCGGGTGGCGCCGCGAGGTAGAGGGCGGTCTGGTTGCCGACCGTGGTGGCGGAGGAGGTGACGCCGAAGACCAGGGAGACCAGCACGACGGCGATCGCTGGGCTGTGCGAGGTGAGCAGCAGGATGCCGACGGTGCCGAGCAGCATGCTCACAGCCGCGGCGAGCAGCGGTCCGCGCACCAGGTTGCGGCTGGCGAGCGGGTGCGAGAGCAGCGCGGAGACGGCGCCCATCGGGGTACGGCGGTGGCGCCCACCGAGATGTGTAGTTCGGTGGCGATGGGCACCAGGGCGGTCGCGATGATCGAGCTGTTGATCGGGTTGAGGCTGGAACCCACGTAGAGCGGGGTGGTGAACGTCCATGCGAAGGGCCGGCGCGAGAGGTCCGGCCCTGCGGTGTCGCTCCGGCCGACGGCGGATCTCATATGCCGCGGTCGCTCAGGTCGACATCGGCGAGACGCTCCAGGAGCTCAATGGCTTTCTCCATGTCCTCGCGTTCGTCCGGGGCGACGACATGGTCGATGGCCAGCGTCAGGAAGGTGGCGCGGCCGGTGAGGAGCTTGTCGACCATCTCGGTCGCCGAGCGATCGGCGCTGATCAGTTTCTTACGGCCGTCCTGCGGGTCGGGCTCGCTGTGGACGAGACCGGCGGCTCTGAGCACCGCCAGGCTCTGCGCGATGGCCTGCGCGCTGACGTGCTCCAGCGAGGCGAGCCGGGCCGCGGTGACCGGGCCCTCCCGCACCACGCTCGCCAGCACGGCGAGTTGCGTGGCGGTCAGGCCGGTCGCATGCTGCCCCGATTCCGCGCGCAGGCGGGCGCGCAGACGCTTGATCGCGTCGTGGAGGCGCTGCGCGGTCGCAGCGGACTGCCGCGGCCGGGGGTTCGTGTCCATGACCCCACCTTAGAATTCCTCAAGCAACTTTGCCAAGTTCCTTGAGGAATTCTGGCGAGATTTCCGGGGCGAGGTCGCCACGCTGTTGCGCGCCGGCCACTTCGGCGGCCTTGTCCCGGAAAGCGTCCGGCTCGGGACCAGTGGCCCCGGATCTGCTGCTGTGGGTGCACTGCGCCGAGATCGACTCCTGTCTCCAGGTGGTTCGCCGCTCCGGCTTTCCGCTGACCGCCGCCCAGGCGGACGCCTAAGTGGACGAGAACCGCGAGGCCGCCCATTCATCCCCTGCTTGTTCCGGCGCGTGCGTTGATCTGGGGGCGCGTCGCCGCATTCGCCTATGCGAGCCTGCCCCCGTACGCCCACGAGTTTGTACGGCCGCCCGGCGCCCGCCCCCGCCGTCGTCACCCGCCGTCTGCGGGCGGCCGGCCGGGTGCTGCGCCGTATCCCGCCCACCCTCCGCTGGCAGCTGCCGCCCAAACACCTCCTGCGGGTCGTCGAACGGCTGGGTCCCGGCACTCGTCCCTCGGTCTACAAGTTGCGCCAAAACGCCGCCATACTGGACAACGGGGATGCGTCGAGGGCTCCATGACGAGCCGTCGGCTTCGACGGGGGCGGCGGGAGGCACTCCCGCCGGAGGCAGGGGGACCATGGCGGACACCAGGCTGATCCAGGGCCGTTACCGGCTGCTCGATCTGATCGGGCGCGGGGGAATGGGCGAGGTGTGGCGGGCGCTCGACGAGTCGCTGGGGCGGCGCGTCGCCGTCAAGTGCCTCAAGCCCATGGGACAGCAGCGGGACCCGTCCTTCACGGACGTGCTGCGCGAGCGGTTCCGCCGCGAGGCGCGGGTCGCGGCCTCGCTGCAGCACCGCGGGGTGACCGTGGTGCATGACTTCGGGGAGCACGAGGGCGTCCTGTATCTGGTGATGGAGCTGCTGGAGGGGCGCAACCTCAGCCAGCTGCTGGAGGACAACGAGCAGCGTCCGCTGCCGGTCCCCGACGTCCTGGACATGGCCGGCCAGCTCGCCGTCGCCCTCGCGTACACCCATGACCAGGGCATCGTCCACCGGGACCTCAAACCGGCCAACATCATGCGGCTGGCCGACGGCTCAGTGAAGATCTGCGACTTCGGTATCGCCCGGCTCGGCCATGACATCGGCTTCACGGCCCGGCTCACCGGGACCGGTATCGCCATGGGCACCCCGCACTACATGTCGCCCGAGCAGATCGCGGGTGGCGCCGTCGACCACCGCAGCGATCTGTACTCCCTGGGCTGTGCGCTGTACGAAATGGCCACCGGCGCGCCGCCGTTCGACGTCGACGATGCCTGGGCGGTGCTCGTCGGCCACCGCGACACCCCGCCCGAGCCGCCGCGCCGGCACCGGCCCGAGATCCCCGAGCCCTTCGAGCGGGTGATCCTCGACCTGCTGGCCAAGGACCCGGAGGACCGTCCGCGCGACGCCGCCGACCTGGCCAAGCGGATCGCCCTGGCCCGCGCGACCTGGGGTGCGGGGCAGCCGCTGGTGCCGGCGTGGACCCTGCCGGGACTCGGCGCGGACGTGCCCGCGCAGCGACAGCCCCGCCTGCCCGCGTGGGCCCGGCATATGACCACCGGTACCGCGGCGGGCGGGGCCGCCCGGCCCGGGACG
>NZ_MUNE01000770.1 GCF_002154605.1 Streptomyces milbemycinicus | reverse complement strand
GCCCCAGCCATACGGGCCCGGCCGCGGCGATTCTGCTGGCCGTGGCCGGGCCCGTATGGCTGGGGCTGATGTGGCGCGCGGCGCGGGTGGTGCGCGCGCTCGGGCCCGGGGGCATGCTGCGGCATGTCGACGGCAGCTGGTTTCTGTGCGTGGTGGGCCTGCAGTCCGTGGTGCTGGCCGGCGCCGCACTGGAGCCCCACCGGGCCCTGGCGGCGAAGGAGACCGGCTGGGCCCTCGGGCTGGCGCTGTATGTCGTGGTGGCCGTGGCGGTGGCGGCCCGGCTGGTGCGCCTCGGCGTACGGCCGCAGGAGCTGTCGCCGCCGTACTGGATCACGATGGGCGCCTGCGCGATCAGCCTGCTGGCCGGCGCCCGGCTCGTCCCGCAGGGGCTCGACGCCTCGCCCCCTGGGGACGTCGTCGCGGGGTTTCTCCTGGTCATATGGGGCTGGATGACCTGTCTGCTGCCGGTGCTGCTGGCCGCCGGGGTCTGGCGGCACGGGGTGCACCGGGTCTCGCTGGCCTATGAGCCGACGTGGTGGACGATCGTCTTTCCGCTGGGCATGTACGCCGTGTCCACGGCCGCCCTGGGCACCGCCGAGGGGCCGCACCGACTTGTGGCCGTGGGGCATGTGATGGCCTGGACTGCCTCTGGGGCATGGGCCATGGTCATGTTCGGCGCGTTGGGCGGGCGAGGAATTGGCCAGAAAATGAGGTCAAGAGATGGCAACGCCCGCCGTATGGCCCCGCCCGGGCGATGAGGAGGACCAGGCCGTACCGATCACCAGGCCAGTTTGATACCTCGTCAACTTCCATCAACTTTTGCCTGGTGGGCAAGTCATACGCCTGAGGCAAACATTGCAAAGTGCAAGAAAAAAACGTTTCAGGTGATGCTAAATGGCCGAAAGCGGTCAGACGGTGTGGCTGATACGCGAGCGATGCTGTGGCGCGAGCCCAAGCAGGTCACGTCCGCTGCCGGGGGAAGCGGCAGGTGACCTGGCCCCCCACCCAGAGGAGTTGTTGGCCCGTGGCGCGTCGCACAACACGATCGGAGGCCGAGTCAGCCGCGTCAGCGGTGACCGAGCGCCTCCTGCGGGCCGGGGCGTCCCTCAGGCGCACCCCGACCACCCGGGACCTGCGGGCCGTGTACCGGACCGACCAGACGGTGGAGGACTCCCCGTACCGGGAGCGCTGGGCCCACGACAAGGTGGTGCGCTCCACGCACGGCGTGAACTGCACCGGCTCCTGCTCCTGGAAGGTGTACGTCAAGGACGGGCTGATCACCTGGGAGACCCAGCAGACCGACTACCCCTCGGTCGGCCCGGACCGGCCGGAGTACGAGCCCCGCGGCTGCCCGCGCGGCGCCGCCTTCTCCTGGTACACCTACTCGCCCACCCGGGTGCGCTATCCGCACGCCCGCGGCGTACTGGTCGAGCTCTACCGGGAGGCCAAGGCGCGGCTCGGGGACCCGGTGGCCGCCTGGGCGGAGATCACCGGCGACCCGGACAAGCGCCACCGCTACCAGTCGGCCCGCGGCAAGGGCGGACTGGTCCGCATCACCTGGGACGAGGCGCTGGAGATCGCGGCGGCCGCCCATGTGCACACCCTGAAGGCATACGGCCCGGACCGGATCGCCGGCTTCTCCCCGATCCCCGCCATGTCCATGGCCTCGCACGCCGTCGGCGCCCGCTTCATGTCGCTGATCGGCGCGCCGATGATCTCCTTCTACGACTGGTACGCGGATCTGCCCATCGCCTCCCCCCAGGTGTTCGGCGACCAGACCGACGTCCCCGAGTCCGGCGACTGGTGGGACGCCGCCTATCTGATGCTGTGGGGCTCCAACGTCCCCGTCACCCGCACCCCCGACGCCCACTGGATGGCCGAGGCCCGCTACCGGGGCCAGAAGGTGGTGGTGGTCTCCCCGGACTACGCGGACGCCACCAAGTTCGCCGACGAGTGGCTGCACCCCCACCCCGGCACCGACGGCGCGGTCGCCATGGCGATGGGCCACGTCATCCTCAAGGAGTTCTTCGCCGAGCGGGAGGTCCCCTACTTCACCGACTACGTCAGGCGCTTCACCGATCTGCCCTTCCTGGTGGAGCTCGTGGAACGGCCGGCGCGCGAGCCGTCCGGACCCCGCGTCCCCGGCAAGTTCCTCACCGCCGCCGACCTGGCGGAGACCGACCCGGGCCTGGCCGCCCACGCCGACGAGGCGGCCCGGCGCTGGATGCCGGTGCTCTACGACACGGAAACCGACCGCCCGGTCGTCCCCGGCGGCACCCTGGGCGACCGGTGGAGCAAGGGCGGCGAAGGCCGCTGGAACCTGGACCTGGGCGATATCACCCCCCGGCTGACCTTCCATCAGGCCGCCGGGACCGTCGAGACGGTCGAGGTCGAGCTGCCCCGCTTCGATACACCCGGTGCCACCGTACGGCGCTCAGTCCCCGTACGGCGGCTCGGCGGACGGCTGGTCACCACGGTCTTCGACCTGCTCATGGCCCAGTACGCGGTGGGCCGTCCCGGCCTTACGGGACAGTGGCCGGCCGGCTACGACGACGCCTCGGTGCCCGGCACCCCCGCCTGGCAGGAGGCCATCACCTCCGTACCGGCCGCCGCCGTGATCCGCGCGGCCCGCGAGTTCGCGGGCACCGCCGAGAAGAGCAATGGGCGCTGCATGATCGTGATGGGCGCGGGCACCAACCACTGGTTCCACTCCGACACCATCTACCGCTCGTTCCTCACCCTGCTGCTCCTCACCGGCTGCCAGGGCGTCAACGGCGGAGGCTGGGCGCACTACGTGGGCCAGGAGAAGGTGCGGCCCTTCACCGGCTGGCAGCAGCTGGCCACCGCCGCCGACTGGGTACGGCCCTCCCGGCAGATGGCCGGCACCCCGTACTGGTATCTGCACACCGACCAGTGGCGCTACGAGCGGTACGGCGCCGACGTGCTGGCGTCCCCCACCGGCCGCGGCCTGTTCACCGGCCGCCACACCGCGGATCTGGTCGCCCAGTCCATGCGTCTTGGCTGGATGCCCTCGTACCCGACCTTCGCCGCCAACCCCCTCGACCTGGGCCGCCGGGCCAAGGAGAGCGGACAGCCGGCGGGGGAGTGGATCGCCGGACAACTGGCCACCGGCGGGCTGGACTTCGCCTGCGAGGACCCGGACGCGCCGGAGAACTGGCCCCGAGTGCTGACCGTCTGGCGGGCCAACCTCATCGGGTCCTCGGCCAAGGGGAACGAGTACTTCCTGCGCCATCTGCTCGGCGCCCGCGACAACGCCACCGCAGAGGAGGCCCCGCCCGGCAACCGCCCGGCGGATATCACCTGGCGTGATACGGCGCCGCGCGGAAAGCTCGACCTGCTGCTGGCGCTGGACTTCCGGATGACCTCCACCACGCTCTTCGCCGACCTCGTGCTGCCTGCCGCCACCTGGTACGAGAAGCACGACCTGTCCAGCACGGACATGCACCCGTACGTCCACGCCTTCACCCCGGCGATCATCCCGCCCTGGCAGGCCCGCACCGACTTCGAGATCTTCCACGGCCTCGCCCGCAAACTCAGCGAACTCGCCGCCGGACACCTGGAGACCGCCCACGACCTGGTGGCCTGCGCCCTGATGCACGACACCCCCGGTGAGACCGCCCAGCCCGGCGGCACCGTACCGGACTGGCGCGACGCGGCGACCGGCACCGTGACCGGAGCCGTACCCGGCCGGAACCTGCCGGACTTCGCCCTCGTCGAACGCGACTACACCGCCGTCGCCGACCAGCTCGCCGCCTTCGGACCGCTCGCCGAACGGCAGGGCATGCGGGTCAAGGGCGTGGGCGTCGACCCCACGCCGGAGGCCGCCTGGCTCGCGGACCGCTGCGGCACCGCCGTACGGGGCGCCGCCAAGGGACGGCCGCTGCTGGACACCGACACCAAGATGTGCGAGGCGATCCTCGCCCTCTCCGGCACCACCAACGGACGCCTCGCCGCCGAAGGGTTCCGGCAGTTCGCGGAGCGCTGCGGCCCGGGCTCGGGCCTCACCGAACTGGGCGCCTCGGTGGCCGAGCGCCGCGTGGTGTTCTCCGACACCCAGACCCGCCCGGTGCAGGTCGGCGCCAGCTTCGAATGGTCGGGCAAGGAGGCCCCCGACCGCCGCTACGCGCCGTTCACCATCAACACCGAACACCGCAAGCCCTGGCACACCCTCACCGGCCGCCAGCACTTCTACCTGGACCACGACTGGATGGCCGAGCTCGGCGAGCAACTGCCCGTCTACCGGCCCCCGCTGGACATGGCCGCCCTCGGCGAGGCCCCGCCACCCGGCACCAACAGCGGGGGCGCCGGCCGCTCGGTCACCGTCCGCTATGTCACCCCGCACTCCAAGTGGTCCATCCACTCCGAGTACCAGGAAAACCTGATCATGCAGACCCTGGCCCGCGGCGGCCCCGTCATCTGGCTCAGCGTGCCCGACGCCCAGGCCGTCGGCGTGGCCGACAACGACTGGATCGAGGCCGTCAACGCCAACGGCGTCGTCGTCGCCCGCGCCGTGGTCTCCCACCGCATGCCCGAAGGCACCGTGTTCATGTACCACGTACAGGAACGCCTGGTGAACGTGCCCAAATCCGAGACCACCGGCGGCCGCGGCGGCACCCACAACGCCCTCACCAAGCTGCTCATCAAGCCCACCCACCTCATCGGCGGCTACGCCCAGCTCTCCTTCGCGCCCAACTACTACGGACCGACCGGCAACCAGCGCGACGCGATCACCGTCATCCGGCGCCGGTCCCAGAACGTGGAGTACTGACATGCCCCGCCGCCAGCCGTCCCGCCCCAGGGTGATGGCCCAGGTCGCCATGGTCATGAACCTCGACAAGTGCATCGGCTGCCACACCTGCTCGGTCACCTGCAAACAGATCTGGACCAACCGGTCAGGCACCGAATACGTCTGGTTCAACAACGTCGAGACCCGCCCCGGCCAGGGCTATCCACGCGGCTACGAGGACCAGGACAAGTGGAAGGGCGGCTGGCACCTCAAGGGCGGCCGGCTCGTACCGCGCACCGGCGGCCGCCCTTGAGGTGCCAG
>NZ_MUNE01000077.1:339-9002 GCF_002154605.1 Streptomyces milbemycinicus | reverse complement strand
CCTACGCCCCCACCATCTCCGCCAGGCCCGACCCCGTCGCCGCCGTCCCCTGGGGCGTCCGGGTCGCCGCCGAGGTCGGCTGGCGGCTGCTGGTGCTCGCGGGGACGGTCTATGTGCTGATGACCGTCATCAGCGCCGTCGAACTGGTGGTGCTCTCCTTCACCGTCGCGCTGCTGATCACCGCGATGCTGGAGCCGACCGTCACCCGCCTGCGGAACCGGGGCGTCCCCCGCGGCCTGGCCACCGCCATCACCTTCATCTCCGGCTTCATCATCATGGGCCTGGTCATCTGGTTCGTGGTCTGGCAGGTCATGGAGAACGCCGACGACCTGTCCAACAAGGTCCAGGCAGGCATCGACGATCTGCGGGACTGGCTGCTCAACAGCCCCTTCCACGTGACCGAGAAGCAGATCAACCAGATCGCCAACAACCTGCGCGACGCGATCGGCGCCAACACCGAAGAGCTCACCTCCGCCGGGCTCGAAGGCGTCACGGTCATCGTGGAGGTGCTGACCGGCATCCTGCTGGCGATGTTCAGCACGCTCTTCCTGCTGTACGACGGGCCGAAGATCTGGGCCTGGTTCCTCAAGCTCGTCCCGGCCCCGGCCCGCGAGGGTGTGGCGGGCGCCGGCCCGCGCGCCTGGACCACGCTCACCGCCTATGTGCGCGGCACGGTGATCGTGGCGTTGATCGACGCCATCTTCATCGGCGTCGGCATCTTCTTCCTCGACGTCCCAATGGCCGTCCCGCTCGCCGTCTTCATCTTCCTCTTCGCCTTCATCCCGCTCGTCGGCGCCGTCGTCTCCGGCGCGCTGGCGGTCGTGGTCGCGCTGGTCACCCAGGGCGTATGGACGGCGGCGATGGTGCTCGTGGTGGTGCTGGCGGTGCAGCAGATCGAGGGCCACATCCTCCAGCCCTTCATCCTGGGCCGGGCGGTGCGGGTGCATCCGCTGGCCGTGGTGCTCTCGGTCGCGGCCGGCTCGCTGATCGGCGGGATCGGCGGCGCGGTGGTGGCCGTACCGCTGGTGGCGGTCGCCAACACGGTCGTCGGCTATCTACGGACGTACAACAAGGAGGCCGTGCTGCGCGCGACACAGGGGCCACACGGCTCCACCGCCGCGGAGATCGCGCCGACGCGGCACGACGAGGGTGTGTGAACCGCCGGTCGGCGCGCCCTGACCGGGGCGCCCCGGCCGGCCTTCACTCTTCGGCGCGTTCGCCCTCCCCGTCGAAGCGCACCCGGCCGCCGACGCGCACCGGCTGTCCGGTCGGCAGACACCGGCCGGGCGCCGGCTCTTCGAGGGCCACGGCCGTCCAGTCCACGACCGGCGGCCCGGCGGGCGTGGGGCGCAGCGCTTCGTAGATGTCGACCGTGCTCGGCGGCCGGCCCGGGGCGTAGGTGATCAGGCTGATGCCGCCGTCCCGTACGGACGGCAGATCGGGGTTGTGCCGCGCCTTGTCCGCCACCACCGTCTCGATGGCGTCCCGCACCTCGGCCGGGTCGCCGAGGCGCCAGTACGCCACCTCCTCGTCACCGGAGTTGCTGGTCCACACGCTGTCGCGCAGCAGCCAGAAGTGCCGGGAGTGCGGGTTGGGGTCCGGGCCCTCGTGGCGCGGCGGGTCGTATGCGTCGTCGAGCGCCTGGGCGCGGTCCTTGGCCACATGGTCCCAGGGGTCGAGCTCCACGGCCCGCAGATAGCCGGCCAGCGCCTCGTCGTGGGCGCCCCCGCATTCGTGGGCCAGCGCTTCGAGGTAGACGGCGAGGTTGTTGTCCGGCTCCAGGGACAGGACGTGCCGGGCCGCGCGGATCGCCTCGTCGACGAGCCGGCGCCCGGTCTCGTCGTCGGCCGGTATCTCAGTGAGAGGGCCCGAGTCCTCTTCCCACCAGGCCCCGTCCACATGGTTGACGATATGGCAGCGGAGCTCGGCACCGGCCAGCACGGCGAGCCCCACGGCCGCCTCCAGGCTCTCGGGGTCCATCCGCAGGGCGCGGGTGTACGCCTCGCGGGCGGCACGGGCGTCGTCCGCCCACTCCTCGTCCTCCGCGCCGACGTACTCCGCGTCATTGGCGACCTGGGCCAGGAGCCGACTCGCCTCGGCCAACGGGGCGGTGTGGTCGGTGTCTTCAGCCATGGCCCGTGACCCTACCGCCGGGGTCGGACATCCGGCGGAGGCATACGGGTATGCGCGAGGGGCGTCCCCACCGGTTCGGTGGGAACGCCCCGTATGCGCCTTGGGCCGGGTGCCGTCAGCCGTTCGCGGCCAGGGTCGCCTCGGCGTCGAGCGTGGTGCCGACCGCCTGCACCACCGCGGCGATCTTGAAGGCTTCCTGGACCGTTTCCCGGTCCACGCCCGCCTTGCGGAGCACCTGCTCATGCGAGTCCAGGCACTGGCCGCAGCCGTTGATCGCGGACACCGCGAGCGACCAGAGCTCGAAGTCGGTCTTCTCCACGCCCGGGTTGCCGATGACGTTCATCCGCAGACCCGCGCGCAGGGTGCCGTACTCCGGGTCCGACAGCAGGTGCCGGGTCCGGTAGAAGACGTTGTTCATCGCCATGATGGCGGCGGCCGACTTGGCCGCGGTGTAGGCCTCAGGGCTCAGATTGGCCTTGGCCTCCGGCTCGAGCTCCGCCAGCACGCGCGGCGAGCGCGAGGCGATCGCGCAGGCCAGCACGGTGCCCCACAGCTGCTGCTGCGGCAGGTTCGAGTTGCCGATGACCGAGCCCAGGTTGAGCTTGAGGTCCTTGGCGTAGTCCGGCAGGGCGGACTTGAGGTCGTCGAGTGCCATATCGGTCAGCTCACTCGCCCGAGAGGAGCTTGACCGGGTCCAGGGTGTCCTCGCCCTTGCTCCAGTTGCACGGGCACAGCTCGTCGGTCTGCAGGGCGTCGAGGACCCGCAGGACCTCCTTGGGGTTACGGCCCACGGAACCGGCGGTCACCATGGTGAACTGGATCTCGTTGTTCTGGTCGACGATGAAGACGGCGCGCTGCGCGAAGCCGTCCTCGCCCTCGACGCCGCAGTCCCGCATCAGCTCGTGCTTGGAGTCGGCCAGCATCGGGAAGGGCAGGTCGCGCAGGTCGGGGTGGTCCTTGCGCCAGGCGTGGTGGACGAACTCGGAGTCGCCGGAGACGCCGAGGATCTGCGTGTCGCGGTCGGCGAACTCGTCGTTCAGCTTGCCGAACGCGGCGATCTCGGTCGGGCACACGAAGGTGAAGTCCTTCGGCCAGAAGAAGACCACGCGCCAGTTGCCCTCGTAGGACTTGTGGTTGATCTGCTCGAACTCCTTGCCGCTCTCCAGCGACACGCAGGCGGTCAGATCATACGTGGGGAACTTGTCACCGACAGTGAGCACGCGCTCTCCTTGCAGCTTGCAGCGGAGGAAACCGTTATGTGGTGGTTTCCCCGGGGTTGGACTGGACCACCCTGTCACACGAGGCATTGATCAGTGAAATAGCTAGACTGGGTGCTGTTGATCGGAGGTGGTTATCAGTTGGTCGCATCGACCGCGCCCGGAGGCAAGCCACGTCAGCCCAGCCTCTCCCAGCTCAGGGCGTTCGCCGCAGTCGCCGAGCAGCTGCACTTCCGCGATGCCGCCGCTGCCATCGGCATGAGCCAGCCCGCGCTGTCGGGGGCCGTCGCCGCGCTGGAGGAGGCGCTCGGGGTGCAGCTCCTGGAGCGTACGACGCGCAAGGTGCTGCTCAGCCCGGCGGGGGAGCGGCTGGCGGCGCGCGCCCGTACGGTGCTGGAGGCGGTGGGCGCGCTGATGGACGAGGCGGAGGCGGCGCGGGCGCCGTTCACCGGGGTGCTGCGGCTCGGGGTGATCCCGACCGTGGCGCCGTATCTGCTGCCGACCGTGCTGCGGCTGGTGCGCGGCCGCTATCCGCTGCTCGATCTCCAGGTACACGAGGAGCAGACCGCCTCCCTGCTGGACGGGCTCGCCCAAGGCCGGCTCGACCTGCTGCTGCTCGCGGTCCCGCTGGCCGCCCCCGGGGTGGTCGAACTACCGCTGTTCGACGAGGACTTCGTGCTCGTCACGCCCCAGGACCACTGGCTCGGCGGGCGGAGCGACATCCCTCGCGCGGCGCTGAAGGAGCTGGATCTGCTGCTGCTCGACGAGGGCCACTGCCTGCGCGACCAGGCCCTGGACATCTGCCGCGAGGCGGGCCGTACGGAGGGTGCCCCGGTGACCACGAGCGCCGCCGGGCTCTCCACGCTGGTGCAGCTGGTCGCGGGCGGCCTCGGGGTGACGCTGCTGCCGCGTACGGCGCTGCGCGTGGAGACGGGGCGCAGTGACCAACTGGCCACCGGCTACTTCGCGGACCCGGCACCCGCGCGCCGGATCGCGCTCGCGATGCGGGCGGGGGCGGCGCGGCAGGAGGAGTTCGAGGCGTTCGCGGGGGCGCTGCGGGAGGCGATGGGGGTGTTGCCGGTGCGGATCGTCAAGGGGTAGCGGGTCAGCCTTTTTGCCGTCCCGCCTGCAACAGCTCGGACACATCGAGGGTGACCTTGGCGCCGATCGAGTCGGGGAGGGTGATTTTCTCCCCCGGTGCGTAGATGCGGTGCGTGTCGTATCCGCTGTCAGCGAGGTCCGTGAGCAGATGTACGCGGCCGTGCTTCCGGTTGACGATCACATAGACCGGGATCATGGCCTGCGCGTATGCGACGACCTTGTTCCGCAGGTCGTTGTTGTGGTTGGACGAGGTGACTTCGACGACCAAGCGGAACACTTCGGGGTCATAGCAGTTGTTCCCGCGGTGGTGCTCGTTGACGTCGGCGTCCACGATCGAGAGGTCCGGAATCGCATAGTCCTCCGGCCCGTTCGGCAGCCACAGGCCAATCCCCTGGACCACCCTTGTTTCCTGCCCGTGGAGGCCCGCCGCGATGAAGGGGATCATGAGGTCGGTCAGTACCTCCGCATGCGACGCATCAGGCGGGGGGGTCACGGTGAGCACGCCTCCGATGATCTCGACTCGATAGCCCGGGAGCTGCTCCATGAGCTTGTTGGCTTCCTCGAGCAAAGTCAGCGGCTCGCGCGGCTCGGGGTCAACGGGCTGCTCGACTGCGGCAGCAGACATGGCGGGCCTCCCAGTGGCTGGTGTCGAGGCAATCATCGTAGGCCGGACCAGCCGCATGTGTCCCGTACCACGGGATTCACTCCAACGGGTGGCATAAACCCCGAAACACCCGACCGCCGGGCCCTTTCCCCAGGTGGGAAGGGCCCGGCGGCAACAAGCGCGCCGATCGTGCGCTACTCCGTACGGAGCCCTTCCGGCCGCATCATGCGCCACAGCGGCCCCATGCTGACCAGGGTCACCAGCAGGATCACGCCCGCGCCGATTCCGGTCATCGTGGTGACGCTCGCCCAGTCGACGGCGATCGGCATGTCGACCATCTTGAGCAGGATCGCCCCCAGGGCGATGCCGCCCGCGACCGACAGGGCCAGGCCCAGGACCACCGGGATCGCGGTCTGCCACAGGACGGACCAGCCGAGAGTCGCGCGGCGGGTGCCGAAGGCGACCAGGACCGAGAGGAGCTTCTTGCGTTCACGCAGCTGCTCCAGCATGGAGACGATCATGCTCGCGCCGATCAGCAGCAGGGTGGCCGAGGCGCCGATGAACAGGCCGCGCTTGATGGTCTGGAACTCGTCCGACTGCTTGGTGCCGCGCAGCTCGTAGATGTCCGACTGGGAAGAGAGCCGGGCGGCCGTGTTGCGGGCGTACTCGATGGCGTCCGGGACCTTCGGGTCGAGCCGGAGCATCATCTGCACCGAGGGCTTGTCCAGGTCGGCGATGTCCAGCGCGCCCGGGGTGGCCAGGATGCCGGAGTGCTCGTTGCCCTGCGGGTCCTTCTTGAGGTCCACGATGGGCGTGGACTTGGGGATGGTCCACAGCAGCGGCTTGCTGCGGGAGGGGTTGTAGTCCTTGTCGAAGCTGAGGTTGACCGTCGCGCCCGGTTGGGTGAAGTAGGTGTCCTTGTCGTCGAACTCGGCGGGCTTGGTGACGAAGACGTCGCCGTCGCGGCAGTCGCCGATCCGCGCCAGCTCCTTCAGCGTGCGGCAGTCGCCGACCATCACGCTCTGGACCGGGATGTCGCCCGGGGCCTTGGCCTTGCTGTTCGGGTCGCTGACCATTCCTTCGGTGACGCCGAGCGCGTCGCGCACGCCCTTGGTGCCGGTGTACTGCGCGATGGCGTCCCGCGCCTGCGCGCCGGTGTCCACCGGGATGTACGCCACCACATCGGCGCGGGTCGGGTCCTGTCCGGTGGAGGTGGTGTTGTCGCTCTCCGCGGCGGCGAAGAGCATGGTGATCGCGATCGCGCCGGCCACCGCGACCGTGATGCCGCTGACCGCGCGCGAGGCGGCGCCGCTGCTGAGCTGGAGCCGCCGGGTGGCGAGCTGCCAGGGGACGGGGCCGCCGCCGAAGCGGTTGACGACGGCTTCGACCAGCCACGGCAGCAGCGCGGTGATGCCGACGAGCATCAGCACCGCACCGGCCGCGATCTGGTAGACGGAGGCGTCACCGCTGTTCCCCGTTCCCGAGCTGAGGCGCGGCAGCAGCAGCGCGAGGCCGAGGACGGGGAACAGCAGCCGCCACCACAGGCGACGCGGTTTGGGCGCGGTGTTGCGTACGACGCCGAGCGGTTCGATGGCGATGCTGCGCAGAGCGATCTGGGTGACCACGACGGCGCAGGTGGGCACCGCGACCATGATCAGCGTGGTGATGGCGGCCGAGGGCTGGACGTCGGAGGAGAAGATGCTGGTGCCGAATACCGCGACCCCGCCGATGAAGTGCCTGATCAGCAGGAAGATCCCGGTGCCGACCGCGAGTCCGAGGAGGGAGCCGACCAGTGCCTCGCCGGCCGCGATCCGCCGCGTCATCCGGCTGTCGGCGCCCACCAGGCGCAGCGCGGCGAGCCGTCGGTCGCGGCGCTCGCCGCCGAAGCGTACGGCGGTGGCGATGAAGATGGCCACGGGCAGCAGCAGCACCACACAGCCCACGACGATCAGCAGCAGCAGGACCGGGTCCAGCTCCTCCTGGGTCGGGGAGTTGACACCCCAGTGGTCGAGACGGCTGCTGACGTCCTCGACGGCGTCGGGGCCGACGCCCGCGTAGTAGAACAGCTCGGCCGGTCCGGCCAGCCCCTCGTCGCCGATGGTGTCGACGATCTTGTAGTCGAGGCGTTCCCTGAGCAGCTTGTTGTCACCGTCGGCGAGCAGTTTCTTCAGGGCGGGGGAGACCACCATCTCGCCGGTCGCGGGGATCCGGTCGACACCCGGGGGCAGGGCCGGCCGGTCGCCGTCGGGCGCCAGCAGGAGGCCCGTGATGTCGGAGCCGCGGTAGGTGGTGCTTCCAAAGCCGAGCCGCACGGTGTCGGGGCCCGGTTTGACGTCGCTCGAGTAGCTGTTCGTGTAGGAGCGGGCGCTGGTGCGGTCGTCGCGCGCCGAGACGATATGCGGGACGGCGGCGGCGATCAGCAGCAGCGCCACGCCGAGCCCGACGCCGACCGCCGTCAGGAGCGTCCTGGTCCAGCTCTCCCGGCCGCCGGAGACCGCGAACCGCGCCCCCGTCGCCAGATCGGCGGCCCAGCGGGCCGGGCCGACCCGCTGGCGGGGCTCCGGGCGGGCGGGCGGCGTCTGGGGCGCCTGGCCCGCCGCGTGGGCGTGCTCCCGCGCCCGTTCCTCCGTACCCCGCAGCGGGGTCACATTGCCGGTGCCGCTCACCGTACGCCCGCCATGTCCCGCGCCTTGCCGTCCCGTACGACGACCTCGCGGTCGGAGTACGCGGCGACGCGCGCCTCGTGGGTGACCAGGACGACGGCGGCGCTGGTCTCCCGGGCGGCCTCGGTCAGCAGCTCCATCACCCGCTCGCCGTTGAGCGAGTCCAGGGCGCCGGTCGGCTCGTCGGCGAACAGCACACGCGGGTTGCTGACCAGCGCGCGGGCCACGGCGACGCGCTGCCCCTGGCCGCCGGAGACCTCGCCGGGGCGCTTGGCGCGTACGTCGCCGACCTCCAGCCGCTCCAGCCAGGCCAGCGCGCGGCTCTCGGCTTCCTTGCGCCGTACCCCGTTCAGCCGCAGCGGCAGCGCGACGTTCTCCACGCAGCTGAGCTCCGGGACCAGCTGACCGAACTGGAAGACGAAGCCGAACTCGCCGCGGCGCAGCGCGCTGCGCCGGGAGTCCGGCATCGCGGACAGCTGCCGTCCGCTGTAGTTGACGGTGCCCGAGTCCGGGGTGACGATCCCGGCGAGGCAGTGGAGCAGGGTCGACTTGCCGGAGCCCGAGGGGCCCATGACGGCAACGACCTCACCCGGGTGGATGGAGAAGTCCGCGCCGTCCAGGGCGGGGGTGGGCCCGTAGGACTTGTGCAGCCCTTCGGCTATGAGGAGCGAGCCCGCGGGGGTCATGGGGTTACCGCCTTGGCGAGTTGGCCGAGGCGCGCGGCGGTGAGCTCCAGCCAGCGCAGGTCGGCCTCGAGGTGGAAGAGGGCGTGGTCGCAGATGAGCTGATCGCTGAGGTCGCCGGTGCGCTTGCGCTGGGTGAGCTCGCGCATCAGGCGCAGATGCTCGGCACGCTGCACATCGAGCAGGTCCGCGGCGTCCCGGCCGGTCATCAGCGCGAGGACGACCTTGGTGTAGAGGACGGACTGGAGGTACGGCTCGGGCT
>NZ_MUNE01000077.1:0-306 GCF_002154605.1 Streptomyces milbemycinicus | reverse complement strand
TCGATGCCGTCGACCTCGACGAGGCCGTTCTTCAGGAGGCGGGACATGGTCGAGTAGACCTGTCCGTAGTGGAGCGGGCGGTCGTGCCCGAATCGCTCGTCGAAGGCTCTCTTGAGGTCGTAGCCATGGCGTGGGCCGGACTCCAGAAGTCCGAGCAGGGTGTGGCCGATTGACATGCACGGCACTCTACACCACGCGTATACCTCGTGTGTATAGATGCATGAGGCTGGGCGTTTCCGCAGGTGAGAGGCGTTTCCCTGGCCTGTCCCTGCTAAGCCTCGTGAGGTGGCTCCGGGGGATGGGGGG
>NZ_MUNE01000769.1:658-1130 GCF_002154605.1 Streptomyces milbemycinicus | reverse complement strand
CCGGGTCAGCCGCTCAAGGTGAGCAGCACTTCCTCGATCTCCTCGCCCCGTGCGTTCGCGAAACCGCGGTCCCTGCCGGTCACCACGAATCCGCACTTCTCCAGGACCCGGATGGAGCCGCCGTTGTCCGCCGCCGCCCGGGCGTGCAGCGGCCGCTCCGGCACGACGGCGAGCAGTTCTCGCAGCGCGGCGGTAGCCGCTCCACGGCCCCAGTGCTGCCGCCCGATCCAGTACGTGACCTCGCGCTCCTCGGGCGGCGGCGGACAACGGCGGCTCCATCCGGGTCCTGGAGAAGTGCGGATTCGTGGTGACCGGCAGGGACCGCGGTTTCGCGAACGCACGGGGCGAGGAGATCGAGGAAGTGCTGCTCACCTTGAGCGGCTGACCCGGTACCTTCACCCGCCATGGAACACACCTGGGCCACCGTCCAGCGCCTCGTCGCATGGCTGGACACGGAGAGCCGCCCCATGAC
>NZ_MUNE01000769.1:0-620 GCF_002154605.1 Streptomyces milbemycinicus | reverse complement strand
GCTGGCCAGCCTGACCCCGGATGCCCGGAAGCGGTTCGAGGAGCATGTGGCGTACGTCGCCGACCGGTCGCTGGGGTGAGACCGTCGCCGGTCGCCCCTGGCACCCTTTCGGGTGAGGTGGCGGACGGCTCTTTTATCGGATGACGCATCTCGTACGGGCGGTTATCTTGCGATCTCGGCCGTGTGGCCAGCCGTTCGGCGGTAGGTAAGGTGGTTGCGCATCAGCCGCGCGCCAAGAGAGACGCAGCGAGTACATGCAGCGCAGAGGGAGTGCCACGGGTGAGTCAGCCGGAGATGCAACCCGAGGGGCTTCCTCGGCAGGAGGGCGCGAAGAAGCAGGGGGACCTGCTCGGTCGGCCCTTCCCGCACGGCGACTGGGGCGAGCCCGCCGAGCGCCTTGACGCGCTGTACCGGTGGGTTGAGGACGGCGCGCTGCAGGTCGCGGAGTGGTATCTCGCGGACCGGGTGTGGAAGCGGCGGACCGCGCGGGCGCTGCGCGTGGGGGCCGCGGTGCTGGGGGTCGTGGGGGCGTCGCTGCCGCTGCTGGATCTGAACGGGGTGCTGGGCGACGGGGCGGCCTGGGGCTGTCTGGTGCTGCTGATCGCCGCCGCGTGTGTGGC
>NZ_MUNE01000768.1 GCF_002154605.1 Streptomyces milbemycinicus | reverse complement strand
ACCGCCTCGTCGATGCCCTCGAGCAGCTCACCGGAGCCGATCGTGTAGTTGACACCGTTGGCCACGCCGTCCTCGAGGACCTCGCCCTCGACCTTGGCCTCGAGGTCGACGACCACGATGTCGCCCTCGGCGGCGGCGCGCTCGACCGCACTGGTGGTGGCGAAGCGGTCGCGCAACTGTTCGACGGCCTTGTCGATGTCCTCGTCCGAGACCTCGACGGAGTCGACGGTGACCTCGATGCCGGAGTAGTCCGGGATCTCGACCGTCGGGCGTACGTCCACCTCGGCGGTGAAGGCCAGCAGCTCGTTGTCCTTGAGCTCGGTGATGTCGACCTCGGGCTGGCCGAGCGGGTTCAGCTCACCCTCGTTGACCGCCTCGGTGTAGAACTTCGGGAGCGCGTCGTTGACGGCCTCCTCCAGCACGGCGCCGCGGCCGAACCGCTGGTCGATGACCCGGGCCGGGATCTTGCCCTTCCGGAAGCCGGGCACCGTGACCTGCTGGTTGATCTTCTTGTACGCCGCGTCGAGGCTGGGCTTGAGCTCCTCGAAGGGCACCTCGACAGTGAGCCGAACCCGGGTCGGGTTCAGGGTCTCCACGGCGCTCTTCACGGTTCGGTCTCCTTGGGGCTGACTTCTTGGTGTTCTGCTGCGTTGCCGTCGTGCGTTTCAGCGGATCGCGCCCGGCAGAGAAAGTCACAGACGCGCAGCTTGCATAGTAACCGCACGCATGACGCGGCCCACAATGCGATCTTGCGCTCATGACAAACGTGATGGTGGTCGGGGTGGCCGGATTCGAACCGACGACCTTCCGCTCCCAAAGCGGACGCGCTACCAAGCTGCGCCACACCCCGTCGGTGCGACACGTAGGGTACATGCCCGCGCAGGCCCCGGCTGCCGCTTTTTCGACTGGTGGGCAAGGGTGTGCGGGATGTGGTGCGGACCCGCTACGATGCTTCCCGTGCCGCGGGTCGAGCGATCACGCTCGGCGGCCGCGCCCGGGACACATCCGGCGGGGCGGCGGCACAGGCGGGCGTAGCTCAATGGTAGAGCCCCAGTCTTCCAAACTGGCTACGCGGGTTCGATTCCCGTCGCCCGCTCCATGCCTCACGGCCCGGTTGCTCGGGGATTTTCCCGGCGCCGGGCCGTACGTGTTTCCCAGGACCTGCCTTTTACGGGGTCCGGGACCCGTCCTACGGGCCCCGGGGGTCCTTCGGGTCAGATGTCGATTTCGCTGATCGAGTGCGACACCGAGTCGAGGAAGTCCTGGATGTTCGGCGCCAGGTCGGACGATGCGAGCAGGAACCCGAAGAGCGCCGCCACGAGGGCCGGCCCCCAGGTGATCTTGCCGTTGCGCACCATCAGCACAAGGATGATGCCCACCAGCACCACCAAAGACACAGATATGACCACGCCTGATCACACACCCTCGGTCGCTACGCATCTCGCCGGCCCGGAAGCACGCGACCTCGCACACCCCCGCAACACCATCGTGCCATCAACTCCCGCCACACTGGAGCCGCGTGGCGGGAACCGCGGGCCCGTCGCCCCGCAGCTCATCTACCCACTGAGGGGCCCGTCGATGCGGCCCCGGACGAGCCCGCTCCTCGTGACGCCGCGCACAATTCGAGGACCTGCCCGACGATCAGAATTGGACTTGATCACATAGTCCGGCGGGAAATTCCAAATGCGCGGTGAGCCCGTTTCCGTGAGCCCGCGCGTAACGACAAAGCGCCAATGAATCAGACATTCCGCCAGAGCCGCTTGCGGGGCATATGTCACCATTTAAGTAGGATGAAACCCGACAGATCAGGCATCTTGCACCACCGCATCCGCCCACTCGGATCACTTTGTCGACTTAGCCTCCACGGATGCATGTGTCTGCCATGCATGCGATAGACAACAAATAACTGAACGAGGTTTTACGCAATAGAGGTTTCGGGGCTATCGTGCCTTAGATGTTCCACACTGCCATCACTCCCCGGCGCGCAGTGTGGTCCCGGGTTCTCTCCCCCAGTTCCTGGTGGGAGGGCCTGTGACCAACTCCCTGCGCCCGCACGGTTATCAGCGGGCCCCGCTCCCCCCGGCCCGGGAGGCGGAGCCCACTCCCCCCACACCGCACCGCGACACAGCAGGGCATCAGACGGGTCCGCCGACCGCCCCGACCGGGTCCAAGCCCAAACAGCGGGACGCGTTCTTCGACAACGCGAAGTACCTCGCGATCGTCCTGGTCGCCATGGGCCACGCGTGGGAGCCGCTGACGGACTACAGCCGCACCGCCAGAGCGCTCTACATGACCGTCTACACGCTCCACATGCCGGCGTTCATCCTCATTTCGGGCTACTTCTCGCGCAGCTTCGACATGCGGCCCGACCGGCTCAAGCGGCTCATCACCGGTATCGCCGTGCCGTATCTGATCTTCGAGATCGCGTACACCTTCTTCAAGCGCTGGGCGGATGACGACCCCACCTACGACTTCAGCCTGCTGGACCCCTGGTACCTCACCTGGTTCCTGATCGCGCTGTTCGTCTGGCGGATGACCACCCCGATCTGGAAGATCATCCGCTGGCCCGTCCCGCTCTCGCTGGCCATCGCAACCCTCGCCTCGGTCTCCCCCGACATCGGTGACGACCTCGATCTGCAGCGGGTGCTGCAGTTCCTGCCGTTCTTCGTGGTCGGGCTGCACATGAAGCCGGAGCACTTCCAGAAGATGCGCGGGCGCCGGGCGCGGATCCTGGCCCTGCCGGTGTTGGCCTGCGCGTTCGTGTTCGCCTACTGGGCGGGCCCGCGGATGAACAAGGCGTGGTTCTACCGCCGCGACAGCGTCCAGGAGCTGGCCGCGGCGCCGTGGACCGGGCCCGTGATGACCCTCGCGCTCTTCGGCTGCTCGATGGTGCTGGTCGCCTGCTTCTTCGCCTGGGTGCCGCGGCGCCGGATGTGGTTCACCGCCCTGGGCGCCGGAACCCTGTACGGGTATCTGCTGCATGGCTTCCTCGCCAAGGGCTCCCGCTTCTGGGGCTGGTACGACGCCAACCCGTGGACGCATGAGCCGCTGGGCGAGATCGTGGTCACCATCATCGCCGCGACCGTGATCACGCTGCTGTGCACACCGCCCGTGCAGCGCCTCTTCCGGTTCGCGATGGAGCCGAAGATGGTCTGGGCCTTCCGGAAGGACCCGGCCGAACAGGCCCGTAAGCGCACCACCACGGCGGCCTGACCGCCTCGTATCCGAGCGGCAACCGCCCGACCCGAGCACGGCACAAGGCCGCGCCGGAGCCGTCGTACACGGCCCCGGCGCGGCCTTCGCCGTCCCCGGCCTTCGCCGTCTCCGGCCTTCGCCGTCCCCCGTCTCAGCCGGCCCGGCCGCGGCGGAGCACCGCCCGGGCCGGCAGCCCCGTCGCGAGCAGGCCCAGCGCCACCGCGGCGCCCGCGAACCCTCCGTACGTCAGCGGCGGCAGATACGGGTCCTCGCCGGTCAAGCCGCGCACCATCGGCACGAGCGTCGCCAGCGCGATCGCCGTGCCGAGCGCGACCCCCGCGATCACCACCAGCAGCGCCTCCCAGCGCACCATCCCCAGGACCTGCCGCCGCGTCGACCCGATCAGCCGCAGCATGCCCAGCTCCCGGCGGCGGTCCAGGACGGTCATCACCAGCGTGTTGGCGGCGGCGACGGCCGCGAAGCCGCCGAGGACCGCGGCCATGACGGTGTTGGCCCAGACGTTGAGCTCGCCCTCCTTGTCCCGGGCCGCCGCATAGCCGCCGGGTCCGGTGACCTCGCCGAGGGGGCGGAGCGCGGCCGCGACGGCCGCCGGATCGGCGCCCTTGTCGTCCCGTACCAGCACATGGCTGTCGAAGGCCGAGGTCACATGGGTGGCCAGCGCCGCGCGGGGCAGTGTGACCGCCGCCAGGCCCAGCCCCCGCCCGTACGTCGCGACGACCTTCGGCGCGACCGCCGTGCCGTCCGGCAGGTGCAGCCGGAGCCGGTCGCCGACCTTCACATGCGCCGAGGACGCGAGGCTCGCGTCCACGGCCACCGTGCCGCGGCCCAGCGCGTCCAGGCTGCCCGTACGGACGTCGAGGTCCTGGACCGCCGCCAGGTCGCGGCCGGTCCCGGAGACGCCCTGCGCCGACGCGTTCTCCAGCCACGCACCGTCGCCCGAGCCCCTGGGCACCAGTACGCCGGTGCGCAGCACCCCGACCGCCGACGCGACTCCCCGGACGGACCCGGCGCGGGCCGTGGCGTCGGCGGGCAGACCGCCGGGCGCGGAGAGGACGTGGTCGGCGACGACGCCCGCGCGCCGCTGCCCGTCCGTCGCATGGGCCTCGCTGGTGTGCATGAACACGAGCGTCGAGGCGAAGGCCATGGCGAGTACGAGCGGGGTGATCGCCGAGGCCAGGCGGCGGGCGTTGGCCCAGGCGTTGGCCGCGGCCAGGGCGGCCGGGGCCCGGCCCGCCCGCAGCGGCAGGCCGACCAGCCAGGCGCAGCCGCGGGCGACGAACGGGCCGAGCAGCCCGACGGCCAGCATGAACAGCATCACCACGCCCAGCGCGGCGTTGGCCGCGTCGTCCCCTGACGCCGCGGCCGCCACGCCCGTGAGCACACCGCCGCCGGCCAGGGCCGCGACGCCCAGCAGCGTCCGGATCACCCCCGGGCGGAACGGCTCGGCGGCCGCCTCACCGAGCGCCTGGCCCGGCTTGATCCGCGCCGGTCTGCGGGCGGCCGCCAGTCCTGCGAACAGCGCGGCGACCAGCCCCGCGCCGACCGCGCTGACCAGCGGGATCCAGGAGACCGCGAGCTCCACCCCGGCCGGGATCGCGCCCCGGTCCCGGAGTTCTCCGAACCACCAGTGGGCGAGCGCGATACCGGGCAGCGTGCCGAGCGCGCCCGCGAGCGGGGCGACCAGCAGCGCCTCGGTGGCGATGGACCGGCGGATCTGCCGCGGGGTGGCGCCGACCGCGCGCAGCAGTGCGATCTCGCGGCCGCGCTGGCCGATGGAGAGCGCGGTGGTACCGGCGGTGGTGAAGATCGCGACCATGGTGGCGATGCCGCCGAAGGAGCCCCCGATGCCCTCCAGCAGCTCCTTGGCCCCGTCGAGACCGGGCTCCTGGGCGGCGCCGCGCCCCTCGCCGGTGTGCACGCGGGCGGCGGGCACCGCCTTGAGGGCGCGCTTGAGGTCGGCCGCCAGGGCGCCGGGCGCGGTGCCTGGCTCGGGGCGGACGAGGACGGCGTCGACGGTGGCGGGGTGGCCGGACAGGGCCCCCGCCTGGCGGTCGGTGAACCAGACGGCGGGCCCGGCGTCCTGAGCGCCGCCCGTACGGGTGATGCCGGCGACCCGGAAGCGGTGACCGCCGTCGGCCGCGGTCAGGGTGACGCTGCCGCCCACGCGTATGCGCGCCGCGCGGGCGGCGGCCGGATCCAGTACGACCTCGCCCTTCCGTGGAGCCGCGCCGGAGCCGAGCGCGACCCCGGTGAAGGAGGCCGAGCCCCAGCCGTGGGCGGTCCAGCCGGCGTCGCCGCCCTGGACCGGGAAGCTCCAGTCGGGCGCGGCGGCAGCCACGCCCTGCGTACGGGCGGCCGTGGCGACGAGCGAGGCGTCCAGCCGGACCCGGTCGGGGGCGGGCTCCGACTCCTCCCGGTCCCCCACCCGCTGCTCCGCGGCGACCACGACCGGGGCGCTCGCGTAGCGCCCGGGCGGCACCGTGGCCCGCAGCCCGGACTCCAGCAGGATCCCGCAGGCCGACACGATCGCGGCGGCCAGCATCAGGGCGATGAACGTACCCGCGAAGGCGGCGGGCTTGAAGCGGACGGCGGCCCGGGCCAGCCCATTGCCCAGCAGCCTCATTGGACGATCTCCCCGTGCGAGGGCGCACCGGCCGCCACGCTCGCCGTACGGATCGGCGTGCCCGGCGGCGTACGGATCGGCATACCAGGTGCGCCGGCGGCCGTACGGGCCGTCAGCCCGGCCATCCGGGCGGCGATCTCCTGGGCGGAGGCGCGCGTCATGCGGTCGGCGAGGGAGCCGTCGGCGAGGAAGAGCACGCGGTCGGCGTAGCTCGCGGCCACGGGGTCGTGCGTGACCATGACGACAGTCGCGCCGAGCGCGTCCACGGCCTGCCGCAGCAGTCCGAGCACTTCGGCGGCGGTGCCGGTGTCGAGGGCGCCGGTCGGCTCGTCGGCGAAGACGACGTCGGGGCTGGTGACCAGCGCGCGGGCGATCGCCACCCGTTGCTGCTGCCCGCCGGAGAGCCGGCCCGGGAGGCGCCTGGCGTGCTCGTGCAGCCCCACCTGGGCGAGCACGGCCCGGGCCCGGGCGCGGTCGGGGCGCGCGCCCGCGAGCCGCATCGGCAGCACCACGTTCTGCTCGACGGTGAGCGAGGGCAGCAGGTTGAAGGACTGGAAGACGAAGCCGAGGCGGCTGCGGCGCAGCGCGGTGAGCTTGTTCTCGCTCATGCCGGTGATCTCCGTACCGCCGAGCCGGACCGAGCCCGCGGTCGGCCGGTCGAGGCCGGCGGCGCACTGCAGGAACGTGGACTTGCCGGAGCCCGAGGGGCCCAT
>NZ_MUNE01000767.1 GCF_002154605.1 Streptomyces milbemycinicus | reverse complement strand
TCGCGTCCACTGTGTTGGTTCCCAGGCTGCGAACAGTCGCGCCGGTTGAGCCACACTTAACTGAACAGTGTGCTTGTTCGCTGCCCTGTCCAATTCCCGCTCTGCGGGATGGGCAATAGGGTTTCGGTGGTCATTGCGTTAGGGAAACGCCCGGTTACATTCCGAACCCGGAAGCTAAGCCTTTCAGCGCCGATGGTACTGCAGGGGGGACTCTGTGGGAGAGTAGGACGCCGCCGAACAATCTTTGAAGGACCCTTGGTCCCAGCGTTCATGCTGGGACCAAGGGTCCTTTTGTTTTTGCTGAAACGCGTTGGCGAGGCCGATGCGCGAGAATGGCTGCAGTACCTCAAGACAGGAGTCATGTCGATGTCCACCAACTCCCCCGACGATCGGCCGAACCGGGAGCCGCGGCGCCGGGACGGCGGTGATCGGCGCGATTTCCGCGAGTCCGGACCGCGACGTGACGGTGATCGCGGCGGGTCCCGGCAGGGGCGGGACGACCGCCCGTACCGTCCGCGGCGTGATGACGACCGCGGTGGATTCCGCCGCGATGATGACCGCGGTGGCCACCGGCGCGACGACGACCGTGGCGGCTACCGCCGCGACGACGATCGCGGTGGTTACCGTCGCGACGACCGGTCGGATGACCGCCGCGGTGAGCGCCGTGATGACCGGCCGCGCGGGCCGCGCCGTGACGATGACCGTGGTGGACGGCCTGGAGGGTATGCGCGTCGGGACGACCGCGGTGGCCGGCCCGGTGGTGGGTTCGACCGGCGTGATGACCGTGGCGGTTTCCGCCGCGACGACCGCCGTGATGATCGTCGTGACGACCGCCGTGACGACCGCCGTGACGACCGCCGTGACGACCGGAGTGATGACCGCCCCCGTGGGCCCCGGCGGGATGACCGTGACGGTGGCTACCGCCAGGGTGGGTTCCGTCGTGACCGGGACCGCGATGACCGGCCCGGGTTCCGGCGCGATGACGACCGTGGCGGCTACCGCCGTGATGACCGCGGTGGGTTCCGCCGGGACGACGACCGCGGTGGGTTCCGGCGCGATGACGACCGTGGCGGCTACCGCCGCGACGATCGTCGTGATGACCGCAGGGACGACCGGCGCCCTGACGACCGGCGGGATGACCGGCCTTCGTACCGTCGTGACGACGACCGTGGCGGTTTCCGCCGTGATGATCGCCGTGATGAGCGGCCTCGTGGGCCGCGCCGCGACGACCGGGACCGTGGTGGCCGCGTCGGTGGGTATGAGCGCCGTGACGACCGGCGTGATGATCGCCGTGACGACCGTCGTGACGACAGGCCGCGCGCGCCGCGCCGGGACGACCGCGAGGGCGGTTACCGGGGCCGTGACGACCGCGGGCCGCGCCGGCCGTACGGCGGCGGGCAGGGCCGTGGGCGCGACGAGCGTCCTGGCGGCGGTTACAAGCGCCGGGATGACCGGTCCGGCGGCTACGGTCGCCGGGACGACCGCCCCCGTGACCGCGACCGTGACCGCGAGCCGGTCAAGCGGCTGCCGATCCCCGAGGATGTGACCGGGGCCGAGATCGACAAGAGTGTGCGGCAGGAGCTCATGAGCCTGCCGAAGACGCTCGCCGACGACGTGGCGAAGAACCTCGTCATGGTCGCCAAGCTGCTGGACGACGAGCCCGAGCGGGCGTACGAGTACTCGCGCGTCGCGCTGCGGCTCGCCTCCCGCGTCGCGGCCGT
>NZ_MUNE01000766.1 GCF_002154605.1 Streptomyces milbemycinicus | reverse complement strand
CGCGGCTCGCGGCTCGCGGCCATGCTCTCCATACCGTTTCGCAAACCGCCCGACAACCCCTTCCACGCCTTCACTCACCCCATCCATCTGCCGCAGACCCCACCGTAAGCCAAGCGCCCCACCCCGTACCTGCATGATGGGGGCTGTGCGGCTTGAAGCGATCTCCTGGGAACGGCTGACCGGCGCGCTCGCCGACCGCGTCGCGGATCTGACGGCGGCGGACGGCAGCCCTTGGCTGAGGGTGGCGGTCGACGGGGCGTCGGCGGCGCGTACCGGGGAGCTGGCGCAGGGGCTGGCCGAGGCGCTGCGGGTGCGGGGGCGGCCGGCTCTGGTGGTCGCGGCGGGCGGCTTTCTGCGCGCGGCGTCGCTGCGCTACGAGTACGGGCGGCGGGACGCCGACGCGTACTACGACATGTGGCTGGACACGGGCGCCCTGTGGCGTGAGGTATTCGACCCGCTGGAGCCCGCGCCGCGCGGCACGGGGCGGGTGCTCCCCGATCTGTGGGATCCGGTGACCGACCGGGCCACCCGCTCCCCGTATGTCGAACTGCCGCCGGGCGGGGTGCTGCTGCTCCATGGTGCGCTGCTGCTGGGGCGCTGGTTCCCGTTCGACCTGTCGGTGCATCTGCGGCTGTCCCCGGCCGCGCTCGCCCGCCGCACGGACGAGGACGAACAGTGGACGCTGCCCGCCTTCGCGCGCTACGAGGAGGAGGCGCGGCCCGCGGAGACCGCGGATGTGGTCGTCCGCGCGGACGATCCGCGCCATCCGGCCTGGAGCGGACCGGGGACGTGAACGCCGTGCGCCGCGCCCCTGTGGGGACGAGGCGCACGGCGCCAGGAGTGTGAGGTCCGGCGGGGGGTGGCTACGCCGGCGGGCACTCCTTCCACGCGAAGTGGTACGTGGTGCTCACGCTGCCGTCCGTCGAGTCCATGGTCATGAAACTCGTCGTGTTGGTCGTGTCCGAGGTGCCGGCGTTGACCCGCAGCTCAGTGTTGATGTTGAAGTTCCGCAGCGCACCGCAGGGGGCCCATTCCACGGTGGCGATGTCGGAGACGTCGGTCGCCTGCCAGTTGTCGTCGAAGACGCCGGTGAACTCATGGGATTTCGCCGCCGTATTTGACGATCCCTGGAAGTAGTACGAGGCCTTCTCGACGCTGGTCGCGCCCTTCTCCAGGTGCGCATAGCCGCGGTAGTCCACGCTGGCGATCGCGTATGTGAAGCCCTGCGGCACATGCACGACAAGGTTGAGCTGGCAGTTCTTTCTGAAGTCGGTCGGCTTGGCGCCCTTGCCCACTTGGGCGAGATAGTCGCTGTAGGTGACCGTGAACGCCGTGTTGTCGGGCGATACGGCCACCGCTGCGGTGCCCGCCGGACAGCCCGAACCGTTGACCGTCGCGACCGTGATCACGATTTTGTCGGGCGGCGGGTCCTCGAACGGCGATTGCGCGGACGCGGGCTGAGAGGAAGCGAGTGCCGTGGCGAACAAAGCCGCGGCCACGCCTCCTGCGAACATTGCACCGGGCATGATTCTCCATTCGATCGTCTGTGGACGACGACGGAAAGCCGGGCAGGCTCCGACGCCGCCCTGGCTGGTGGAGTTTCGCGTCTTACCGGACGGAAGGACATTCCTTCCAGGCGATGTGGTAAATCGTGTTGTTGCTGCCGTCGGTCGAGTCCATGGCCATGAAGCTGGTGCTGCCCGCCGTCGAGGTACCCGCGTTCACCCGCAGCTCGGTGTTGATGTTGAAGTTGCGTTCCACGCCGCAGGGCGCCCAGACCAGGGCGCTGTAATCGGTGGAGTCGCGGGTCTGCCAGTTGTCGTTGTACGGACCGTTGAAGTCATGGGTCCGCGATGTCGTGTCCGCCGAACCCTGGAAGTAATAACTCGCCTTCTCGGTGCCTTTCGCTCCCTTCTCCAGGTAGGCGTAGCCGCGGTAGTCGACGCTGGCGATGGCGTACGTGAAGCCCTGCGGTACGTGGACGCCCAGGTTGAGCTGGCAGTTCTTACGGATGTCGGTGGGGTCCGCACCCGCGCCGACCTGGGCGAGATAGTCGCTGTAGGTCACCGTGAAGGCCGTGTTGTCGCTGGAGACGGCGACGGCGGCGGTCCCTTTGGGGCAGCCCGATCCGTTCACGGTGTTGATGGTGACCTGGATCTTCTCGGTCGGCACATCGGTGACCGACGCGCCCTGCGGGGAAATACCCGATGCGAATAACGCCGCGACCGCGCCGCCGGCGAGCAGGCCAAAAGACATGGTTCTCCTATCGAAGGTCGATCAAGCGGTGGGTGAAGCCGTGGGGACGTGTGTTGCCAGGGTGTGGCGCATGCCGACGCGCGCTTTCGGCGCGATTTCGTCGGATGTTTGGATGTCCGGATGTCCGGTAGTGGCCGCGGGCATATGCGGTCGTCCGCGGTTCTTCACGGTATTTCCGGGAAGGCCTTATCCGCTGTGTGGGGAAAGCGGTGCAGCCTTCAAGAAAGGAGCGCGCTCGCAGTGTCATGCGCGTGGTCAGTGCGCATTGGGAGCGATCCAAAGATAGGAGTGAAACGTGTCCACGACAAGACAGGTGGAGTTTTCCGGAACAAGATATTTCCCAGGCGGCATCCAGGCACAGAGCCGGACACAGAGCCCAGCACAGAGCCCAGACGGAGCCCCGCGCGGATGCCGGCTCTGAGCCCGGCTCAGAAGAGTGGCTGCGGAAGGATCCCTTCCAGGGCCAGCAGCGTGCGCTTGGTCTCCAGGCCGCCACCAAAACCGCCTATGCCACCGCCGCTCTCGACGACGCGATGGCAGGGCACCACCACCGGCAGCGGATTGCTGCCCATGGCCACCCCCACCGCCCGCGCGGCGCCCGGGTCGCCTACGCGGTCGGCGAGCTCCCCGTAGCCGACGACCGTGCCGTACGGGATGTGGTCGGCGAGCTCGCGCAGCACGCGGCGGTTGAAACCGGTGGTGAGGGACCAGTCCAGGGGGACGGTGAACTCGCGCAGCCCGTCGGCGAAGTAGCTCTCCAACTGGCGCACGGCCGAACCGAGATGGACGAGGCGGTCCGGTATGGCCCCGGCTGCGGCGTCGGCCGGTGAGCCCGCCTCGAAGGCCGGGTCGGGCTCCGGGGCCGTGCCGAGCCGGGCGGTGAGCCGGGAGACGGCCTTGGCCGCCGTCGCGTCGTCGGCGTGGAAGACGACCTGGGCCAGGCCCTGATCCGTCGCCGCGAGCAGCAACGGGCCGATGGGGGAGTCGAGCACACTCCAGCACCATGCGCGGGCCTCGCGCCGCTCCGTCGGCCCGTCCTGCTCCGCCGAGATCGCCTGCCCCGGCCCTTCTGAGATCGTCACGGGTCCAGCCTAGGCGCGGGGACCGACAACGCCTCCCCGCGCCCAAGCCGTGACGCCGCTACGCCGCCGCGCCAGGCTGCGACGCCGCTACGAGACCGCCGCCGGGGCGCCCGGCACCTCGTAGCCCGCGTCCTCCAGCGCGTCCCGCACCACATCCGGGTTGTTGGTGATGATCCCGTTCACGCCCATATGCGCGACGTCGACCGCCGTCTGCGCGTCGTTCACCGTCCAGGCGTAGACCTCGAACGGACGGCCGTGTGCGCCGTCCACCTCGTGGACCGCGTCGACGTAGTCGGCGTCGATGGTCTTGTAGCTCGGATTGATCTGGTCGGCGAATTCCGAGTAGGTCGCCAGGTCCTCGACCGCGGGTGTGCCGAGGAAGCCGGTCTTGACGTCCGGTCGCAGGTCGTGGACCTGTTTCACGGCGTCCGCGCCGAAGCTCTGGACGATCAGCTTGTGCTGGACATGGCGGCGGTCCAGCCAGCCCGCTCTGCGCAGCTCGCGCAGCGTCTGGCGCTCGATGTCCGGGTACAGCTCAGGGGCTTTGAGCTCCAGGAGGAGCTTCTGGTGGTTGTGTTCCACCCGATCGAGGTAGTCCTCGAGAGTCGGCACCCCCTCGCCCGCGAACTTGGCGCTGAACCAGCTGCCCGCGTCGAGCTGCTGGATCTCGTCGAGGGTGAAGTCGGAGATCTTCCAGGGCGCGCGGTCCGGAAAGACCTCCTCGACGTCCGTGGTCCGGTTCAACGTGGTGTCGTGCATGACGATCAGCTCGCCGTCCTTGGTCCGCTGGACGTCGTTCTCCACCCAGGTGATGCCGAGGTCGTCGGCCGCGTCGACGGCGGCGAGCGTGTTCTCCGGGGCGTAGGCGGAGGCGCCCCGGTGGGCGACGGTGACGGTGTGGCGCGACTGGTCGGTGACTTGATCGGCGTGATCGACGGGGTCGGCTTGGTCGGCCCGGGCGGCCGCCGGTGAGAGGAAGAGCGCGGACATACCGATGAGCGCGCCGGTGAGGGCGGCGGCGGGGCGGATGCGCATACGGACTCCTCGCGTCGTCTGACTCGCGTGAATCGCGGACGGGCAGAGGGTCCCAGTCGTGCCGTCCCGAAGGATAGGTGGTGGTTGGACAGAGTGAAACACGGTCCCGCCGGGCGCCCCGTCGTGACGCGAGAGGGGTCACCCCTCCACGGTTCGGGGTTCGGCCGGTCGGCCGTTGTCAGTGGCGGGTCGTACGGTGGGTGTCATGCGGCCCGTATCTCAGATCGAACGTAAGGTGGCGCCTTTCGAGGTCGTCAGCCCGTACCAGCCCAGCGGCGACCAGCCGACGGCGATCGCCGACCTGGGGCGGCGCATCCGCGCTGGTGAAAGCGATGTTGTGCTGCTCGGCGCGACCGGTACCGGAAAGTCGGCGACCACCGCGTGGATGATCGAGAAGCTTCAGCGCCCGACCCTCGTCATGGCGCCCAACAAGACCCTCGCCGCCCAGCTCGCCAATGAGTTCCGCGAGCTCCTGCCGAACAATGCGGTTGAGTACTTTGTGTCGTACTACGACTACTACCAGCCAGAGGCGTATGTCCCGCAGTCGGACACGTACATCGAGAAGGACTCCTCGATCAACGAGGAGGTCGAGCGGCTGCGCCACTCCGCGACAAACTCGCTGCTCACCCGGCGTGACGTGGTCGTGGTGGCATCCGTCTCGTGTATCTACGGCCTGGGCACCCCGCAGGAGTACGTGGACCGCATGGTGCCGCTGAAGGTCGGCCAGGAGATCGACCGGGATCAGCTGCTGCGCCGCTTCGTCGACATCCAGTACGCGCGCAACGATGTGGCGTTCACCCGCGGCACCTTCCGGGTCCGCGGCGACACCATCGAGATCTTCCCGGTCTATGAGGAGCTGGCCGTCCGGATCGAGATGTTCGGTGACGAGATCGAGGCGCTGTCCACGCTCCACCCCCTCACCGGCGAGGTCATCACCGACGACGAAGAGCTGTATGTGTTCCCGGCCACCCACTATGTGGCAGGGCCCGAGCGCATGGAGCGGGCGATCGCCGGGATCGAGTCCGAGCTGGAGCAGACCCTGGCCCGGCTGGAGAAGCAGGGCAAGCTGCTGGAGGCGCAGCGGCTGCGGATGCGGACGACGTACGACATCGAGATGATGCGCCAGATCGGCACCTGCTCCGGCATCGAGAACTACTCCCTGCACATCGACGGCCGTGAGCCCGGCTCCCCGCCGCACACCCTGCTGGACTACTTCCCGGATGACTTCCTCCTGGTCATCGACGAGTCCCATGTCACCGTCCCGCAGATCGGCGCGATGTACGAGGGCGACGCCTCCCGTAAGCGGACGCTGATCGAGCACGGCTTCCGGCTGCCGTCCGCGCTCGACAACCGTCCGCTCAAGTGGGAGGAGTTCCTGGAGCGCACCGGCCAGACCGTCTATCTCTCCGCGACCCCCGGGCCGTACGAGCTCTCGCGCGGCGACGGTTTTGTGGAGCAGATCATCCGCCCGACCGGTCTGGTCGACCCCGAGGTCGTCGTCAAGCCCACCGAGGGGCAGATCGACGATCTGATCCATGAGATCCGCACGCGTACGGAGAAGGACGAGCGCGTCCTGGTCACCACCCTCACCAAGAAGATGGCCGAGGACCTCACGGACTACATGCTCGAGCTGGGCATCCAGGTCCGCTATCTGCACAGCGACGTGGACACCCTGCGCCGCGTGGAGCTGCTGCGCGAGCTGCGCGCGGGTGAATACGACGTCCTGGTCGGCATCAACCTGCTGCGTGAGGGCCTGGACCTGCCGGAGGTCTCGCTGGTCGCGATCCTCGACGCAGACAAGGAAGGGTTCCTGCGCTCCGGCACCTCGCTGATCCAGACCATCGGCCGCGCCGCTCGTAACGTCTCCGGCCAGGTCCATATGTACGCCGACAAGATCACTCCGGCGATGGAGAAGGCCATCGACGAGACCAACCGGCGCCGGGAGAAGCAGGTCGCGTTCAACAAGGCCAACGGGATCGATCCGCAGCCGCTCCGTAAGAAGATCGGCGACATCGTGGCGACCATCGCCCGCGAGGAGATCGACACCAAGGAGCTGCTGGGCACCGGCTACCGCAAGACCGACGGCAAGGGCGCCAAGGGGCAGGCGAAGGCCCCGGTGCCCGCTCTGGCCGGGCAGCGGGCGGGAAGCGCGGGCAAGGGCGCCAAGGGCGCCAAGGGCGCCAAGGACGGGCAGCTGACGGACCGTCCGGCCGCCGAACTCGCCGAGCTGATCGAGGAGATGACCGACCGGATGCGGGCCGCGGCCGCCGAGCTGCAGTTCGAGATCGCGGCCCGACTGCGCGACGAGGTGGGGGAACTGAAGAAAGAGCTGCGCCAGATGAGGGAGGCCGGGCTGTCCTGACCCCTGAGGTGTGCCGCGCCCGGTCCGTGCCGCCCGGTGTGTTGCAAGACCGACACAAAAGCCGGTGGGGGCGGTTGGGGGGCTTGTCCCAGTGCATAGGGTTCAAGCAGGCCGTGCGGACCGGGCGGCCGCGGGGAATCGAGAAACGAGAGTAGGGACAGCGCGTGACGGTCAACATGTCCAAGGGACAGGCCATCAGTCTGCAGAAGGCCGACGGGGGCACCCTGACCGCGGTGCGGATGGGACTTGGCTGGCAGGCGGCGCCCCGCCGCGGGCTGTTCGGTTCCCGCACGCGGGAGATCGACCTCGATGCCTCGGCTGTCCTGTTCGCCGACAAGCAGCCGGTGGACGTCGTGTTCTTCCGCCACCTGGTCAGCGACGACGGCTCGGTGCGCCACACCGGCGACAACCTGGTGGGCGGCGCCGGCCAGGGCGGCGACGACGAGGCCGTCCTGGTCGACCTGCAGCGGGTGCCGGTGCACATCGACCAGATCGTCTTCACGGTGAACTCCTTCACCGGCCAGACCTTCGCCGAGGTGCAGAACGCGTTCTGCCGGCTGGTGGACGAGACCAACGGCCAGGAGCTGGCCCGCTACACCCTCACCGGCGGCGGGCAGTACACCGCGCAGATCATGGCCAAGGTGCAGCGCGCCGGCTCCGGCTGGCAGATGAAGGCCGTCGGCGAGCCGGCCAACGGCCGCACCTTCCAGGACCTGATGCCGCACCTCCTGCCGCACCTGTGAGCAGCTGAATCC
>NZ_MUNE01000765.1 GCF_002154605.1 Streptomyces milbemycinicus | reverse complement strand
AGGACCCCAAGGTGCGGGCCGTGCCGTCGGCGATGAACCGCGCGTCGATACCGGAGGCCCGGGCCCGGCCGCCCCAGTAGTCGTCGAAACGGTTCAGGGTGGCCCGGTTGCCGCCGCCGGCCTTGGCGAGCGCGAATGGCCCGGTGGCGGCGGAGGCCGGGTCGACGGTGCCCTTCTTCTGATACGCCTTGGCGGACAGCACGGCCAGGCTCGGGCTGGAGAGCCGCAGCGGCAGCGCGGGGTCGGGGTCGGCGGTGGTGACGCGGACCTGCCGCTTCCCGGCGGGTTCGGCGGTGAGCTTCACCCCGGAGAGCGCGGCGGGGGCCGGGTCGGCCTGGGCGGCGTGGGTGAGGGCGGTGGCGGCCGCGGCCGGGGTGAGTTCGGTCCCGTCCTGGAACCGGGCCTCGCGCAGGGTGAACAGCCAGGTGTGCTCGTTCTCCTGACGCCATGACTCGGCGAGCGCGGGGGACGCGGCACCGTTGCCGTCCAGCCGGGTCAGCCCCTCGGCGACACCGAGCCGGCTGAGCAGGGTGGCGTCACTGCCGTACGGCGAGAAGTTCTCGGCGGGCGGGAAGGCGAACGCGACGCGCAGCCGTGTGTCGGCTCCGGAGCCGGACGGGGAGGAGTTGTCGTCGGCGGCGAAGCAGCCGGAGAGCAGCGGGGCGAGCAGCAGGGCGGAGACCAGCTGACGGCGGCGGGCGTAGCGCATGGTCCTCGTTCTCCACGAGTTCTACGAGCGGGCTTTACGAGCGGGACGCCGCACAGGCTACATGATTATCATTTCCATTAGCTCCGCCATGAGGAACCGCCCGCAAAGGCACCTCGAAGTGCACGACGCTCTGCCCGCCGCCGGGCGCCGTCCGCTCGTCGCACACCACCTCCCCCAAGGACCGCCAGAAGGCCTCGGCGCCGGGCACGGCGGGGTCGGTGTGCAGATAGACCGCGCGATAGCCGCCGTCCGCCGCCGCGAAGTCCAGCAACCGGCCCACCAGCCGCCGGGCGAGCCCCCGCCGCCGGTGTTCGGGCCGTACGTACACCCGGCGCAGCTGGGCGGTCCGCCCCGAGGGGTAACGCTCGGCGAGCGCACGGGGGTTGGGCGGATGCGCGGGCCCCCGCGCGTCGAGCGCGCCCGTGGCGACGACCTGCCCGTCGCCCTCGCCGACGGCGACGGCGACGAGCAGGGTATGCCGCGCGGACCGGAGGTAGGCGCGCTCCGGATCGACGATGTCGCCGTGCCAGCGCGGCACATACCCCGTGCCGAAGTCCCGGTACACGGTGTCGAGCATCACGCTCCGGGCACCGTCGAGGTCTTCGGGCGTGGCCGTCCTGATGCGGTAACTATGCACTTGCACATCATATGCATCAAGGGCATCAAGGGTCGCGGCGGCGCAGCGCCATGAGGCCCCCGACGAGCGCCGCCGCCGTCCAGGCCAGCAGGATCACCAGCGCGGTCCCCGGGCCGAAGTCCCGGTGGGTGATGAACGACTCGTCCACCGTGACCACCCGCATCATCACCGCCCCGGCCTGGTCGGGCAGGAACTGCGCGACCGTCCGGATCTTCGGCACATTGCCGAGCCCCTGCGAGTTGAGGAAGAGCAGCGGGATCATGATTCCGAGCGTGAGCGCCGTACTGCGCAGCATCGCGGCCACCCCGATCGAGAACGCGCACATCAGCGTCAGATACGCCCAGGCGCCGAGGGTCGCGCGCAGTACGCCGGGGTCGCCGAGGGAGACGCCCTGCGGGCCGAGCGCCCACTGCGCCGCGAAGAAGGTGATGTAGACGGTGAACAGCGAGAACACCAGCGCGGTCAGCATCGTGGCCGCCACCTTGGCCCCGTAGAACACCCCCCGGCGCGGCACCGCGAGAAGCGAGCCGCGGATGGTGCCGCTGGTGTACTCGGCGCCGATCTGCAGCACACCGAACACGACGAGGGCGATCTGGCCGACGGTCAGGCCGAGGAAACCCGCCTCGACGGGGTCGAAGTTCTCCTGCCGTTCCCGGTCCATCCCGGCGAAGCTCGCGCTCATGGAGTGGCCGACGAGGATGCCGAGGCCGACGCTGACGACGAGGGACAGCAGCAGGGTCCACAGCGTCGACCGGACGGTACGGATCTTGATCCACTCGGCGGCGAAGGCCGCCCGCACACGGGCCGCGTCCCTCATCGCGCACCTCCCGCCCGGTGTTCGGCGGCCTCGCCTGTGAGCCGCATGAACGCCTCTTCGAGCGAGGCCTGCCGCGTGCTCACCTCGTGCACCGTCAGACCCTGGGCCGCCGCCAGCTCGCCGACCGCCGCGGCCCGCGTCCCGTACGCCTCCAGCGCCCCGTCGGCCGCCCGCTCCACCCGGACGCCCACGCCCGCCAGCGCGGCGCGCATCCGATCCGGCTCGGGCGTGCGGATCAGCACACAGGAGCGGGAGTTGGCCTCGATGAACGCAGCTACGGTGGTGTCCGCGAGCAGCCTGCCGCGCCCGATGACGATGAGGTGTTCCGCGGTGAGCGCCATCTCGCTCATCAGATGGCTGGAGACGAACACCGTCCGGCCCTCCGCGGCCAGGTCCTTCATCAGGTTACGGATCCAGAGGATCCCCTCGGGGTCAAGGCCGTTGACCGGTTCGTCGAACAGCAGCACCGGCGGATCGCCGAGCAGCGCCGCGGCGATACCGAGCCGCTGGGCCATGCCGAGTGAGAGGCCCTTGGCCCGCTGGTGGGCCACGCCCGCCAGCCCGACCAGCTCCAGCACCTCGCGCACCCGCGCCTCGGGGATGCGGTTGCTGCGGGCCGGCCATCGCAGGGTGTCGTACACGCTGCGGCCGCCGTGCACCGCCCTGGCCTCCAGCAGAGCCCCGACCCGGCGCAGCGGATCGGACAGGCGCCGATAGCGCTCGCCGTCGATGAGGACATGGCCCGTGGTGGGGCGGTCGAGGTCCAGCATCATCCGCATCGTGGTGGACTTTCCCGCCCCGTTCGGCCCGAGGAACCCGGTCACCTGGCCTGGCCGCACGGTGAAGGACAGCCGGTCGACCGCGGTGGTGGTCCCGTACTTCTTGCTGAGGTCGCGCACTTCGATCACGCCGCTCACGCTAGGAACCGGGCCCGGTGCCGCGCAGTGGTCGAAAGTCGCCCGTCGTCGGGACCAAAGTCGACACCGCTGTTGAGGCTTTAACCTGCTGCCATGAGCCTGCTGCCCCTGGGCCGAAGTCTTCCGGCCGCCGCCGTGGTCGTGGCGGACACCGCGCTGTTCGTGGCCGCGCACCACGGCGGTCCGCTCCCCTGGGCCGCCGTGGCGTACGCGTCGGCCGTGGCCGGTGTGGTCGTGCTGGGCGAGCGGGCCCCGGCGGCGGCCTTCACGGCGGGCCTGCTGCTGGCCGCGCTGACCGGAGGCTCGTACGTGCTGCTGCTGTGGGCCGGCTACGGGGCCGGATCCCGCGCGCCGACGGGGCGGGACACGGCCCAGGTGGCGGGTGCCGTGCTCGGCTGGCTCGCGGTACGGCTCCTGGTCCGGCCGGTGGACGCGCCCGCCGTACCGCAACTGGTCTCGATCTTTGTGGTGTTCGTGGCGCTGCCCCTGCTCGTGGGCCGCTATCTGGCACAGCATCGGCGGCTGGTGGCGGAGTTGGGCCGGCGCAACCGGAGGCTGCGCCGGGAGCGGGAGCTGCTGGCCGAGCGGGAGCGGCTGCGGGAACGGCTGCGGATCGCCCGGGACATGCACGACTCCCTCGGCCACCGGCTCAGCCTGGTGTCGGTGCAGGCCGCGGCTCTGGAGGTGGCCGAACTGCCGGCGGCGCAGCGGGAGGCCGTCCGGCAGTTGGCCGGGACGGCGCGCGGCGCCATGGACGAGCTGCACGAACTGGTCGGGGCGCTGCGCGGGACGGATGAGACAGCCGCCCGGGCGCCCGGGGCGGAGGCGATCGACGAGGTGGTGGCGGAGTTCCGGGCGGCCGGGGTGCCGGTGACGCTGCGGCGCGGCGGCGGGAAGCCCCGCCCGCTGCCCCCGGCGGCCGGGGAGGCGGTGTACCGGGTGGTCGAGGAGGGGCTGACCAACGCGGCCAAGCATGCCCCGGGCCGCCCGGTGACGGTGTCCGTCACCTGGGAGCCGGACGCGCTGCTGATCACCGTGGTCAACCCGGTCACGACCCTCGTCAACCCGGTCACGACCGTGGCCGACCCGGTCGCGGGCGGGGAGCGGGAGCTCGGCGAGGCGGGCGGTGGACACGGGCTGCGGGGGCTGGACGAACGGATGCGGCAGGTAGGCGGGTTCGTGGACCACCGGCTGTCGGACGGCGGTTTCCGGCTGGTGGCGATGGTGCCGACCGCCCCGGACACCGCCACCGCCACCGCCACCGACGCCGACACCGACGCCGACACCGCCACCGTCTCGGCCCTCGACCGCGACCTTGAGGGCGATGAGGGTGGCGCCGGGGTCGGGGGCCTGCGCACCGTCGCGCTCGGATTCGCCACCGCCGCCGTGATGTTCGTGGTGCTGCCGGTCGGCATGCTGCTGGGGGTGGGCTGAGGTGATCAGGGTGCTGGTGGCCGACGACGAGCCGCTGATCAGGGCCGGTATCCGCACCGTACTGGAGTCCGCGCCCGATATCGAGGTGGTCGCGGTGGCGGAGCACGGCCGGGCGGCCGTGTCCGAGGCGGTCGCGCACCGCGTGGATGTGGCCCTGCTCGACATCAACATGCCGCTGCTGGACGGGCTGAGCGCGCTGGAGGAGCTGCGGCGGCAGGCGCCCGCGCTGCGCACGGTGGTGCTGACGGCGTTCGGTGCCGAGCCGAATGTGCTCCAGGCGCTGCAGAGCGGGGCGGCGGGGTTCGTGCTGAAGAACTGCACGCCCGATGAGCTGATCCGCGCGGTGCGCGCCGCACACGGTGGCGAGGCCTATCTGTCCCCGGCGGTGACCCGCCCGGTGCTAAACCTGATCACCCCGGTCGCGGCCCGGCGCCGCCGGGAGGCCGCGGAGCGGCTGACGGCGCTCACCGAGCGCGAGTCGCAGGTGCTGCGCCTGGTGGCCGAGGGCATGTCCAATGCCGAGATCGGCCGGGAGTTGCATATGAGCGAGAAGACCATCAAGACGTATGTGAGCCGGGTGCTGGCCAAGCTGGGCTGCTCGAACCGGGTCCAGGCCGCCCTGCTGGTCCGTGACGCGGGCCCGACCGGCTGACCCGGTCGGGCGCACCGGGCCTCAGACCCCGCGGGCCCCGCTCTCGATCCGGTACTGCTCCACCAGCGTCTCGAACCGGTCGGGGTCGCCCTCCCCCAGCTCGACCGGGCCCCTCTCGCCGATGGCGGCGCGCACCTGGTCGGCCACCTCCGCCGCGCGCGCACCGGAGGTGTGGACGCCGAGCACCAGCACCGTGGCCTCGTCGCCGTCGGCCCGCCGGTCACCGTCGAGGGTGAAGCCCCAGGGGACGTCGCACGGCCCGTCGTGCCATTCCTCAGGACATAGCAGGCGGGCGATCGGATCTTGCAGCGCGATGGCCTCTCCGCTGTCCGCGCAGCCGTACACGCGGATCTCGTACACGCGCGGCTCTTCTCCGACCGGCAGCTCGGCTGACCCCCCGGAGGTGGGCCCGAGCATGATCGTCCGGGAGAGGACAAAGGTGATCGGCACGGCCACCGCGGCGGCCATCAGCGGGGCCGCCCGGTCCCCGGTGTGCAGAAGGTCGACGAGGACGTAGACCCCGCCGGTGGTGATGACGAAGTTGGCGGCCGTGGTCAGGGGGAAGAGCAGGAACTTCCGCCAGGTGGGGCGGGTGCGGTAGGTGAACCAGCAGTTGAGCAGGAATGAGCCGACGGTGCTGAGGGCGAAGGCGGCGACATGGGCCACGAGGTAGGGCAGCCAGCGCAGGAACAACAGGTACATGCCGTAGTAGGTGGCGGTGTTGACGACGCCCACCAGGCCGAATCTGACCACTTGGCCGAGCATCGCCGAGCGCGCGGGCCTGGCAGGAGAAGTCACCGGACGAAATCCTTCAGCTGGTCCTTCAGTTGGTCCTTGAGCGGGGCGGCGGCGGGGACGGCGTTGGTGGACTGCACCAGGAAGTGGGGGCGCCGCTTGACCTCATAGTAGATACGGCCGATGTACTCGCCGATCACCCCGACCATGACCATCTGGACGCCGGCCAGCGCGGTGATGACGACGAGGAGGGTGACATAGCCGGGGGTGTCGACCCCGTTGACCGCCGCGCTGCCCACGATCCACGCCGCGTACAGCGCGGCCACCGACAGCAGCAGCAGGCCGAGGTAGACCGCGGCGCGCAGCGGCTTGTTGTTGAACGAGATCAGCCCGTCGGCCCCGTAGTTGAGCAGCTGGCCGAAGGTCCACTTGCTGCGGCCCTCCTCGCGTACGGCGTTCTCGTACTCGAAGGTCACGCTTGGGAAGCCCACCCAGGCGAACAGCCCCTTGGAGAAGCGGTTGTACTCGGTCAGCCCCAGCACGGCGTCCACCGCGCGCCGGGACAGCAGCCTGAAGTCGCCGACGCCGTCGACCAGCTCCACATCGACGAAGCGGTTGATGAGCCGGTAGTAGGCGCGGGCGGTGAGGACCCGGGTGACCCGGTCGCCGTCGCGGGTGCGCTTGGCGATGACCTGGTCATGGCCCTGGGCGTGCAGCTCCACCATGCGCTTGACCAGTTCCGGGGGGTGCTGCAGATCGGCGTCCATGATGACGACGGCGTCGCCGGAGGCGTATCGCAGCCCGGCCAGCATCGCCGCTTCCTTGCCGAAATTGCGGCTGAAGGAAACGTAGCGGACCCGGGGATCGGTTTCGGCCAGGTTTTTCAGCAGTGAAAGCGTACGGTCCTTGCTGCCATCATCCACATAAACGAATTCACAGTCGTGGTCGATCGCCCTGAGTTCTCGTGTGAGGTGTTCATGAAAACGATCGATCACGGCTTCTTCGTTGTAGCAGGGTACGACGATGGAAATGAGCATGGTCTCCCCCGTGCGGAATTCGCGGGCGTCAGTGATGGGCATGGCGGCTCTCCCGTCGGTTGCGCAGCAGCCGGTAGGCGACCGGCAGGGTCAGGACCAGCAGTGCGGCGGCTCCCACGGCGGAGCCGAGGCGCAGGCCGGGAGGGCGGAAGCGGCAGTCGATGGAGGTGGCGGAGCCGTCGAGCTCCACGGCGATCAGGCCGAGATAGCTGTCGGCCGGGCGGTGCCCGCCGTCGCCCGCGGCGCACTGCCAGCCCGCGATCCGCGGGACGGCGACCACCGCGAGGCCGCGGGAGCCGGCGGGCAGTTCGGCCCGGATGCCGGTGTCGGTAACGCTGTTGGAAACATGGACGGAGGTGGCGCCGTGGGACCGGAGCCGGTCGACAGCCGTGCGCAGCCGTCCGGTGTCCAGGCAGCCGACGGAATCGGCGGGGACGGTGCCGCCCTTCTGGATGGTCAGATCCACCTCGACGCGTCCGGAGGCCGGGGCCTTCCCCAGCGGCTGCATGGGGGCGATCTTGGTGACCGGGTTGTCGCCCCGGAACCCGACCGGGGGCCGGTCGGCGCCGCGCAGCGCGGCGGTGCCCCAGTAGTGCGGCGCCCACAGGAACACCTGGGAGCCGCCCGGGCAGGTGGCGGTCAGCAGCGCCTTCGGGCGGGAGTGCTTGGTGGGGCCAGGGGGCAGTCGGTAGCCGTGTTCGGGGGTGCGGGCGGCCGGGCGGCCGTCCGCGCCGCGTATCGCGATCTTGTCGGCCATGGTGTACACCCGGGCCCCGAGCAGCAGTTCCTGGTTACGGAACGGCGAGGGGCCGAACGCGGGCGCCTTCTTGACGGCCGGCCGGACGGTGACCAGGGGCGGTACGGACGTGCGGGTGACATACGGCTCGACATCGATCGTCGCGTTCGGGTCCCGGTGCGGATCGGGCGGGGAGTGGACGCGGGCGCCGACCGAGAAGATCGCATCGGTGACCGGGTTGTCCAGGCTCTGTACAGACCGGCCGCGCGAGTACCAGCCGCCGCCGAGGGCGGTGAGAGTGCGGCTGAACACATCGGCGGTGAGGCTGCTGTAGTACTGCGCACCCTGCCCGCCGACCAGCAGCGGGTCATTGCCGACGGTCTGCTCGCGGCCCGGATCCGTACGGTATCGGGGCCAGCCGTCCACGTCCGCGATCAACCGCTGCTGCTTCTGCTGGCGCTCACCCCAGGGCGCGTAGTCGTCCAGGTGCCCCAGCCGCAGCCGGTCGGCGACGGCCATGGTGGCCGCGGACTGGCCCACCTGGGCGCCGATCAGCAGGACGACGGCGTGGGCGGCGAGCAGCGGGCGGTGGTGCCGCCGGGCGTACCGGGCCAGCAGGAGGGCGACCGCGACGGCGGCGAGCCCGGCCAGCAGGAGCGGATAGGTCCAGGGGCGCATCAGTTCGGTGGCGCGGGACGCGCCCGCCGCGATCACCGCCAGCAGCCCGCCCGCGGCCAGCAGCGGGCGCCGGCCCGGTGTGCCATGGGCGAAGGAGAGCCAGGCGGCGGTCACCAGCAGCCCGCACAGTACGAAGGTCTCCCGGTACTGGCTGCCGTTGGGGACGCTGAACGCGTGCCAGGCCAGTTGGGTGGGCGCCCACTGGAAGGACAGCGCCACCGCCGCGACCAGCAGCGTCCAGCCGCTTCGCAGCCGCTTGGGGACCGCCGGGTTGAACGGCAGCGTCAGGGCGAGCAGCAGCGCCACCGTGTCGACGTAGACGGCCGGGCTGCTGAAGTTGTACGTGCCCGGCAGCAGCCGGGCCAGGACGTCCGTCCAGGGCTTGGGGTTGAACTCCATGACCCGGCCCGGGTAGGCGTGTTTGGTGCCGAAGTAGATGACCGAGACCATGGGCGCCGCGAGGCCCACGCCAAGCGCCAGGACGCCCGCCAGCCGGGCCACGGGCCGCCACAGGCGAGCGAGCCGCTGCCGCAGGGGGACGCCGGTGGGGGCGTCCACCAGCAGCCGGGTGAGCAGCAGCAGTACGGCGCCGAGGGTGGCCATGTACGCGGTGTAGAAGTTGGCGATCCACATGAGCGCGACCAGCAGCGCGCCCACGACGAAGCGCCGCCCCGCCAGGACCCAGAGACCGACCAGGCACAGCAGCGGCAGCGCGATCAGCCCGTCCAGCCACATGGGGTTGTACGAGGCCTCGGCCACGGACCAGCCGCACAGCGCGTACGAGGCGCCGAGCGCCCCGGCCGCCCACCACCGGCCGGGGCGCAGGGTCAGCAGCAGTTGGGTCATCACCGCACCGGCCGTGGCCATCTTCAGCAGCGTGATGACGTACACCGCGAGGTCGATCCGGTCGCGCGGGAAGAGGGCGACGAGCAGTGCGAACGGGCTGCCGAGGTAGGTGCCCAGGTCGGGCAGGAAGCCGGCGCCGTAGCCGGACTGCCAGTTGAGGAACAGGCCGCCGTCCCCGCGGCCGTGCAGCAGGTCCCACAGATGGGCGTGGAAGGGCACGAACTGATTGCCCAGGTCGTTCACGCTGCGGGTTCTGAACCCGAACGGGTAGCTGCGGGCCACGGCGTCGCCGAGGCACAAGGCGGCCACCGTGACCAGGGCGGCGAGCGCGGCGGCCCGGGCGCGGACGCCGCGCGGGGCGTCCGGCAGCGCGACCGGCGGTGCGTCGGGCGCGGGCGGCGCGGCGGCTTCGCGCGGCTGGTCGTCCGGCCGGGTGCGGGCCGGTCGGCCGGTCATGAGCGATCGCATGAATTCGTCAGGATCCAATTCCGATAGACGGCGTGAATTTCGACTTCACGCCGATTACTTGTCCGGCGACGCGGACGAGTTCCCATGGCGTGGGTCACAGTTCACGGCCGCGTACGCGGGCAGCTCGA
>NZ_MUNE01000764.1 GCF_002154605.1 Streptomyces milbemycinicus | reverse complement strand
GCGGCCGTGGCCGTCGGCGGCGGGTTACGGCATTGCCGCGAATGCCTCCCGGTGATCGCGTGCCCACTGCTCGAACGTGCCCGCCGGCCGGCCGAGCACCCGCGGCACGTGGTCGGTGACGTAGGCCGCACCGCCGGCGCGCGCCCAGCCGATGCCAGTGGTCATCCCGGCCGGCAACTGGTCGAGCGCGCTCGCGTCGGTGATCTTGACCGGCCGTTCGAGCACGCGCTCCAGGATCGTCGCCTGGTCTGTGAACGTCAGCAGCTCCGGCCCTGTCAGGTCGTACCGCTGCCCGTTGTGCGCATCGCTGGTCATGGCGGCAACGGCGACCGCGGCCACGTCCCTCGGGTCGACGATGGCCTGCCGGGAATCGCCGGTCATGTTCGGGATCGGTTCTCCCGCCTGGATCAGCGCCCGGTAGCGCAGGAAGTTCGACGCGAAGCTCGGCGGGCGGAGCATCGTCCACACGAGCCCGCTGGCCTCGATCGCCTCCTCCGCGGCGAGGTGCCACGCGCCGACGGTCGCCCCCTCGAACCGTTCGCCGCTGCCGATCGCGGACAGCTTCACGATCTTACGGACGCCCGCCGCCCGTGCGGCCGTCATGAGAGCGATGTCGTGGTCCGCGGTCGGCACGGGCGGCGCGGTCACCAGGAAGACCGTGTCGACGCCGGCCACCGCGCCCGCCAGCGACGCCGGGTCGTCGAAGTCAGCCCGCACTCCGCCGGGCCGCTCGCGGCGGGACATCGCCCGAAACGGCACGCCCCGCTCGGTGAGCAGACGGACGACATGACTACCTATGGTGCCGGTGGCACCGGTAACAAGGATCATGCCCCGACGATGACAGCGCTCTCGCACCGCGTGATAGGAAGTTTCGGCACTATCGTGAACCGCGTGAGCTCTCTTGCCGTGCCGCCTGCCCTTGTGCGTTGGGTGGCCGGGATCGATGTCGCTGCGGCGGACGGTTCGTCGGCGGTCGACGTGCCCGATCACGCCATCACGCTTGTCCTGCGCAGCGACCAGCGTGAGTTGATTGTCATGGGCCCCCGCACCCGGGCCGGATATCACGTCGGCGCGCCCGGCCGTTCGTGCGTGCGGGTTCGCATGCGGCCGGGTCGCGCCCAAGCCCTCCTCGGCCGTCCGCTGCGTGATCTCGCCGACCGGGCCCTGCCGTTCCGCGAACTACCGGGCCTGGACGGTGACCAGTTCGCCACCGATCCGATCGCCGCTCTCGAAGAAGCATTGGCCGACCGCCCAGAGCCCCCGGAGCGGCTCGAAGAGGCGGCACGCCTACTGGTCGGCGCCACCGTCGCCACAACCGCGGCCCGGTTGCACATCAGTGAGCGCCGCCTGCACACCTTGTTCACCGACGGCACCGGTTTGTCCCCCAAGCACTTCGCACGCATTGACCGCGTTCGCACCGTGCTCGCGGCCGATGCCGGCCGGTGGTCGGACATCGCCGCGACGGCGGGCTACTACGACCAGTCCCATATGACAGCCGAGTTCCGACGCTTCATGGGTGTCCCGCCGGCCGCGTTCACCGCAGGTCGGCGTCCCGCCGCGACTGCGTGCACTGGCTGAGTTCCACGACCGGCAAAAGAGGAGTTTTCGGCAGCTTGTCGAAGATGGTCCGGTGCTGGGCCGCTGCAGCTTCCGCGCCGCTAGCCCGGCCGGCGGTGCGTGGCGGGCCCTGCGCGACCCGGCGGCAGCCGATGATGACGAGGCCGCCGACGACTGATCTCGCCCGCGGGCCCGGCGGGCGCTGCCCGTCAGTGGATGTGGGGGCCGCTTGGCAGGACTTCCTTGTCGCGCGTCGACTCTCGTTGTCGCCAGGCACCGGGTGGTTCGCCGTGGTGGCGGCGGAAGGCAGCGGCGAATGCGTAGGGCGAGCTGTAGCCGACGCTCCTGGCGATGCTCGCCATGCCGAGTTCGCCCGTGCGCAGGTGGTCGCGTGCGAGGGCCATGCGCCAGTCGGTCAGGTAGTGCATGGGTGTCTGGCCGAGTGCCTCGTGGAAGGTACGTGCGAAGGCGGCCCGGGACAGGCCGCTGATCGCCGCGAGTTCGGGGACGGACCAGGGGTGGCCGGCGTCCTCGTGCATGGCCTGGAGCGCGGCGCTCAGACGGGGGTCGGCGGAGGCGCGGTACCAGCGGGGTGCGTTCGGGCTGCGGCGGAAGTCGCTGCGGATGGCGAGGACCAGGAGGACGTCGAGAAGTCGGTCGAGCACGGTGGCCTGGCCCGGTTCGGGGTTGGCGAGCTCGTGGGAGAGCAGGGCGATCACGTCCCTCAGCGGATCGCCGACGGCCGCTTGCAGGGTCAGGACCTGCGGCAGGGCTTCGAGTAGCCCGGTGCCGATGTCGCCGGAGAACCGGTAGGCACCGCAGAGGAACACCGTCGTCCCAGGGGTGTCCGACTCCCCGTCGGTGGCATGCCGGGCACGGAACTCCTCCGGTTCGAGGCAGTCGGTGCCGGGCTCGTGGCCGTTGCCCCCAACACGCTTTCC
>NZ_MUNE01000763.1 GCF_002154605.1 Streptomyces milbemycinicus | reverse complement strand
GACCGGCCCGCCGGAGGTCCCGCGCCATGTCCAAGAAAGTCCCCGTCGCCCACTCCGACAACGACTGGTGGGCCAGGGCTGTTCGGGTGCTGACGGGCGTCGTCCTGCCGGCCCGGGCGGACCTCTTCGACAGCCTCCTCGGGAACAACGACATCCCGCTGATGCGGCTGGAGTTCTCCGACTACGACGGCGAGCCCTCCAACGCGATCGTCGAAGCGGTCAACGACATGTCGTGGCGTACCGAGAACTCCGGCTGGCGCATCAACAACACCGACTTCGTGATCCCGTTCTACTCCGGGAAGCACGGCCCCATCAGCGGGGCGGCCCCGGGAACCAAGGTCGTGATGAAGCAGGCCCGCATCACCCTGCTCGGCACCAACGGCACGGACGACCCCCCGGCCGGCGGAGTGGTCGTGGGCGCCGAGTTCAAGAGCGGGCTGGGCAAGGACTTCGAAGGTCAGTCGAAGGACACGACCTGGAGCAACGTCGGCCTGTCGCACTACAGCTACGGCGGCGGCATGGCGCTGGTGTCCCTGATCAACAACGGCAAGACCACCGGATTCGAGTGGTATGGCCTCAGGGTCAACGAGAAGGACGCGGTGGACCTGGATTCCTTCAACAGGTCGGCCGAAGCCCTCGACCGGGCCGCGCACTTCTTCAAGAACCGGTACGACGACCTCCGGGACTGGGAGTTCGACCTCGGCAAGGAGGAGGCGTCATGGAAGGGAATGGCCGCCGGGGTCTTCCGGGACATGGTCCACGGGATGGCGCGCAACTACAAGTCGTACAGCGAGCAGATTCCCCTCCAGGGCACCGGATCCAAGTACGGCAATGAACTCCGCAAATACCGGCAGGACATCCACAACGCCTCCTATTCGCTGTACAACAAATGGAACACCTGGCAGCTGCTCACCGGAAATCCGCTGCGCTGGCTGCACGACATCCTGCTGGATGTCTCCGAGTGGATCTGGAAGAACAACATCACCAAGGTCCGTTACTACGAGGACTACGGATACGAGTCCTACGACTCGTACCACGCGGTGAAGCTGGACGGCTTCCACGGCGACCACCCGACCTACGGCCAGCTCGAGGACAAGGAGACCTGGAAGAAGATCGGCGAAGAGGCCATCAAGAAGTGGCAGCAGTCCGTCGTGGACGTGCTGGGAACGGCGGGCAAGGAAGCCATCCTCGCCATTCAGAACTCCGTGAACGACCAGGACCTGCCGAAGAAGATCGACACGGAGACGACCAGCCTGAGCCAGGAGTTCGCCAAGGACCAGGCGGCGAAGGACAAGGCGGACGCCGAGAGGGAGAAGAAGAGGATCGAGGAGGAGAACAAGAGGAAAGAGGAGGAGTGGAAGAGGAAGCAGGAGGAGGCCGAACGCAAGGCCGAGGAGAAGGAGAAGGAGTGGGAGAGGAAGCAGGAGGAGGCTGAGCGCAAGGCGGAAGAGAAGGAGAAGGAGCAGGAGCGCAAGCAGGAGGAGAAAGAAAAGGAGCAGGAGGCCAAGCAGAAAGAGCAGGAGCGCAAGCAGGAGGAGAAAGAGAGGGAGCAGGAGCGGAAGCAGGCCGAGCAGGAGCGTAAGGCCGAGGAGAAGCAGGCCGAGCAGGAGGCCAAGCAGGGGCAGAAGGAGAAGGAGCAGGAGCAGAAGCAGGCCGAGCAGGAGCGCAAGGCCGAGGAGAAGCAGGCCGAGCAGGAGGCCAAACAGGAGCAGAAGGAGAAGGAAGCCGAGGCCAAACAGGCCGAGCAGGAAAGGAAGCAGGAGGAGCGGTACAAGGAGCAAGAGGCACAGCAGTTGGCTGCTACCACCTTGGCGCGTGCGGAACGCGAGCAGGAGAAGAAGGAACAGGAAAGGAAGCAGGCGGAGCAGGAGGCCAAGCAGGAGGAGAAGGAGCGGGAGCAGGAGCAGAAGCAGGCGGAGCAGGAGCGCAAGGCGGAGGAGAAGCAGGCCGAGCAGGAGCGCAAGCAGGAGGAGAAGGAGAAGGAGGCCGAGGCCAAGCAGGCGGAGCAGGAGCGCAAGGCCGAGGAGAAGCAGGCCGAGCAGGAACAGAAGCGCATTCAGACCGAGAGCGAATACGAGGAGAAGCAGGCCGAGCAGGAGGCCAAGCAGGAGCAGAAGGAGAAGGAGGCCGAAGCCAAGCAGGCCGAGCAGGAGGCCAAGGCCGAGGCCAAGCAGGCGGAGCAGGAAGCCAAGCAGGAGCAGAAAGAGCAGGAAGCAGAGGAGAAGCAGGCCGAGCAGGAGCGCAAGCAGGAGGAGAAGGAGAAGGAGGCCGAGGCCAAACAGGAGAAGCTGGAGCGCGAACAGGAACAGCGCCAGGCCGAGGCGGAGAAGCGCTACGAGAGCCAGACCCGGGAGCTCGGCGGCGGGAACCCGCGGCGGTACGAAAGCCCGGACCTGCCCTCCGACCTGCCCTCCGACTACGGTGGCCAGAGCCCCTCGCTCGACCGCAGCAGTGGCACCACGACCCTCAACCCCGACCGCACGGTCACCCTGGAGTACCCGGACGGCACCTCACGGACCATCGATGTGCCGGGCGGCGACATCTCCACGGTGCTGCCGGACGGCTCGACGGACTTCGACACGCTGCGCCCCGGTGACTCGGTCACCAACAGCGACGGCAGCGTCACGACCCTGGGGCGGGACGGAACCCTCACCACCGAATTCCCCGACGGCAGCAGCACCCGGATCGACCCGGAGCAGGGGCTGATCACCAACCGCCAGCCCGACGGGACCACGACCACCACTCCGATCGAGTCGGGCGAGACCCTGCCGAGCAACCTCGGCAGCTCGGCGAACCTCCACTCGCCGTCGAGCTCTTCCTCGTACGACGGCCTGTACGGCGGCGGCTATGAGGACGACCTGTACGACTCCACCCCGTACAACAACGATCCGTCCGGCAACGGTTACGGCTCGGGCGGCGGCAGTGGCAGTGGCTCGCCCGGTGGTATGCCGATGCTGCCCCCCGGCACCCGGATGAACGGGTCCACGAGCGGCGGCGCGGGCTCCGAAACCGAGCGGGTCCGCGGGGTGTTCGACGACCCCAGCCAGCCCATCGTGCGGCGCGTCGGCGGCGCTCGGCCGTCCGGTTCGAGCTATCAGGAAGAGGAGGTCGTCGCGGCCCGCAGCGGCGGGATGTCCACCGCCGGCGGCATGCCCTTCGCCCCGCCGATGGGTGGCGGCATGGGCGGCGGCCAGCCGCAGACCCAGAGCTCCGACCGCGAACGGGCGGCGTGGCTGGAGGAGGACGAGGACGTCTGGGGCACGGACGAGGGCGGCGCTCCGGCCGTCATCGGGCGTTGAGAACGGCGCGGGAGGCGTACTGATGGACAAGGAATCGATCAAGGACCAGCTGGCCCGGGCCATGGCCGACATGGAGCGGACCCAGCAGGCCGTGGCCCAGGCCAAGGCGCAGCTCAGGACGGCCTCCGTCACTGTGCGGTCGCGGGACCGCGCGGTCGAGGCAACCGTCGGCGCGCAGGGACAGCTCGCCGATGTGAAGTTCCTGGACGGCAGGTACCGCACCATGGGCGCCGCGCAGCTCGCGGCCTCGGTGCTGGAGGCGGTGACCCAGGCCCAGGCACAGATGGCCCAGACGGTCATGGACACCTTCCGGCCGCTGTCCGACAGCGTGACCGGCGCCCCGCGCCTCGACGGTGTCGGCATCGAATGGGATGAGATCTTCGCACCGCTCGCGGACACCGCGTCGAAGGGCCGGGCCGCGCACGCCCGTTCCAGCGACCGGCTGCGAGACGAGATCCATGAGGACGGGGACCGGAGGTAGGTCGGATGAGTTACGGATACGGCGGCGAGCGGTACGAGGCCGACCCGGCCCGGCTGATCGCCATGATGGACGAGATCCGGGCCATCGCCAAGCAGGCGAGGGAGCTCCCGAGCGGATTCACCTCGGCCCTGCAACCCACGCGGCGGTGGTACGGGATCGACGACGAAGTCGCCGAGGAGTACGGCCCCAAGTACGAGAAGACCGTCGAGGGCGTCAGCGACACCTTCTTCGCCATCTCCGACGCCGTCGTCGGCGTGGTCGAGGGCCGCCTCCAGGAACTCCAGGAGGTCCGGGGGGCGGAGTCCTTCGCCCTGGACAGCGTCGACGAGCTGCGGCAGGCCGTGAACTCCGTGGGCGGGGACGGCACCGAAGGCGGCGGCGGAAAACATTGAGCGGTGCCGACCGGGGAGGCTCCGTCCCCGAGGACTCCATCGAATTTCCCGATGATGTCCGCAAGATGCTGTTCGCCCTGGGCCTCGAGCCGCCGCAGGCGTCCTCGGACATGGCCTATGGCAGCAGCATGCCGTTCGACGAGTACGCGCAGGCGCTGCTTGACCTGCGCGATCGCATCATGGAGTCGGTCAACCGGGTCGACGGCGCGCTGCCGACGCAGGTGGCCGACGTGTACAAGCAGGCGATGGCGATGCTCACCGGCGCCGGCGGCCAGGACGCCATGGGGGAGTTCGCCGACAACCTGAGGGAGATCAGCAAGGGGCAGGTCGGGCACTCCAGAAACATCATGGAGAGCAAGTGGGAGGTCATTGCCGAGATCATCCAACTGATCATCGAGCTGGCCTTCATCGCCGCCATGGCGTTCTTCACCGGAGGGCTGTCCTTCGGCGACGCCGCCCTGGCGAGGACCAGAAGCCGTCTGGCGGTCCTGATCATCCTGGACCGGCTGCTCCGGATGACCCATCTGGCGCCCGCGTTCAGCGAGGCACTTCAGGAGGCGTTCACCACCTTCGCGGTACGGATGGCGATGCTGGGCCTGAACAAGGGAGATCGCCGCCCCGACGGGATCGACTGGGGCGCCATCGGCAAGTCCGCCGCCTTCGGCGCCCTGGCCGGTTTCTTCATCAGCGGTCTCTCTTCGGTATTCGGAAGCTTCTTCAAGAACATCTTCAACAACTTCGGCGACAACAAGTGGGGGAAGTTCGGCGCGGAGCTCTTCAACAGCTTCGGGAGCGAGGGCGTCGGAGAGGCATTCGCCGAGTTCCTGATCAACGGCCTCTTCGAAGGCAAGTGGAAGTTCGACCCGATGACCATCGTGAGCGGTGGTCTCAGCGGTGCCTCCGAACTCATCATCGGCAGCGGCTTCGACTACATCGGCAAGAGCCTGAACGCCAAGTTCATCGGCGGCAATCTCTTCAGCATGCTGTTCTTCAACGACCGGCCGGGGCCCAACTCCGTCCTGGGCGGGGGCGGTGGTGGCGCCGGCTCCGGCGGGCCGACCACCGTCAACACGGTCACCAACGACACTCCGACCCCCCACACCCCGAC
>NZ_MUNE01000762.1 GCF_002154605.1 Streptomyces milbemycinicus | reverse complement strand
CCGGCGAGCGCTCGCCGGTCGTCGCACAGGGCGAACCGCGACAAACACAGAAAACGCAACAAACGCAAACAACACAGACGCCGACACATGACCGGATTTAGCCCTCGCGGGTGTGGAGCGGTAGTGTACGCCCTCGGCTCACAAGGCGGACCGTTACTGCGCGCTAAAGTACCAGAAACGCTGGGTGACATCTGCTGCCAGATGTGACAAACCGGGCGCCTGTGGGTAGAACAATCTGGCGGCACGACGGGCGACGCATGTCCCAGTACGGGAATCTTCACCGCCGACCGGACGTTGACCGGATGACGACGACAGCGACACCTGTCCTGTGGGCGACAAGCCCGGGAGGCACGATTCATGAGTGAGCGAGCTCTCCGCGGCACGCGACTCGTGGTGACCAGCTACGAGACCGACCGCGGCATCGATCTGGCCCCGCGCCAGGCGGTGGAGTACGCATGCCAGAACGGACATCGATTCGAGATGCCGTTCTCGGTAGAGGCGGAGATCCCGCCGGAGTGGGAGTGCAAGGCATGTGGTGCCGTAGCACTCCTGGTGGACGGCGACGGTCCTGAGGAGAAGAAGGCCAAGCCGGCGCGCACGCACTGGGACATGCTCATGGAGCGGCGCACCCGTGAAGAGCTCGAGGAGGTGCTGGCCGAGCGGCTGGCCGTACTGCGCTCCGGCGCTATGAACATCGCTGTGCATCCGCGCGACACCCGTAAGTCTGCCTGATCACACGACGGCAACCGACAGCGACAACAGCGACGACATATCAAGGGCCGGGGCCACTGCCGAGCAGTGGCCCCGGCCCTTGTCGACCCCACGTAACGGGACGGGGCTTACCGGGACGGGTCCGGAGCGGCGGCGCATCAGTCCCTGCGCGCCGAATGCGGGTCCTCGTCGTCCCGTATGACCTCGCCCTGGATGACCTTGCCGTCGGGGTGGCGCATCCGGTCCTGGCCGGAGCCCGGCCCCGGCCCGAAGCCGCCGCCCATCGGCCCGGGCACATATCCGACCCGGCGCGTGAGCAGCGCCTCCGCCCGGCCGCGCAGCAGCGCGCGCGTCGGCGGGAACAGACACACCAGCGCGGCCACATCCGAGATCAGGCCGGGAATCATCAGCAGCAGCCCGCCGAGCATCGTGAAGCTGCTGCCCGTCCCCGCCGCCGGATCCTGCGGCGCGGCGCCCGGCTGCATGGACCGGGAGAGGTTCTGCCAGGCCCGGCGGCCGGCACGCTTGATCACGGCCGCGCCGACCACCACTCCGGCGAGCAACAGCGACAAGACAGTGAACCCGCCGGCGGCCTCCGCCACCACGGTCAGCAGCCAGATCTCCAGCACCAGCCAGGCCGCGATCCCCAGCGGCAGGAAGGTGCGGAGGCGGGAGCGCCTGGGGCGGGTCGGGTCGGTCTGCTGCGACGGGCCGGTCATCATGCTCCAAGTGTGCCCGGCCCGGCGGCGTAGCCGGGCCCCGGGGGCCAAAGATCTCCGCGGAGAGATCCGGGGCCGCTCAGGAGGGGTCGCGCCCCAGCAGCTTGTTCGCCCGGGAACTCACACCCCAGGTGGCGACCCGCCAGAACGCCTCGGTGACGATGTCCCGGCTCATCTTGCTGTCGCCCCGCTCACGCTCGACGAACGTCACGGGGACCTCGATGACATGGAAGCCCGCCTTGACCGCGCGCCAGGCCATGTCGATCTGGAAGCAGTAGCCCTGGGAGGCGACCGCGTCCATGCCAAGCCCTTCCAGGGTCTCCTTGCGGAAGGCGCGGAAGCCGGCCGTCACATCGCGGATCGGGACATCCAGCAGGATCCGGGAGTAGGTGCTGGCGCCGCGCGAAAGGTACTCCCGCCGCTTGGGCCAGTTGACGATGCGGCCGCCGGGCACCCAGCGCGAGCCGATCACCAGGTCGGCGCCCTTGAGCGCGGTCAGCAGCCGGGGCAGCTCCTCGGGCTGATGCGAGCCGTCGGCGTCCATCTCGACCAGTACGCCGTAGCCGTGCTCGATGCCCCAGCGGAACCCGGCGAGGTAGGCGGCGCCCAGGCCCTCCTTGCCCTTGCGGTGCAGCACCCGCACGTGGTCGTCCTCGGCCGCGATCTCGTCCGCGACCTTGCCGGTGCCGTCCGGGCTGTTGTCGTCGGCGACGAGCACATGCGCCTCGGGCACGGATTCCCGCACCCGGGCGACGATCGGCTTGACGTTCTCCGCCTCGTTGTAGGTCGGGATGATCACCAGGACCTTGCCGAGCGGACCGTACTTCCGCCGCCCGCCGTCGCCGTCCGCCACGGCCCCGTCGGACACGGCTCCATCCGCCACGGCCCCGTCGGCCACGGCTCCATCCGCCACGGCCCCGTCGGCCACGGCCCCGTCGCGAGGCGAATCTGCGGCGTCCGAGGTGTGGCGCGGCTCGTCGGCCTCGCGTGCGTCGCTCACGGTTTACTGCCCTTTCTCGTCCATACGTCCCCGACGGCCAATCATGATCGCAGCCGCACAGGAGAGAACGCCCACCATAGCGAGCACCCACTCGGGGGTCGCACCGACGCGGTCGGCGACAGTCTTGCCATCGCGCAGCGGGACGCGCGCGGTGAGCACATCTTGCGTGAATTCTTTCGTCCGCTGCTCGATCGTGCCATCGGGCGCGACGACCGCGCTGATGCCGCTGGTGGCTGCGGTGACCACCGTGCGGCCGTGCTCGATGGCCCGCAGCCGGCCCATGGCCAGCTGCTGTTCGGGCTGGCCGGTGCGGCCGTACGTGGCGTTGTTCGTCTGGACGACGATCATGCGGGCGCCCGCGTTGACCGTGTCCCGGACGATCCCGTCGTACGCGACCTCGAAGCAGATCACATCGCCGAGCCGGGCCGGGCCGACCTTCAGCACCCCGGTGTGGTCACCGGGGTAGAAGTCGCGCGGGACCCGCTTGAACCGGGTGATGATCTTGGAAAGCTGCTCGCGGAAGGGGACGTACTCGCCGAAAGGCACCGGGTGCTGCTTGGTGTAGGAGGCGCCGGGGCCGGTCTTGGGGTCCCAGACGATGCCCTGGTTCAGCACATAGCCCTGCTTGGTGGGGTGGTCGACCAGGGCGCCGACGAGGACCGGCACATCGATCGCCTTCACGGCCTCGTCGATCCGCGCGTACGCCTCCCGATACTGGAACGGGTCGAGGTCGGAGGCGTTTTCCGGCCAAATCACCAGGTCGGGCTTTTTGATCCGGCCGGCCTTCACGTCCTTGGCCAGCTCGATCGTGGCGTTGACGTGGTTGTTGAGGATCTTCATCGGGCGGCCCAGGAAGTCCATACCGGGCTTCTGGACGTTGCCCTGGACGATCGCGATGTCCACCGCGTCGTCGGCGGCCGTGGGGATCGGCACGGCGAACCCGGCCACGGTCACGGCCGCGGCCACGGCGACCGACCCGCCGGCTGCCAGCGCGGCGCGCGGCCGCGGGATGCCGCCGCGCATGCCGTACAGGGCCAGGGCCGCGGCGGCCAGCAGCGTGCCCGTCAGGGCGACGGCAAAGCTGACCAGCGGCGCGCCGCCGAGCGCGGCGAGCGGCGTGAAGGGCGACCCGGTGTTGGCGAAGGCCAGCCGGCCCCAGGTGAAGCCGCCGAACGGCACCCGGCCGCGGGCCCACTCCTCGGCGATCCACAGGCAGGCCGCCCACAGGGGCCGCAGCCAGGGCACCGGAAGCCGGGAGGTCAGGGCGAGGGCCGCGCCCAGCGGGAGGAAGTAGAGCGCCTGGAGGATCGCGAGGCCCACCGTCGCGTCCCAGCCCACGACATGCAGCCACTTCAGCAGGATTATGAAGAACGGCACCGCCATCGCGAAGCCGGTCCAGGCGCCCTGCCGGGCCGTACGACCGTGGGTGAGCAGGCTCAGGGCCGCCACGGAGACCAGGGACAGCGGCCAGAGCCCGTACGGCGGGAAGGCGAGGCCGAGCGCGAGACCGAATACGGCCGCAATGGCGCTGCGTCGCGCCTCGCGGCGGGCGAGCCGGCCCAGCCGGCGCATCCGGCCGGGGCGTGCCTCGGCCGGGGCCCCGGCGTCGCGCGCCGGAGCCTCGGTGTCGGCCGTGGCAGGCGCGGCGGCGGACTCCGGCCGCTGCTCCCCCGGTCGGTCGTCGGCCGCGCCCCGGGGGCCGGCCTCGGCGTTGGTTTCGGTACCCGATTGCACGTGCTGCCTTCCTGCAAGTCGTGCTGTGGTGAGGTGACCGTATAACGCGGGGCTCGAATATGTGTCCCGAGGTGCGGAACGCTCAGGCGGACAGGCTGGTTCCCAGGCTGTCACGAGGGCGCCATGAGAGCGATATGAGGGCGGTATGAACGCGCCACGAGGGCGTGGTGAGTGCGCTGTGGGCACATCAGGGGTGCGGATCGGGGCCCGGCGCCCTTCGGGCCGGCCTGGGACCCGCTGGCTGCGGATCGACCGAGAGCCGTTGTCTACTGAGCGTCCGGGCCCCTCCCGGGTCGCACCTGCCGACCCGGCGATCCCTCCCTCGCCCCCGTGCGCTGGACCTGGCTCCCAGCGGTGGCGCACCGGTCGGCACGCCACCCCATGGCCCAGCGGCGTTCGACGACTGCGTGGAGATTCCCCGGTCGGACGTCCTGTGGTGGACTCGGCCGAACCTACCGGCCGCCGACCGCACCCTGTCAACACCGGCACGACCTGCGTAGTTTCCCCAAATGAGCAGGTCAGTACGGACTGTGTTCAGCTACCACGACAAGCCGGGGGAGCATCGTTCGGCGGTACGACACGGCCGTGCGTCACTCGTCCGGCCGGAGGTGGACGGTCCGCCCGGCGACCACCGTGCGCACGCAGACGGGGAGTTGGCCGCCGGGTGTGAGGTCGGGCAGCCCCGGAGTCCCCGAGCGCGGATCGGTCGACCAGTCGGCGACCCGCGTGTCGGGCACTTGTACGACGAGCTCACCGGTGCGCCAGACCGCGTAGTCGGCGGGCGCGCCGGGCACCAGGACGCCCGCGTCGTCACGCCCGATCGCCCGCCAGCCGCCGCGGGTGTGCGCGGTGAAGGCGGCGCGGGCGGAGACGCGGTGCTCGGGGGTGCGGTGGAAGGCGGCGGCGCGGACGGTGCCCCAGGGGTCGAGCGGGGTGACCGGGCTGTCGGAGCCGAGCGCCAGGGGCACGCCGGCGCGCAGCAGCGCGGCGAAGGGGTTGAGGGTACGGGCCCGCTCCGGGCCGAGCCGCTGCGCGTACATGCCCGTCTCGCCGCCCCAGGCGGCGTCGAAGGCGGGCTGGACGGAGGCGGTGAGGCCGAGTTCGGCGAAGGCCGCGATGGTCTCGGGGGTGAGCATTTCGGCGTGCTCGACGCGGTGGCGGGCGGCGCGGACGCGGGCGAGGCCGACCTTGTCGGCGGCAGCCCGTACGCCCTCCACGACGGTGGTCACGGCGGCGTCGCCGATGGCGTGGAAGCCGGCCTGCAGCCCGGCCTCGGTACAGGCGATGACATGGGCGGCGACGGCGGCAGCGTCCAGGTGGGCGGTGCCGGTGTGCGGGGCGTCGGCGTACGGCTCGTGCAGATGCGCGGTGTGGGAGCCGAGCGAGCCGTCGACGAAGAGGTCGCCCGCCGCGCCGAGGGCGCCCAGCTCGCGCACCTTGTCCAGGTCGGCGGCGCTCGCGGCGGCCTCCGCCCAGTAGCCGAAGACGCGCGGGCCCGGCTCCTCGGCGGCCAGCCGCAGCAGCCCGGTGAGGTCGTCCTCGGCGGAGATATCGGGGCCCGCGCACTCATGGACCGAGCCGATGCCGAGGGAGGCGGCGCGGGCGAGGGCGGCGCGCTGGGCGTCGGCGCGCTGCCGGGCGGTCACGGCGGCGCGGGCGGCGGCGCGTACGGCGTGGTGGGCGGCGCCGGTCAGCGGTGCGTCGCGATGGAATCCGGGCAGCTCGGCGACGCCCGGGACCAGGCCGAGCAGGGCGGTGGTGACGACGGCGGAGTGCACATCGATACGGGTGAGGTACAGCGGGCGGCCGCCGGCGGCCTCGTCGAGCTCGGCGCGGGTGGGGGGCCGCCCCTCGGGCCAGCCGCTGGCGTCCCAGCCATGGCCGAGCAGGATCCGGTCGTCGGGGTGGGCCCCCGCGTACGCGCGCACGCGGCCGAGCGCGTCCGCGAGCGTGCGGGCGCCCGCGAGGTCGAGGCCGGTGAGGGCGAGTCCGGTGGCGGTGGTGTGCACATGCGCGTCGGTGAACGCGGGGGTGACCAGCGCTCCGTCAAGGTGGACGACCTCGTCCACACCGTCGGCGAAGCTGTCCGCGGCGCCCTCCGAGCCGACCCAGGCGACGGTGCCCCGCTCGACCACCATGGCGGTGGCGAACGGGTCGGCGGGGCTGTGGACCTCGCCGCCGCGCAGCAGAACGGTGCGGCCTTCGGCCTGGGCGGATGTGGGGTCGTTCACGGCGGGCTGCCTCGCGGGGTCGGATCGGGCGTGCGTGCGGTACGCGTGCGTGCGGTACGCCCCTCAGTCTCGCCCCTCGGCGGAGCCGAGAGGCACCAGGGGTCGGCCGACCGCGAGGGGCGTTCACACGCGGGGCGGGCGCGCCTCGTAGGGCGTGGACAGCACGACGGTGGTCCGGGTGGAGACCCCGGCCAGCGAGCGGATCCGGCTGAGCAGGTTCTCCAGCTCCAGCGGCGCGGCGACGCGCACTTTGAGGATGTAGTTCTCATCGCCCGCCACGCTGTGGCACGCCTCGATCTCGGGCACCTCGGCCAGCCGCTCGGCGATGTCGTCGGGCGCGCTGGGGTCGAAGGGTTTGACGGAGATGAACGCGGTCAGTGGCAGGCCGACGGCCTCCGGGTCCACGACGGCCGCGTAGCCGCGGATGACCCCCCGCTGTTCGAGCCGGCGCACGCGCTGATGCACCGCCGACGTGGACAGGCCGGTGGCCTTGCCCAGGTCGGTGTAGCTCATCCGCCCGTCCTTGACGAGCAGTTCCACGATCTGTCTGTCCAACTCCTCCACAGCCCGTCACCCTATGCGGTCGGAGGCGGTCCGGCCCAGTCGGCGTTTCCCCTGTGGACACCCGTGGGACATACGCCCATGTTCGCAGCATCTGCAGCGGGCATGTGACGAACACCACATACATTCGCCCCAGTCCCGGGGAGTGCCACGATTACCCGCGTAGTGCGGCGGGAAATGCTTGCTGTGGTCGAGGCGCGACGCGCCTGACCAGGCCGAGGCCGACGCGCCCGGCCCGCCCACCCGAGGGGGAAACTCATGCCCTATTTGGAGCGCCTCGAAGAAGGCGACATCGATACGGACGAGACTTACGAGATCTTCCGGGTCGTCTGCCCGGACTGCGCTCGTCCGATCGCCCTGCTCGCGGACGAGGACGTGCTGCCCGAGCACGCGCTGTGCCCGTCCCCGTGGAACCCGTTCGGGCTCACGGTGTGCCCCGGCACGGGGCGGGGGGTGAAGGACGCCTCCGCCGCCGACGCGTCGCTGGACGCGTCGGAGCAGGACGTGGCGATACTGCTGACGCTGCCGGAGACGCTGGACTGGCGGATGCAGCCGTTCTCGCACATCGGCGGCCCCGGGTCGCAGCCGATCCGGATGCCGGGTCTGCGCCGCCGCCCGCGGACGTCCCGGGTCTGACACCGGCCGCTCAGTGAGGGGGCCCGGCGCGCCGCGCCCCCATCAGCGTGAGCTTCAATACGTCAGCACGTCAGCACGTCAACGACGCCTCCGCCGTCATCGGCGCCTCCTCAGCGACTCTCCGGACCCGCGAGATGGCGGGCGATCACGACTCGCTGGATCTGGTTGGTGCCCTCCACGATCTGCAGCACCTTGGCCTCCCGCATATAGCGCTCGACCGGGAAGTCCGCGGTGTAGCCGTAGCCGCCCAGCAGCTGGACGGCGTCCGTGGTGACCTTCATGGCGGTGTCGGTGCAGAACAGCTTGGCCATCGCCGCCTGCTTGGAGAACGGCCTGCCCGCGTCGCGCAGCCGCGCGGCCGCGAGGTAGAGGGCGCGGCCGGCCTCGATCTGGGTGGCCATGTCGGCGAGCATGAAACGCAGCCCCTGGAAGTCGGCCACGGGGTGGCCGAACTGCCGCCGCTGGGCGGTGTAGGCGACCGCCTCGTCCAGTGCCGCCTGGGCGAGGCCGATCGAGCACGCGGCGATGCCGAGGCGGCCCGCGTCGAGGGCCGAGAGCGCTATGGCGAAGCCCTGGCCCTCCTCGCCGATGCGGCGGGCGTCGGGCACATGGACGTCTTCGAGGTGGATCTGCGCGGTGGGCGAGCCCTTCATGCCCATCTTGCGCTCGGGCGCGGCGGCGGAGAGGCCGGAGGCGTCACCGGGGACCAGGAACGCGGTGATGCCCCGGGTGCGGTCGGGCCCGGTGCGGGTCATGACGGTGTAGAAGTCGGCGATGCCGCCGTGGGTGATCCAGGCCTTGGAGCCGGTCAGGGTCCAGCCGTCGCCCTCGCGGGCGGCGCGGGTGGTGAGCCCGGCCGCGTCGGAGCCGGAGGAGGGTTCGGACAGGCAGTACGCGCCCAGCAGCCCGCCGCCCAGCATCGCGGGCAGGTGCTCGGCGATCTGGTCCTTGCTGCCGTAGTGGGCGAGGGCGTGGCAGGCGAGGGTGTGCACGCTGACGCCGAGGCCGACGGTCAGCCGGGCCGCGGCCAGCTCCTCCAGGACCTGGAGATAGACCTCGTACGGCTGGTCGCCGCCGCCGAACTCCTCCGGGTACACAAGACCCAGCAGCCCGGACCGGGACAACAGGGCGAACAGCTCGCGCGGGAAGCGTCCGGCGGCCTCCTCTTCGGCTGCGTTCGGCCTGATCTCCCGCTCGATCAGCTCGCGGACGAGTGAGATCAGATCGTGGGCCTCTTCGGTGGGCAGCTCACGCTCCACCGGCTGCGGTCGCTGGTCGGTCATGGCGGCGCTCTCCTCTCCCTCTTCCGTCCCTGGTTCCCTCTTCCCCTGTCGGGGGAGGTGCGGCGGCGGCGCGACGCCGGGGGTGGCGGCGGCGGGCCGTCTGGGGTGCTGCCGGGCGGTCGGAGACGCTTCCCTCGGGTTGCGAAGGGGGCGTGACCTGCGCCGTGGCGGTTGGAGTATGCCCGATCCGGGGCCCTGCGTCACCGGTCGGTGGATCTTCAACCAAGTTCCGCGAACGGCGAGCACATTGGTCCAAACCATTGACCTCACTGGTCTAGTCCTTCTACGGTGCTCCCACCGTGCCCTACGCGTGCATGTCAAGTCATGGGCAAGTCGTCAGAGCACCACTTCCCCTCACCCCCACGGAGGAGAATCCATGCGCAGACCTCGCGGACTTCGCGGACTGCTCGCCGCCCTCGCGGCGCTGTGTACGGCGGTCCTGGCCGCCACGACGCTCGCCGGCCCGGCCGCCGCCGGCGAACCCCACACCAAGGCCGCGCAGGCCGCCAACGCCACCTCCAAGGTCGCTTCCAAGGCCGCCTCCAAGGCCGCCGCGGGCAGCAAGGTGGTCGGCTACTTCACCGAATGGGGCATCTACCAGCGCAACTACCACGTCAAGAACATCGAGACCTCCGGGTCAGCCGCCAAGCTCACCCACATCAACTACGCCTTCGGCAATGTCACCGGCGGCAAGTGCGCCATCGGCGACGCGTACGCCGACTACGACAAGGCGTACGACGCGGCGAGCAGCGTCGACGGCGTCGCCGACACCTGGGACAACGGCGCGCTGCGCGGCAACTTCAACCAGCTGCGCAAGCTCAAGAAGCTGCACCCGAACCTGAAGGTGATCTGGTCCTTCGGCGGCTGGACCTGGTCCTCCGGGTTCGGCGAGGCCGCCAAGAACCCCGCCGCGTTCGCCCAGTCCTGCTACGACCTGGTCGAGGACCCGCGCTGGGCCGATGTCTTCGACGGGATCGACATCGACTGGGAGTACCCCAACGCCTGCGGCAACACCTGTGACACCAGCGGCAGGGACGCCTTCAAGAACGTGATGTCCGCGCTGCGCGCCAAGTTCGGCAGCTCCAACCTGGTGACGGCCGCCATCACCGCGGACGCCTCCTCCGGCGGCAAGATAGACGCCGCCGACTACGCCGGCGCCGCGCAGTACGTGGACTGGTACAACCCCATGACCTACGACTTCTTCGGGGCCTGGGCGGCCCAGGGCCCGACCGCCCCGCACTCCCCCCTGACCTCCTACAACGGCATCCCGCAGCAGGGCTTCAACACCGACGCCACCATCACCAAGCTCAAGGGCCTCGGCATCCCGGCCTCGAAGCTGCTGCTGGGCATCGGCTTCTACGGGCGCGGCTGGACCGGCGTCAGCCAGGACGCCCCCGGCGGGACGGCCAGCGGCGCGGCCCCCGGCACGTACGAGGCGGGCATCGAGGACTACAAGGTGCTCAAGAACTCCTGCCCGGCGACCGGCACGGTCGCGGGGACCGCGTACGCACACTGCGGCAGCCAGTGGTGGAGCTACGACACGCCCTCCACGATCGCCGGGAAGATGAGCTACAAGCAGCAGCAGGGCCTGGGCGGCACCTTCTTCTGGGAGCTCAGCGGCGACACGTCGAACGGCGAGCTGATCAAGTCCATCAGCTGACCCTCATCAGCTGACCGCTCCCGATCGGGGGCGCGGGGTGGGGAGCCGGATTGCCGGCTCCCCACCCTCCCTTTTTCCGGGTCCCTGTCCCGCTGGCTGGGGCACGGGGCAGCGTGCGAGTCTTGAGACCGTCCCGATCTGGAGGCGGAGGTACCGGTGCCCTGGAGGGAGCGCATTCGCGCATACGCCAACCGCGTCTTCGCCGTGCTGCTCGTCTATCTGGCGCTGATCGTCCTCGTCGACTCCATCACCCCCCGCTCGTTCCGCCTGGACGTCTTCGCCGCGCTGGCCCCGCTCCTCGCCGCCGCCTTCTGCACCTACCGCCAGACGCTGGTGCTCGGCCTGCTCGACCTCGTCGTCATGGCCATCACCCACGGCGTGATCCCCGACAGCCTGGTCCCGCTCAACCGCGTCGCCTCGGTCCTGGGCAACACCCTCATGGTCGGTGCCAGCATCGCCGTCGCGCGTCTGCTGCGGGACCGCGAAGAGCTGCTGGCCCAGGTCCGCGCCACCGGGGAGGCGGCACAGCGCGCCCTGCTGCGCGAGCTCCCGCTGCGCAGCGGCGACGTGGTCGTGGACGGCTTCTATGTCTCCTCACAGCAGGGCGCGCTGGTGGGCGGCGACATCTACGAGGTCGTCGACACTCCGTACGGGGCCCGGGTGGTGATCGGCGATGTGCAGGGCAAGGGGCTGCGCACCCTCGGGGCGGGGGCGGCGGTGCTGACCGCGTTCCGGGAGGCCGCGTACCACCTGCGGAGCCTGAGCGGCGGGGTGGACGCCATGGAGGTGGGGCTGCGCCGCTACAACTCCTCGCATGCGCGGGAGCGGAACGGGAGCGAGGAGGAGCGGTTTGTGACGGCCCTGGTGTTCGGGGTGGAGCGGGACAATCCGGCCCGCATCGTGATGATCGACTGCGGGCACGTCCAGCCGTATCTGCTCCACGCCGACGGCACGGTCAGCGAGCTGGAGTCGGCGGAGCCCGGTCTGCCGCTCGGCCTCGGCGATCTGACGGGCGCCCCGCGCCCCGTCCAGCAGATCCCGATCCAGCCGGACACCCGGGTGCTGGCCTGCACGGACGGGGTGACCGAGGCGCGCTGTCCCGCCGGGGAGTTCTACCCCCTGGCCGACCGCCTGAGCGGCTGGGCGTCGCTGCCGACCCCCGAACTGCTGCGGCAGCTGAGGAAGGATCTGGACGCCCATACGAAGGGGCGGCTCCAGGACGACGCGGCGGTGCTCGTCCTGGAGCACGTCCCCGGCCCACCCGGCTAGCGGGTGCCCACCGGCTCGGGCACCCCGAGGCGGGCGGGCCTGCCAGAACGGCCGGCCCGCTCCGCCGTCGCCAGCTGCTCGATCAGCGCCTCGCGCGCACGGGCGACCCGCGAGCGGACCGTGCCCACCGGACAGCCGACGACGAGCGCGGCCTCGGCGTACGGCAGCCCGAGCAGCTGGGTGAGGACGAAGACCTCGCGCCGGTCGTACGGCAGCAGGGCGAGCAACTGGGTCAGGGCCACCCCCTCGTCGAAGCCGGTGTCCGGCGCCGCCCGGCGCTGGGCCCGCTCGGCCGCCGCCTGCCAGTCGTCGGTGTCGGCGGCGCGCGGCCTGGCCGCGTTGCGGCGCAGCCGGTCCACGACCGCCCGGCGGGCGATCGACAGCAGCCAGGTGCGCGCCGAGGATCTGCCCTCGAAGCGGGGCAGTCCGCGCAGCGCGCGCAGATAGGTCTCCTGGACGAGGTCGTCGGCCGCGTGCGGGTCGTCGCTGAGCCGGTGGACGTAGCGCCACACATCGCGCCGGGTGGCACGTACGAAGCGGTCCACGGCCTCGGGGTCGCCGCCGCGCGCGGCGAGCGCCCAGGAGGTCAGGGTCTCGTCGTCGCGGTCAGTGCGGTCAGTGCGGTCAGTGCGGTCAGGCATCGCGGCCCTCCGCGGCATCGGGGACCATGTGGGGGTGTGCTGTGCTCAGTTCCGGGTCGCCGTGTCGGCCCGTGTCGACGGCGAGGCGCCGCCGCCGGAGGTCCCGGACGCGGTGCTCGACGCCCATCTGCTGGAGTGCCCGGAGTGCCGCCGCTGGGGCGAGCGGGCGCGGCGGCTGCGGGAGCTCGCGGCCGGTCTCGACGGGCCGTGACCGTGCGAGCGGGGGTACCGGCGAGGGTGCCGGGGTACGGGCAGGGGTCATCGCCTGCGGTCCTTCCTGGAGTCCGGACGGCCCGGTGAGCGGTCCGGTGATGTGGTGGGCCTGGTCGGCCGCCGTCCGTCACAGGACGGCGGCTCCGGGCGGTGGACCACGGGTGGCGATGACATGGGCGAGCAGCAGCCGTCGTAGCCGCTGAGGGCCGCCGTGGCGCACGGGGCGTACGCAGGGCCGCGTGGGCGCGCGCGGGGCGTCGTACAGCAGGGTCAGCAGGGGCGCGAAGAGGCCGACGGCCAGGGTCCGCACCAGCCGGAACGCGGCCTGTTCGCCGCCGGAGAGCCACATTCCGCACAGCAGGGCGGCCAGCAGGTGCGCGGACCACATGCCGAGCGCGCCGTACCCCTGCCCCCCGGGCAGCGGCGCCGCCATGGCGTCATGGGCATGGGCCATGTGGTGGGCATGCTCGGACACCGACATGGACGGCATCGAAGGCATCGACGACGACATCGGCATGGGCATGCGCATCGGCGTCGTGCCGGCACCAGCACCGGCACCGGTCATGGCACCGGCCATGGCGCCCTGCGCGAGCATGAACGCGACGTGCAGCGCGGTCTGCGCCCCCACGGTCGCGGCGATGACGGCCAGCGGCCCGCGCTCGCGCCCCGTCAGGCACCAGGCCGCGCCGCAGGTGACCGGCAAGGCGGCGCCGATCACCCACCATGGGACGGCGGCCCCCGACATCAGGGCGTGGCCGAGCGCCGCGAGCAGCACGCAGACCGCTGCGAACACCGCGGTTCGCAGCGCCCGCAGTACGAGGCCCGCTTCCATGACGCCCTCATCGTCGCACCCGGCCCGTCCCTGACGCCGCCAGGGGCGCGGAAGTTGAGCATGTTCGGCGTGGACCGGCGCCGTCCGGGCTCTTGCGGGCGGGCCCGCGCGCAGGAGAGTGTGAGGAATCGGGGCGGCCGGTGCCGCTCGGCTCTCCCGCGCCGCCCGAGGCTGACCTGACCGACCGTGACCTCGAGTGAGGTACCTGTGGGCAACCCCTGGCTGGCGATGGCGTCGGGCGCGGATCCGGCGGAGCGCGTCCGCGCGGTGCGCCGCGCCCATGAGGCGTTTATGACCGAGGGGGCGGTCTCGTCGGCCGTCCGCCCGGTGGTGGCGGACTCCTGGCGGCGTTCGGCCAGAGCGCGGGTGGGCCAGGAAGGGCTGGCGCCGATCGACCTGGCGGACGCCGAGTTGGAGGCGTACCGCGCGGACCATCCGCTGGCCCGGGTGATGCCGCTGTTCCGCGAGCTGCTGGGCACCATCGCCCACGACGGCGCGCATCTGCTCGCGGTCTGTGACGAGCAGGGCCGCATGCTGTGGGTGGAGGGGCACACCGGCGTACGGCACGAGGCCGAGCGGATGAACTTCGTGGCGGGGGCGCGCTGGGACGAGCGGCACGCGGGCACCAACGCGCCGGGCACGGCGCTCACCGTGGACCACGCGGTGCAGATCTTCGCCGCCGAGCACTACCGCCACGCGGTGCAGCCCTGGACCTGCGCGGCCGCCCCGGTGCACGATCCGCACACCGGGCGGCTGTTGGGCGCCGTCGACATCACCGGCGGCGACCATCTGGCGGCCCCGCACAGCCTGGCCCTGGTCCAGGCGACCGCACGGGCCGCCGAGGGCCGGCTGGCGGCCGAGGCGCCGCGCACGGAGGGCCCGCGGGTGCTGCTCACGGCGCTGGGGCGGGACGAGGCGCTGCTGCTGACCGACGGGCGGCGGCTGCGGCTCGGACCGCGGCACAGCGAGATCATGGTGCTGCTGGCCGCCCATCCGGAGGGCCTGAGCGGCGACCGGCTGGCCCTGGAGCTGTACGGGGAGCAGGCGGACCGGCGCTCCCCGGTCACCCTGCGCGCGGAGCTGTCGCGGCTGCGCCGCTTGGTGGGGCCGCTGCTGGGCTCGCGCCCCTACCGGCTGTGCGCGCCCGTGCGGACCGATGTGGCGGCCGTGGCGGAGGAGTTGGCGGCGGGGAACGCGCATGCGGCGGTGCGCGCGTACGCGGGGCCGCTGCTGCCGCTGTCGGAGGCGCCGGGGGTGTGCCGGATGCGCCGGATCCTGGAGGAGGACGTGCGCCGCACCGTGTTGGCCTGCGGCGATCTGGAGTTGCTGCGGTGGTGGGCCCGTACGCCGTGGGGCGAGGAGGACCTGGAGGCCGGCGAGGCCCTGCTGGCCGCCCTTCCGGCGCACGCCCCGGGCCGGGCGTCGCTGCTGCCCCGGGTGCGGCGGCTGCGCGCGGCGTACGGGCTGACGGCCGACGGCGGTCCGTACGCCGACGACCCCCGGGGGCCGGTGCGGCGCGCAACGTCCGTGCAACGTACCGGCCTCTAGCCTCGCCGCCGACGTAACCCCTCACGCACACGACTCACGCACACGACGAACTGGGAGGGCCGCCCATGCCTCGTTACGCAAGCCCGGGATCCGAGGGCTCGGTCGTCAGCTACCAGCCGCGCTACGACCACTGGATCGGCGGCGAGTATGTGCCGCCCAAGCGGGGCGGGTACTTCGAGAACCCGACCCCGGTCAACGGACAGCCGTTCACCGAGATCGCCCGGGGCACCGCCGAGGACGTCGAGCGGGCCCTGGACGCCGCCCACGCGGCGGCCCCCGCCTGGGGCCGCACCTCGCCCGCCGAGCGCGCCTCGGTGCTGCTGAAGATCGCCGACCGAATGGAGGAGAATCTCGAAGCGCTCGCGGTCGCCGAGAGCTGGGAGAACGGCAAGCCGGTACGCGAGACGCTGGCCGCCGACATCCCGCTGGCCATCGACCACTTCCGCTACTTCGCGGGGGCGATCCGGGCGCAGGAGGGCAGCCTCTCGCAGCTCGACGACGACACGGTCGCGTACCACTTCCATGAGCCGCTGGGCGTGGTGGCCCAGATCATCCCGTGGAACTTCCCGATCCTGATGGCCACGTGGAAGCTCGCCCCGGCGCTGGCCGCGGGCAACGCGGTGGTCCTGAAGCCCGCCGAGCAGACCCCGGCCTCCATCCACCTGTGGCTGAGCCTGGTCGCCGATCTGCTGCCGCCGGGCGTGCTCAACATCGTCAACGGCTTCGGCGTGGAGGCCGGAAAGCCGCTGGCCTCCAGCGCCCGCGTGGCCAAGGTCGCCTTCACCGGCGAGACCACCACCGGGCGGCTGATCATGCAGTACGCGAGCGAGCATCTGAAGCCGGTGACGCTGGAGCTCGGCGGCAAGAGCCCGAACATCTTCTTCGACGACGTCTCGGCCGAGAACGACGACTTCCTGGACAAGGCCCTTGAGGGGTTCACCATGTTCGCCCTCAACCAGGGCGAGGTGTGCACCTGCCCCTCGCGCGCCCTGGTGCAGCAGGGCCACTACCGGGACTTCATGGCCGCGGCCGTGGCCCGTACGGAGAAGATCACCCAGGGCCATCCGCTGGACACCGACACCATGCTGGGCGCCCAGGCCTCCAACGACCAGCTGGAGAAGATCCTGTCCTACCTGGACATCGGCCGGCAGGAGGGCGCCCGGGTGCTGACCGGGGGCGCCCGCGCGGAACTGGGCGGCGAGCTGGCTGGCGGCTACTACGTGGAGCCCACGGTCTTCGAGGGCGCCAACCATATGCGGGTCTTCCAGGAGGAGATCTTCGGTCCGGTGGTGGCCGTGGCCCCGTTCGCCGACTTCGACGACGCGATCAAGATCGCCAACGACACGCTGTACGGGCTGGGCGCCGGTGTGTGGACCCGTAACGGCACGACCGCGTACCGCGCCGGGCGGGCCATCCAGGCGGGCCGGGTATGGACCAACTGCTACCACGCCTACCCGGCGCATGCGGCATTCGGCGGCTACAAACAGTCCGGCATCGGCCGCGAGACCCACAAGATGATGCTGGACCACTATCAGCAGACGAAGAACCTGCTGGTCAGCTACTCCCCCAAGAAGCTCGGCTTCTTCTAGACGCAGAAAAGGGCGCCTGACCAGACAAGATGCCCGTCAGGCGCCCTTCTCGACCTTCTCGTTGCCCACTCCGCCCAGACGCTGGTGGGGGCAAACCTTGGCTGACGCGCCCTAGTTGAAGGGGTCCAGAGTCATGTACGCCTGCTCGGGGTTGGCGTCGCTGACCAGGGACTCGAAGTGGCCGACATCATCGAAGGCGAAACCGTAGGCCTTGCCGTCGGCCATCTGAGCATGGATCTTGCGGGAGTAGTGGTTGGTGACCACGTCCTTGTAGAAGTCGGCCGCGCTGGTGTCGGGCTGGTTGCTGTTGGTGAGCAGGGTGGAGCGGTTGAAGCCGGCGCACAGGGTGCGGGAGATGGCCCCGCGCACGCGGTCGTTGGGGGCGTCGAGGAGCTTGTGGCAGCCGAAGATGCTGTCGGCGTCCGGCTTCTGGAAGCTGGTGGCGAACGCGCCCGAGCTGTTGGTGAAATTCATGGTGTTGCCCGACACCCGGCCGTAGAACTTGTTTCCGGGTTCGTTTTCGAAGGGCGTCACGGTCAGGGTCGAGGTGCTGTACTTCTGCCAGACCCGGTTGACGTAGTCGTCCATGGTCGAGGCGGGCAGCGCACCGGTTTCCAGACCGTGGGCGGGCGAGAGTGCGCGCAGGATCGTGCCGTCGGAGCGGGTCTGGATGAGGTTGCCCCAGCCGCCGGGCTGTCCCTTGAGGGCGTTGAAGAAGCCGTTGTAGCCGCCGGTCTTGAGGTGGCCGGTGTTCTTGACGGTGCCGGCGGTGTTCTTCACGCCGACCGCGTAGGGGGCGGAGAACATGTCGACCTGCGTGCTGTTGATGTACAGGCCGCCGTCGTCGAGGGTGTACTCCGACCAGTTGAACAGGATGTTGCGGTTGGGGTCGCTGGGGTTTTGCACCGCGGGCTGGACCAGGCCGCCGGTGGCCAGCTTGAAGACCAGCTTCTGGCCGAAGGAGAAGTAGATACGGCCGGAGAAGCGGGGAATCTTGATCGTCATGCTCTGTCCGTTGGCGGGGCCGGCGATGGATGCGTCGGGCGCCGGGGCCGGCGGGTTGGCGCCGGCCGGCCACTGGTGGAACGTGCCGTTCGCGTCGGCCCAGCCCTGCGGGCGGGAAGCGTTGGTGAGCAGGGTCCCGAGGTCGTAGATGTACAGCGGCTCCGAACGGCCGGAGGTGTTCTTGATGGTGAGCGAGAGGGTGCTGGGCACGGCGGCGTGCGCGGTTGCGCCCTGCGGAGTGAGGACCGGCCAGGCGGTCAGGGCCAGTGCGGCTGTCGCCGCGGCCGTGATTCTGCGCGCTGTCGCGGAGGTTTTCATGCAGGTCTCCTTGGTTGTCCGGTGGGGAACGCGCCGCGTCCTGCGCAACGGCGCGTCGGCAGAGGGGAGAGCGAGCCTCGGCAGGCGGTGACGCCTACTGAGTGATGGTGATAGGGCCGGTCAGCTCCTCGTCCACACCTGGTTGGCGCCGCCGTTGCAGGTCCACAGCTGCAGCCGGGTGCCGTTGGCCGTGCCGGCGTCGATCGCGTCCAGGCAGGTGCCGGAGCCGAGGTTGACGATCGTGCCGTCGGAGCGGACCCGCCACTTCTGGCCGTAGGTGCCGTTGCAGTCGTAGATCTGTACCGGGGTGCCGTTGGCGGTGGCTCCTCCGGTGGCCTCCAGGCAGCGGTTGGCGAAGACGGTCAGTTCACCGCTCACCGTGGAGAACCAGGTCTGGTTGGTGCCGCCGTTGCAGTCCCACAGCACCGGGCGGGTGCCGTTGGCCTGGTTGCCGCCGGGCAGGTCCAGGCAGCGGCCGGATTGCTTCCCTTTGTAGGCGGCGGTGGTGTTCGCGCGGTACCAGGTCTGGTTGGAGCCGCCGTTGCAGGTCCAGATCTGCAGCAGGGTGCCGGTGGTGGTGCCGCCCCCGGTGGCGTCCAGGCACTTGCCCGAGTTGGGATTGACCACCGTACCGTCGCCGTTGACGGTCCACCGCTGGCCCGCCGAGTTGTTGCAGTCGAAGATCTGCACCGCCGTACCGTCGGCCGCGGCGCCGCCCTTGACGTCCAGGCACTTCGCCCCGCCGAAGACCGTCAACTGCCCGGTCGGGGAGGCGGTCCAGTTCTGGTTGGCCTGGCCGTGGCAGTCCCACAGCGCCACCTGCGTGCCGTTGGCCTGACCCGTTCCCGGCACGTCCGCGCACAGACCGGACTGGCTTCCCTTCAGCGCGCCGGCCTGGCCCTGGGACGAGCAGGTCGACATGCCGGACGTGTACGGGCACAGCGCCGTCACGAAGCCGCCGTTGGCGGCCTCCGGCACGGACAGGGTGTCGGAGCCCGAGACCACGCGGGTCTCGCGGGTCAGGCCGCCGGAGCCGTCGCGGACGGTCTCGGCCAGCCACTGCCCGGCGCCGAGGAAGGACAGCGGGGTCTGGAAGGTCTTGGCGGACAGGGCCGAGATGCCGCCGACATACCAGCGCCCGCCGGCGCGACGTGCGACGTAGGCCTCCTTGCCGGGGCTGCCGCCGAGCAGACGGGTCTCGTCCCAGGCGGTGGGGAGCTGGTCGAGGATGCGCAGCGCCTCGGGGTGTGCCTCGTAGCTCTCGGGGCTGTCGGCGAAGTGCTGCCAGCCGGATTCGAACACGACGCCGGTGGCCAGTTCGTGGGCGTCGGTGGTGTCGCGGCCGGTCATGCTGAACACGACGGGCGTGAAGTCCATGCTGGAGATCGCGTTACGGGTGTAGGGCAGCATGGTGTTGAAGGCGGCGCGGTTGCGGAACTGTTCCGAGCCGTACACCGCCTCGGCCGTGGTCACGTGCGGCCAGGTGCGCTGCATACCGCGCGGCATGGCGGCGCCGTGGAAGTTGACCATGAGCTTCAGGTTTGCGGTCTGGGAGAGGACGGCGTCGTACCACTGGAGGGTCGGCTGTGTGTACTCGTAGATGAAATCGATCTTCACCCCGGCCACGCCCCAGTCCCTGACCTGTGTCAGCCACTGGTCGCGTTGCTGTGCGGTGCGCAGGCTGGAGGAGTTGAACCACAAGATGACCTGGACGCCTCTGGCCTTGGCGTAGGACACGACGTCCGGTACCCAGGAGGAGGACCAGCCCTCGTCGATGAGGACATACTCCCAGCCGTGGCGCTGGGCGAAGTCGATGTACTGCTTCTGCCGGGCCGCGCTGGACGGGCTGCCGTGTTCGGTCAGCCAGGACCAGGCAACGGCGCCGGGTTTGATCCAGGAGGTGTCGCCGACCTTGGAGGGCGCGGCCAGGTCGTCGACGATCGTGGACCGGGTGACGCTCGCCAGGTCGCCGAGTGCGGCGGTGCGCCACGGTGTCGACAGCGGCAGCGTGGTGGTGATCCCGCCCTCCAGCTGGGTGGTGTAGGTGCCGGAGCCGGATGTGTGGGACAGGTTGGAGGCGGCGTACCGGCCGTCGAGGTCGGTCTCGGCCACCAGCGCGTACGCGCCGCCGACCCGGAACAGCGCGGGCTGGCGGTAGGTGTTGGCGGGAGCGCCGCCGGCGGTGGTGGCGAACCACTGGCCCTGGTCCTCGCTGTGGGGCGGCACGAGCCATGCGTCGGCCGAGGCCGGGACCGTCCACGACGACGCCTCACCGGTCACGGTCACCGATCCGCTGCCGGGCAGCACATAGCGGTAGGCCACACCGGTGTCCGAGGCGCGGACCACGACGTCGAGCCGGGCGCCGCCGGTACCCGAGAAGGACAGGGTCGTCTCGGTGTAAGCGGTCCGCTGGGTGCGCTGCTTGCCCGTGGTCATCGTGTACGACTCGGTGACCGTCCGGTCACTGCGCCGAAGGAACGTCAGGTCTTTCGTCAGGTCCGCGGCACTGGTGCGGATCCCGATCGGCGACGGTGACAGCACGGTCCGGCCGTTGCTCGATGCCGCGAAGGTGAGCGTGCCGTTGTCCAGCGTGACCTGCGCCGCGGTCGGGGAGCCCGCGGACGGACCGGTGACCGTCCAGTTGGTGGCCGCGGCCGCACTGTATGCCGGTAACGCCAGAGGAGCCAGGGCCAGCAGCAGTGCCACCAGGCAGCGTTGCAGCAGGTGTCTGGGCGGGTTGGTCGGTCTGAGTGTGGGCATGGGCGTCCTTCGTCGAGGGGAGAGGTGGTGAGGACAAGGCATGACGCGGTCGCCGGATGGCGGGGATGCGGCCTGCGCCCCGGTGGGAACCGGAGCCGGCTAGGTCAGCCGCCAGATCTGGTTGGCACCGCCGGTGCAGGTCCAGATCTCCAGCGCCGTGCCATTGGCCGTGCCGTGTCCGACCGCGTCCAGACATTTGCCGGATCCGACGTTGACCACGCTGCCGTCGGAACGCACCCGCCACTGCTGGTGGGTGCCGCCGTTGCAGTCCCAGATCTCCACCGGGCTGCCGTCGGCGGTGGCACCGCCCGTGACCTCCAGGCACTTGGAGTCGTAGACGGTCAGCTGGTTGGTCGTGGAGGAGGTCCAGGTCTGGTTGGTGCCGCCGTTGCAACTCCACAGGGCGGGCTTGGCGCCGTTGGCCTGGCTGAAGCCGGGGACATCGACGCTCCAGCCCGAGTCGTCGCCGACGATCTGCACGCCGTCGTATCCGGCGTCGTCCAGGGCCGACCGCAGCTGGATATACCAGTCGACGTTGTGGCCCTTCTCGTTCCAGCCGCCGAGGTAGCTGACGGTGAGGCCGTGCTGTCTGGCGCAACCCAGCCAGGAGATCAGGTAGTTGATGGTGTCGGTGGACCAGAACCCGCCGTTGATCCAGCCCGGGGCCGCCCAGGCCAGTCCGTAGAACTTGATGTCCGGGTAGCGGGCCTTGGCCTGCTCAGCGAGCCAGAACTCGTAGCCGGCGTCGCAGTTGATCTGCCCTCTCGTGTGTTCGGTGGACGGCTCGGAGCCGTCGGTGGAGTTGGCGTCCCCGCCGATCTCCAGTTTCAGTAACTGCAGGTTGGCGCCGTAGCCCGGCTTGAACAGGTAGTCCAGGATCTGCGACTGCTGGGCGGCCGGATAGTCCCGCAGCAGCCGGGAGTTGCCCCCGCCACCGCTGATCGCACCGATCCCGTCGAACGTCCGGCCACCTTGACCTCCATCCACGGTGATCGCTGTGGCCGCTGCCGCCCGGGCCGGGGGTACACCGGCCAAGAGGAGGGCAGCCACCAGAGTTATGAGCCACAAGGGCAGGAAACGTCCCGAGGTCCGTTGCACAGCGTCGTCCCTCTCCTGGGGGATGAGACAGGGCTTCGGAGAGCTCTCGCCGGAAAACGACAGCCGAACCGTCCGTGCAGGTTTGCGCGACAGTGTGAGGTCCTGTTGATTTGCCCGTCAAGGTCTATACCAAAGATAAAAGCTTCAACGACCAGGGAAAGCGCTTGCCGACCTGCACGGGGGCGCTGATTTTGGCGACCCATCACGCGACGACTGCTTTTACTTCTGTTCATTCATGTCGATACTTGATGCGCCGCCCATTGACCATCAGCCAAGCAGGACGCACACTGTCGGGCGCGAAGAGAGGAAGCGGGGTTCTTCTGATGACCGAGGTGTCCCGGGTCGCGCTGACCCCGGCCGCGGCGGAGCTGATCCGGCGGCTGAGCGAGGCGCATGGCCCGCTGATGTTCCATCAGTCGGGCGGCTGCTGCGACGGCAGCGCGCCGATGTGCTATCCGCTGGGCGAGTTCCGTACCGGGGCGGCGGATGTGCTGCTCGGATCGCTGACGGTGGAGGGCGTCGCCGAGCCGGTCGGGTTCTGGATGTCGGCCGACCAGTTCGAGCGGTGGCGGCATACGCATCTGACGGTGGATGTGGTGCCGGGCCGGGGCAGTGGTTTCTCCCTGGAGGCCCCGGAGGGCGTCCGGTTTCTGATCCGCTCCCGGCTGCTCGACCCGCCGGGCTGACGCGGCCGCCGCCCGCGGCGGGGGCTGGAACAAGCCCCCGCCGCGGGCGTGGACCCCGCGTCAGCTCGCGTCGGCGAGGGCGAGGGTGTGCAGGCGCTCGGGCGGGCCGGGGCGGGCGTAGTACCAGCCCTGGGCGGTGTCGCAGCCCAGGCCCCGTAGACACTCGGCCTGGACCGCTGTCTCCACGCCCTCCACCGTCACCGCCAGGTCGAGGGTGTGGGCGAGCGAGACGATGCCCTCCACGATCTTGACGTCGACCGGGTCGATCGGGGCCCGCTGCATGCCCCGGGTGAAGGAGCGGTCGAGCTTGAGCGTGGAGACCGGCAGCCGGCGCAGATACGAGAGGTTGGAGTAGCCGGTGCCGAAGTCGTCCAGAGCGATGTCCACGCCCAGGTCGGCGAGTTGGCGCAGCGGGCGCAGCGCGTCCTCGTCCACGTCGATCAGGTCGTTCTCCGTCACCTCCAGGCACAGCGCGCTCGGGCACAGCCCCGCGTCCTCCAGGACGGCCACGGTGTCGGAGACCAGGCTGGGGTGGCTCAGCTGGCAGGGCGAGAGGTTGACGTTGACCCGCAGCTGATCGCCGACACCGGCGCCGGCATCGGCGTCCCGCCAGTCGCGGGCCTGCCGGGCGGCCTGCTCCAGCACCCAGCGGCCGAGCGGCACGATCAGCCCGGTGTCCTCGGCCAGCGGGATGAACTGGTCGGGGCCGAGGACGCCGTGTTTGGGGTGCAGCCAGCGGACCAGCGCCTCGGCGCCGCGTACGGTGCCGTCGGCCAGCCGCACCAGCGGCTGGTACTCGATGAAGAACTCGCCCCGCTCCAGGGCGGCGGGCAGACCGTTGGTCAGGCTGTGGCGCGCGATGACCTGGGCGTTGGAGTCGGCGTCGGCGAGCTCGAAGCGGTTGCCGCCGGCCGCCTTGGCCCGGTACATCGTGATGTCCGCGCTGCGCAGCACCTCGGCCCGGCTGAGCTCGCCGGCCGGCCCGTCCACGACGCCGATGCTGGCGCGTACCAGCAGCTCACGGCCGTCGACGCGGACCGGCTCCGCCAGGGCGTCGAGCATCCGGCGGGCGAGCTCGGTGGCGTCCTGCTGGGCGCTGGGGCCGGTGACCAGGGCAAGGAACTCGTCGCCGCCCACGCGCGCCAGCAGCTCGCCGGGGGCGGCCGCGCAGTCCCGCAGCCGCTCGGCGACGGCCTTGAGCAGCCGGTCGCCCGCGATGTGCCCGAGGCTGTCGTTGACCGATTTGAAGCCGTCCAGGTCCAGATAGCAGACGCCGAAGCGCTCGGCGTCGGCCTCGCCGGCCAGCACCTTGTCCAGGCGCTCCAGGAACAGGGTGCGGTTGGGCAGCCCGGTCAGCTCGTCGTGGGTGGCCTCGTAGCGCAGCCGCTCACGCAGCAGCCGCTGCTCGGTGATGTCCTCGGCGAGGGTGAGCTGGTACTGCGGGGCGCCGGTCGAGTCGCGGAGCAGGGTGACGGTGAGATTGGTCCACAGCACGCTGCCGTCGTCGCGGTAGTGGGGCTTCTCGATGCGGAAGTGATCGCGCCGGCCGGTCACCAACTCGCGGTAGATCTCGTGGACTCCGGGCGCGTCGTCGGGGTGGACGAACTCGTTGACGTTGCGGCCGGGGCGGAAGAAGTCCATACCGCCGAACATCCGGGCCATGGCGTCGTTGACGACCAGGATCTCGCCGTCGAGGCCGCAGATCCCGACGCCGACGACCGCGCCCTCGAACACCGCCTGGAACTTGGCCTCGCTGGCGTGCAGCGCCTTCTCGGCCGCGGTGCGGGCGGCCTCGGCGGCGCGCGAGATGGCCTCGTGCTGATCGCGTTCGCGCTTTCTCAACTCGCGGACGAACCCGGCGGCCAGGGCGTGCTGCAGCCGGGTGCAGCGGGCCCGCGCCTCGTCCTCCGCCAGGGGCACGGCCATCCGGTCGCCGGGCAGGCAGTGCGACACCAGATGGCTGTCGATCGCGCCCAGGATCGCCGGCAGTGCCTCGGGTTCGGTGCACTGCGCGCCCACCAGCGCGGCCCCGACCTCGTACGCCGGGGCGGTGTCGAAGGGCTGGGAGCCGAGCGCGTCGCTCAGCCGCCGGGCCAGCGGCGCCAGGCGCGCCTCGAATTCGGCACGGGTCAGCGTCGTCGCCGCCACCGGGTGGACGGCGCGGCTCCAGACTTCGGCGAACCGCCTGATCCGGGCGTCATCCGCCGCCGTGCTCTCCCCCGTGTCTCTCGGTCTCCGACCGCCGCCCGGCCCGGAGGTCATATCGCGGGCCCCGCCGCGGTGCGGCCGCCATGAGCCGCCGCGTCCTCGCCTGCTCCGTCGTCGCCCTTCGGCCGCCAGTACACGTCCTGCACTTCCTCGCCCTCTTCCGGCTTCCGGGGCCGCCCTCAGGGTCGTCCGCGTCCTCGGGGAAGTGGAGCATGACGAATAGCGGCAGGGCAACCCGCTGCTGAGCCGAGATTACTGATCAACCGTCCGTTGTGGAGGGTGAAGTGGAAATCACTAGTCCACTTCTTGGTCATTTTCGGCCTCAGGAACGGAAAAGCCGGGAGGAGCCGGGCAATTATCCGGGGGCGCTATGGCATGACGGACGCCAGCGACGACGGCAACCGCGCCTTCAGATCATTCCACTCGCCTTCGCTGACATGACGCTCGAGGGCTTGCAGAACGGTGCGCACCAATTGCTCGGTGTCACCTTCGATCGCGTACGGGAAGTCCGCGCGGACCCGCCTGAAGAATTCTTCACTGTTCATCTTCACCGGTGTGTGCGCGGGCCGCCACCCGTCGTAGTAGACACCCCGCAACAAGGTCGGGAGCTGCGCGCCGAACTGCACGGCCTCATCGACCGGGAGCCGGTCCCGCAGATGGTGCAGCACCGAGCGCAGGGCCGCGTACGACTGCTTGCGGCGCTCCTTGGGCCAGCCGTACGCCTCTTCGATCTCTTTCAGAAGCCGGTTGGCCTTGTCGACCATGGTGTCGAACGAGGAAAAGCCTGTCGCAACCATCTCGTTGTCCTTCTGCCGTCCTTCTGCGTTCGTCCGCGGCGTTCCGCGTTCGTCCGCCGGCCGCGGCGGAACACACCCGAAGGGGCGCGCCCCACCGCGGGACGAAGCCTCCTTCGGCGGGGTCAGCGGCCCCCGCTCTCGCCGGCCTCGGTGATTTCGATGTGGCGGAGCTTGGTGGTCTCCGCCTTGGGGACGTCGATCGACAACACGCCGTCGGACATGCTCGCCTTGACGCCTTCGGCGTTCACTTCGCTCGGCAGCCGCATCCGGTACTCGAAGCGGCCGGTACGGCGGGTGGTGCGGCGCAGGACGCCCTTGCGCTCACGTTCCTTGATCTCCCCCGAAACGGCCAGTTCCGGCCCGCTCACCTCGACATCGACGTCCTGCCGGCTGACGCCCGGGAGCTCGATCTGCACGTGGTAGGACTCGTCGGTCTCGGACACGTCGGCGGACGGCGTCCAGGCCGCCAGGGCGGCGCCCGGCATCGTGCCGCCGACCGTGGATTCGAGCAGACCGCCCATCTGGTTGAGCAGATCGTCGAATTCGGCCAGCGGGCTGCGGGCCCAGCCGCGCTGGCGCTCCAGCGCGCCCTCGTTTCGCGTACGTCGGACGGGCATGCTCATCGCCCATCACCTCCGTCCTCTCGGTGATCCGCGGATGTGTTGTGTCCACCGTCCGGCTCGAGGGGCGGGCCGGGCGGAGCATAGGTGGCGAGGTGGCTGAGGTGTTCATGGGCGTGGTGGATCGCCATCGCCCCTTCGCCGACGGCGGAGGCCACCCGTTTGACCGAGCCGCTGCGTACGTCACCCGCCGCGAAGACCCCCGGCAGACTGGTCTCCAGGGGCATGGAGCCGCGGTCATGGCCCTCCCAGGCCGCGGGTCCCGCCCGGGCCCGCGCCGGGGCGCCGGTGACCACGAAACCGCGGTCGTCCAGGGCGAGGGAGCCGGCCAGCCAGGCGGTGCAGGGCACCGCCCCGATGAAGCAGAACAGCGCGCGGACGTCGAGCTTGCGCCGCTCGCCGGAGAGATTGTTCTCCACCACGACGGCCCGCAGCGCGTCCTCGCCGATCACCTCGCGCGCCTCGGTGTTGCACAGCACCTTCACCCGGGGGTGGCGCTCGATCCGGTCGATGAGGTAGCGGGACATCTTGGCCCTGAGGTCGGCGCCCCGGACCAGCAGATACGCGCGCGGCACATGGTCCGCGAGGAAGAGCGCCGCCTGGCCCGAGGAGTTGCCGCCGCCGACCACCGCGACCGGGTCGGCGCGGCACTGCTGGGCCTCGTACACGGTGGCCGCGTAGTGCACGCTCGTGGACTCCAGGCGCTCGATCCCCGGCACGTCCAGGCGGCGGTACCGGGCGCCCGTGGCCAGCACGATGCTCCGGCTGATCACCTCGCCGCCGTCGGCCAGGGCGATGCGGTACCGGCCGTCGTCCGGTGCGAGCGCGGTCGCCTCGGCCGGGACGCGGACCGCCGCCCCGAACTTGTGCGCCTGGAAGACGCCCAGCTCGGCGAGTTCGGCGCCGGAGATCCCGGACGGGAAGCCGAAGTAGTTCTCGATCCGGGACGAGGTGCCGGCCTGGCCGCCGGTGGCGATCGCGTCCATCACGACGGTGGACAGCCCCTCGGAGGCCCCGTAGACGGCGGCCGCGAGCCCGGCCGGGCCGGAGCCGATGATGAGCACATCGCAGCGGCCCTCCTCGGCGGTCGGCGGGGCGGTCAGTCCGATGAGCCGGGCCAGCTCGGCGTTGCTGGGGTTGCGCAGCAGTTCCCGCTCCCGCCAGATGACGATCGGCGTCTCCTCGGGCCTGATGGAGAACCGCCGCAGCCCCGCCTCGGCCTCCTGGTCCGCCTCCAGGTCGATCCAGCGGTGCGGCAGCCGGTTGCGGGCCGCGAACTCGCGGAGCCTGCGGGTGTCCGGCGAATAGCGGGAGCCGATGATGCGGAAGCCCGCGCCCGCGCCGACCAGCAGGGCGCGGCGGCCCAGGTAGGCGCGGAGGATGAGATCGCCGAGGATGGGGTCGCGGGCGACCAGCACGCGCACCCGGTCGACCGGCGCGGACAGGATCTCCCCGGCCTCGCGGGCCTGGGAGGTGGTGAAGGCGGCCTGGCCGCTGAGCAGCCCCACCTCGCCGAGGAACCGCCCTGGGCCGTGCACCCGCAGGATCCGCTCCCCGGGGCCGCCGAAGTCCTCCACGACGGCCACTGAGCCGCGCAGGACCACCATGAACTCGGTGACCCGCTCGCCCTCGCGGATCAGCACCTGTCCGGGCTCGACGGGGAAGCGGCGCCCGTGGTCGGCCAGGAACCCGATCTGCTCTTCGGTCAGCCGCGGGAACGCGCCGTACAGGTCCGGGGTTTCGAACGGGACCGCCTCGCCGGTCATCAGGCGGGCGGCTCGGGCTGGGTGGCCATGAACATTCACCCTTCCTCGCGCTGCGGGCGGTGACCTCCCCCTGTCCAGGATGGGCAGCCGGGGGCCCGCCCGCACCTCGGATCATGGCCGGGGGCGCAGCGAAGGAGGGGCGGAGGGCGGCGCCCGGGGCCGGGCGCCGCCGGTGGGCTCAGCGGATGCCCAGCTCCTGCAGGGCCCGGCGCTGGCTCGCGGTCGGCTTGGCCGGGAAGTACAGGTAGCACACGCCCCCGGTGCCGGAGGCCACCTTGCCCTGGGCGTTGTAGCGCTTGGTCCGCAGCCAGATCGTTTCGAACTCGCGCCGCTTGTAGACGTGGCGGACCGCCGCGTTGTCGGCGGACGCCGGGTCGTTGGCGATGACGTCGCCGTCGGCGGTGAAGCCGATCACGGTCATCAGATGGCCCGCGGTGCCGTAACCGGCCCCGGTCAGCTCCTCCTTGAGGAAGGACTGGGAGGTGATCACCGGAATGCCGGCGGCGATCAGCTTCTCGGCGTCGTTCAGCGAGCCGAGCCGGGTCACCACGCCCTGCATGTCGCGGTACGTGGCGGCGTACGCGGCGTTGAACGGCCAGTTGCCGCAGCCCTCGTACTGGTAGTCGAAGGTGTACCGGGCGGCGTGGCAGACCTGCGGATCGGCGTAGTCGGGGTTGACCCAGGCCAGGTCCTCGGACGTGGGCTTACGGCCCCAGTACTCGACGATCATCTGGGACGAGGTGGGGCTGCACCACGCCTCGCCGCCGTTGTCGTACTCCGGGTACTGGCCCTTGTGGATCTCCTGCGAGTAGCGCGGCACGGGCAGCTCCCGGCCGCCGGCCAGGCCCGGGGTGGAGGCGGGCACCTCGAAGCGGTCGGGGACGTCCGAGCCCATCGCGCCCACCCGCCAGACCTTGGGCGTCAGCCCGCTGCCGGGCTTGCGGTAGAGGGTGAGCCGCAGCCGGTACGAGGCGAGCCGCAGCCCGCTCGCCGGGTCGTCGACGGAGAAGGTGTCGGTCCACACCGCGCTCTTGCCGTCGCTCTGGTCGTCGACCGAGGTCCGCCGGATGGAGTCGGTGCCGTCCCCGGACGTCCAGCGGCCCATCACATACCAGGGGGTGTCGGTGCCGTCGGAGTAAGTGCCCTTGAGCTCGGCCTGGATCCAGGTGCCGGCCGGGGTGCGGGCGTTCCAGGAGACGATCGCCTCGGTGGCCGGGTGGGGCAGGGTGTGGATCGGGGAGGTCCAGGTGGCGTACTCCCAGGCGGCGGTGGTGCCGGTGTGCGGATCGGTGTAGTCGGCGGTGCCCGCGGGGCGGGAGATGACCACGCCGGGGCGGGCTCCGGCCTCGACGCGGATTCCGTCGCCCGCTCCGGCCCGCCAGTCGGCGAGGCTGGTCCAGCCGTGGTAGCCGATGGCGGGGGCGGCGGCTCTGCGGGCGGGCCGGGCCGCAGGGCGCACCGCCTCGGCGGCCGCGGCGTCCGCGGTGGACAGCACGGTCGCCGAGGTGACGGCGAAGGCGGCGGCGAGCACGGTGCGGCGAGGTGTGAATCCGTCTCCGGATCTGGTCATACGGGGTTCCCCCAGTCGTCGTCCGGGTGGGCCGCGGGTGCGCGACAGTCGCACAACTATGGCCGCTGCGAATGGTGTCAGGCCAGTGATTCCCGGTGCGGCACCTCATCAATATTGGTGTGGACCATTGGAGTGAAACGGAGGGAACGGCGGGGTGCGCGCGGAGCCGGAAAACAGCGGCGCGACCGGGCCGGGACGGCGGCCGTAAGGTGGTCGGCGATGGACCTCTCCGACATAGCCACCGACCTGCCCGGCCCCCTCGCCGCCCCGGACACGCCCGGCGAGCCCGACGCGCCCGACGCGCCCGCGCTCGATGCGTTGGCCCGCCTGCTGTGCGCGCTGCCGCCCTCGTGCGGACCGGTCCGGCTGGTCGCGGTGGACGGGCATGCGGGGTCCGGTAAGACCACGTTCGCCGGGCGGCTGGCGGCGGCGCTCGGCGGCGCCCCCGTGCTGCACACCGACGACCTCGCCACCCACGAGGAGCTGTTCGCCTGGACCGGGCGGCTGCGCGAGCAGGTCCTCGTCCCCTTCGCCCGCGGCGCCGCCGCCCGGTACGCGCCGTACGACTGGGTGGAGCGCCGCTTCGCGGCCGACCGGCGGCGGCTGGCCCCTGCCCCCGTGGTGCTGATCGAGGGTGTGGGGACCGGCCGCCGCGCCCTGCGCCCGTATCTCGCGCGGCTGCTGTGGATGGAGGTGCCCGATGTGGAGTCCTGGCGGCGGGGACAGCTGCGGGACGGACCGGAGCTGTCCACATTCTGGGACGGCTGGCTTCCCGCCGAGCGCGCGCATTTCGCCGTGGACCCCTCGCGCCCGTATGCCGAAACTCTGGTAGTGCAGCGAAAAGAGGGGTACGAGTTGCAGGCGGGGCCCGCCGTGGCGGCCCGAACCCCCCCTCGGCCTCACACTGCGTAACCACGAGCGTCCGATCGGCGCTCCCGACCCGCGACGCGCGCCTCAACTCGGCTTGACCGGGGGCCCATACAGGTCTTACGTTCTCAATGTGTGACTCGTACGAGTCGCCCCACAACGCGAAGCCCCCGGTTGTTCCCCCGTGATCGGGGGCTTCGTCCTGTCCGGGGACCCCTCCGGGGGTTCCTGGGGGTCCCTTTCCGCCGCTTTTGTTCCGCACCCCCCTCACCCTCGGTGACCAGCGTCTTCCGGCCTTTCGCGCCCCGTCTGCGCCCCCGCGCACGCCGCCCGGCCAGGCAAGTTGGACACGAACAGCCGTGCGGCACCCTCGGCCCGTGCGGCCTGCGCAGGTACGATGCGAAAACGGGGCAGCCGCCCCTGCGGCAACCACGGGGGCAGGGTTTGTGGGGGACGTGATGGATTTCGGCACGCAGAGTTCGCACGCCCCAGCCGATCTCGCCTGGCTGCGCGCCGTCGACGCCTACACCATGGGCGCGTACGCGCAGGCCGAGGACGAGTTCCGGGTCGCGGTGCGGCACGACCCCGGAATGGCCGACGCCTGGCTCGGCCTGCACGCGCTGCGGGCCGACACCACGACCGCGCTGCTACGGATGTACCGGCACCGCGACCGCTTCGGCGAGCAGCGCGCCCGCCACCACCGCACCCTGAACTCCTGGTACTGGCTGGGCTGGTGGGTTCAGCCGGTGCTGGAGACCAGCCGGGACCTGCTGCTCGCGCACGCCTCGCACTGGCTCGACGGCCGCCACGTCCCCGAGCTCGACCGGGCCCTGGCCGGCTGCCCGCCCGTCGAGGCCGATCCGCAGGCGCGCTTTCTGCACGCCTGCCGGGCGTATCTGGTCAAGGACTGGGAGCAGCTGGTGCGGCACACCGAACCGCTGCTGGACGATCCGTTACTGGGCATCGAGGCGGGGCTGTTCGGCGGGATGGCCCGGGTGCGCCTGGAGATGTTCGGCCAGGCCGAACCGCTGCTCGCCGCCGCCTTAATGCGCTGCCGCAGCGAGCAGCCGCAGCGCAAGGAGCTGCGCTACTGGCTGGCCCGCGCCCATGAGGGCACCGGCCGCAGCGCCGCGGCGCTGCCCCTCTACCGCGCGGTGCACCGCATCGACCCGACGTTCATGGACACCTCGGCCCGGCTCGCGGCCATAGCCGAGGGCGACGGCCTGGACGAGACCGCGGACCTGGCCGCCGTATCGCTGGCCGGACTCGGCAGCCAGGACGCCGCCGAGGGCCGCGACGCCGCCGCCACCGACCCCGACCCGCTGGTCGCCGCCGACCCGCCGGACGGCCGCGAGCTGCGCACCACCGGCCCGGATCCGGAGGGCTCCCCGCTGGTGAGCTCCCCCGTGGTGGCCTCCGACGGCCCGCGCGAGCGGGTCGGCGTACCCCCGCAGCCCGGCCCCTCCGACCCCGTCCTGCTGGAGAACGCGCTGCAGGAGCTGGAGCGCATGGTCGGCCTTGAGCCCGTCAAACGGCAGGTGCGGGCGCTGTCGGCGCAGCTCCATATGGCCCGGCTGCGCGCCGGGCAGGGCCTCCCGGTCCAGCCGCCCAAGCGGCACTTCGTCTTCTCCGGCCCCTCCGGCACCGGCAAGACCACGGTCGCCCGGATCCTCGGCCGCGTCTTCTACGCGCTCGGACTGCTGGGCGGCGACCATCTGGTGGAGGCCGGGCGCGCCGATCTGGTCGGCGAGTATCTGGGCCAGACCGCCGTGAAGGCCAATGAGCTGATCGACTCGGCGCTCGGCGGGGTGCTGTTCGTGGACGAGGCGTACTCCCTGTCCAACTCCGGCTACAGCAAGGGCGACGCGTACGGCGACGAGGCGCTGCAGGTGCTGCTCAAGCGCGCCGAGGACAACCGCGACCGCCTCGTGGTGATCCTGGCCGGCTACCCCGAGGGCATGGACCGGCTGCTGGCCGCGAACCCCGGCCTCGGCTCGCGCTTCACGACGCGCGTCGACTTCCCCAGCTACCGCCCGCTGGAGCTCACCCGGATCGGCGAGGTGCTGGCCGCCGAGAACGGCGACATGTGGGACGAGGAGGCGGTGGAGGAGCTGCGCTCCATCAGCGGACACGTCGTGGACCAGGGCTGGATCGACGAGCTGGGCAACGGACGGTTTCTGCGGACGCTGTACGAGAAGAGCTGCGCCTACCGGGATCTGCGGCTGTCCGGCTGGACCGGCGCGCCGACCCGCGAGGACCTGGCCACGCTGCGGCTGCCGGATCTGATGCAGGCATACGGCGAGGTCCTGTCGGGCCGCGGCCCCATGTACCGCGACCCGCAGGACCCACCGTTGGAGTAGACCCTTGCGGCCTACGGCTGAGCGGGGGTCCCCGCTCAGCCGACCATCGCCCGCTCCTCCTCCTCCGCCGAGGCCGCGGGTTCGGAAGCCGCCGGTTCGGAAGGCGCGGGTTCGGAAGGCGAAGGCGCCGCCTCGCCGCGGGGCTCGGCCACGCGGTCGCGGGTCCCGCCCCGGTGGGCGGGGTCGCGCACCTCGCCGACCAGCATCTCCAGGACGTCCTCCAGGGCGACGAGCCCCAGCACCTTGCCCGAAGCGTCGGCGACGGCCGCCAGATGCGCGGCGGCCCGCCGCATCACGGTGAGCGCGTCGTCCAGCGGCAGCTCCGCCCGCAGGGTCCCGATCGGGCGCCACAGATGCTGGGGTACGGCCCGCTCCCGGGCCTCCAGGTCCAGGACGTCCTTCACATGCAGATAGCCCATGAAGGCCCCGCCGGTCCCGCGCACCGGGAAGCGCGAGTAGCCGGTCCGTACGGTCAGCTCCTCGATCTGTTGGGGCGTGACCGAGGGGTCGACGGTGACCAGGCCCGCCGGGTCGAGCAGGACGTCCGTGACCGGGCGGCTGCCCAGCTCCAGGGCGTCGGCAAGCCGCTCGTGCTCGCCGGGGTCGAGCAGTCCGGCCTGCCGGGAGTCCTCGACGAGGTGGGTCAGCTGCTCGCTGGTGAACACCGCCTCGACCTCGTCCTTGGGCTCCACCCGGAACAGCCGCAGCACCAGCCGGGCACAGGCGCCGAGCAGCGCGGTGACCGGCCGGCACAGCCGGGCGAAGGTGACGAGGCCGGGCCCGAGCCACAGCGCGGTCTTCTCGGGGGCCGCCATGGCCAGGTTCTTCGGCACCATCTCGCCGATGACCAGGTGCAGACAGACCACCACCGCGAGCGCGATGGCGTAGCCGAGGGGGTGGACAAGACCGCTGGGCAGATGGACGGCGTGGAAGACCGGCTCCAGCAGATGCGCGACGGTCGGCTCGGCGACCGCGCCGAGCGTCAGCGAGCAGATGGTGATGCCGAACTGCGCGGCCGCCATCATCTGCGGCAGGTTCTCCAGCCCGGTGAGCACCGTACGGGCGCGGGCCGAGCCCTCGGCCGCGCGCGGCTCGATCTGGCTGCGGCGTACGGAGACGAGGGCGAACTCGGCGCCGACGAAGAAGCCGTTGGCGAGGACCAGGAGAGCGGCGAAGAGAAGTTGGACCAGGCTCATCGTTCCGCCCCCCGCGCGGCGCCGCCGGCAGCACCGCTTGCCGTGAGTGTGCCGGTGGCGGCGGCCGCCCCGGCTCCGGTGCCGGTGCCCGTGCGTATGATCCGCACCCGCTCGGCCCGGTGGTGTCCGACCTGCCGGACCGAGAGGTTCCAGCCGGGCAGCTCGGCGGTGTCGCCGACGGCCGGGATCCGCGCGAGGAGGTCGGCGACCAGCCCGGCCACCGTCTCGTACGGCCCGTCCGGCGCCTCCAGGCCGATCCGGCGCAGGGTGTCGACGCGGCAGCCGCCGTCGGCCTCCCAGGCGGGGCGGCCGTCCTCGGCAGGGGCCGGCATGAGGTCCGGGGTGTCCGCGGCCTCGTCGTCGTGCTCGTCGCGCACCTCGCCGACCAGCTCCTCGACGATGTCCTCCAGGGTGACCACGCCCGCCGTACCGCCGTACTCGTCGACGACGACGGCTATCGGCTGCTCGCTGCGCAGCCGCTCCAGGAGCGGCTGGACGGGCAGTGTCTCGGGGACGAGCAGCGGGGGCTGGGCGATCCGCGCGACCGAGGTGCGCAGCCGCTCCTCCGAGCGCACCGCGAGGGCGTCCTTGAGGTGCACCATGCCGATTACCTCGTCGAGGCGGTCGCGGTAGACGGGGAAGCGGGACAGCCCGGTGGCGCGGGTGAGGTTGAGCACATCCTCCGCGGTCGCGGAGGACTGCAGGGCGCTCACCCGCACGCGCGGGGTCATCACATGCTGCGCGGTCAGGTCGCCGAGGGAGAGGGTGCGTACGAACAGGTCGGCGGTGTCCTGCTCGATCGCGCCGGCCTGCGCGGAGTGGCGGGCCAGGGAGACCAGCTCACCGGGGGTGCGGGCGGAGGCCAGCTCCTCGGTGGGCTCGACGCCGAGCGCCCGCACCAGCCGGTTGGCGACCGTGTTGAGCAGGGCGATGACCGGGCGGAAGAAGCGCGCGAAGGCGTACTGCGGCCCGGCGACGAACCGCGCGACCTGAAGTGGCCGGGAAACGGCCCAGTTCTTGGGCACGAGCTCGCCGATGATCATCTGGACGGCGGACGCGACCAGCATGCCCACGACGACCGCGACACCGGAGACGGCGCCGTGCGGCAGCCCGGTGGCGGTCAGCGGCGGGGTCAGCAGCTCACCGAGCGCCGGCTCCGCGAGCATGCCGACCACCAGGGAGGTGATGGTGATGCCGAGCTGGGTGCCGGAGAGCTGGAAGGACAGCTCGCGCAGGGACTCGACGACGGTCCCGGCCCGGCGGTCGCCCTCGGCGGCGGCCCGCTCGGCGTCCGGCCGCTCGACGGTGACCAGGCCGAATTCGGCCGCCACGAAGAAGCCGTTGGCGAGGATCAATACGAGTGCTGCGGCGAGCAGCAGGAGGGACAGGGTGGTGCTCATGCCGCCGCCATCGGTTGATGAGGGGCGGCGCAGGTACTACAGGACGATCCGTCCATCTCTGGAGGGAGTCACTCCTCGGGTCGCAGGGGCCTGCCGGGGTGCGCACAACGGCGCGCGGACAGGTGGTACGGGCCGGGGCACTGGCAGCGCCCCCGCAACAGAGTAATCAAGGATCCGGCTTTCCGGGCAGGCCCCGGTACCCGGACAGGGCCGATCGGGCGGCCTCAGTGCATGCCGTGCTGCTCGGCGAGCGCCCGCAGAGCGCGTGCGTCGCCGATGGCGCGGGCCTTGGCGATACCGGGCTGGATGCCCATCGCGGGCAGGCTGGTGCCGTCGGAGAGATCCAGGTAGACCCACGGGTCGCCGGGCCGCAGATTGACCCGGAGGACCTCCGCCCACGCCAGCCGGCGCTTGGTCGTCAGGTTGACCACGGTCACCCCGTCGGCGTCGGCGACCACCTTGGGCCGGCTGAGCAGCGCCAGCACGCCGAGGAACAGCAGACCGGTGAAGACGAAGCTCAGCTTCTCCCCCGGGCTCAGCCGCTCCAGGAGCAGCGCGATCGCGCTGAGGGCGACGGCCTGGGCGACCCCCACGGTCAGCAGGACGGCCCGGGTGCGGGTCGGCCGGAAGGTGACGGGGAGGGCGGGGAGCCCGGCAGGGGGCTGCGCGGGCACCGACTCAGAGGCGGACACGTGGCGTGGGGTCTCTCCGTGAGCGGAACGGTGGGTCTGGTGCGGGGATGTCCGGGGCTCAGAGGCGGCAGGCGTGGATGCCGGTGGTCAGGATGGCCCGCGCCCCCAGGTCGTACAGCTCGTCCATGATCCGCTGGGCGTCCTTGGTGGGGACCATCGAGCGGACCGCGACCCAGCCCTCGTGGTGCAGCGGGGAGACGGTGGGCGACTCCAGGCCGGGGGTGAGCGCCACGGCCCGCTCCACCTGCTCGACGCGGATGTCGTAGTCCATCATCACGTAGCGCCGGGCCACCAGGACGCCCTGCATCCGGCGGAGGAACTGCTGGACCTTGGGGTCGTCGGCGGGGGCGCCGGTGCGGCGGATGACGACCGCCTCGGACTCCAGAATCGGCTCGCCGATGATCTCCAGACCGGCGTTGCGCAGGGTGGTGCCGGTCTCGACGACATCCGCGATGACTTCGGCCACACCGAGCTGGATGGCGGTCTCGACGGCGCCGTCGAGGTGTACGACGGCGGCGTCGACGCCGTTGTCCGCGAGGTGCTTGGTGACCAGACCGGAGAAGGAGGTGGCGACCGTCATACCGCCGAACTCGCTGACGTCCTTCGCCGTACCGGGCCGGGTGGCGTAGCGGAAGGTGGAACCGGCGAAGCCGAGCTGCATGATCTCCTCGGCCCGGGAGCCGGAGTCGAGCAGCAGATCACGGCCGGTGATGCCGATGTCCAGGCGGCCGGAGCCGACGTATACGGCGATGTCGCGGGGGCGCAGGAAGAAGAACTCGACGTCGTTCTCGGAGTCGACGAGCACCAGTTCCCTGCGGTCCTTGCGCTGCCGGTAGCCCGCCTCATGGAGCATCGCCGACGCAGGCTCGGACAGTGAACCCTTGTTGGGGACGGCGATGCGCAGCATGAGACCTTTTTCCTTACGTGGGCGAGGGCTGGGGCTGGGGCGTGCTCAGAGGTGAGCGTAGACGTCGTCGAGGGTCAGGCCCCGGGCGATCATCATCACCTGGAGGTGGTAGAGGAGCTGCGAGATCTCCTCGGCGGCCGCGGCGTCGCTCTCGTACTCCGCGGCCATCCACACCTCGGCGGCCTCCTCCACGACCTTCTTGCCGATGGCGTGCACACCCGACTGAAGCAGGTCGGCGGTGCGGGAGGTGGCGGGATCGGCCGTGAGGGCCTTCTGCTGAAGCTCGGCGAAGAGCTCCTCGAACGTCTTCTTGGGCATGATGCCCGTCATCCTACTGGGGTCGCACGATGCGACTCGGCGCCAGGGTCAGGCGACCGACCGGAGCGTGAGGGCGGTGGCGACGGCCGCGGTGACGGCCTCGTGGCCCTTGTCCTCGTTCGACCCTTCGAGCCCGGCCCGGTCCAGGGCCTGCTCCTCGGTGTCGCAGGTCAGCACGCCGAAGCCGATGGGCATCCCGGTGTCCACGCTGACCTGGGTGAGGCCCTGGGTGACGCCCTGGCACACATAGTCGAAGTGGGGGGTGCCGCCGCGGATGACGACGCCCAGGGCCACGACCGCGTCGAAGCCGCGGTCGGCGAGGGCCTTGGCGGCCACCGGCAGCTCCCAGCTGCCCGGTACGCGCAGCACGGTCGGCTCGTCGATGCCCAGCTCGGCCAGGGCGCGCCGCGCCCCGTCGACGAGCCCGTCCATCACCTGGGCGTGCCACTGGGCGGCCACGACGGCCACGCGCAGGGCTCCGCCGTTCTCCACGGACAGCTGGGGGGCTCCCTTACCGCTCACGTCTACTTCTCTCCTTGGTGCGGGTGTTGCTCTGGTGCTGGTGGTGCTGGGGGTACGGGGCTGTGGCTACTGGTTGCCGCAGGCGGACATCGGCTGGGGGCGGCCGCTCTCCAGCCACGGCAGGTCGTGGCCCATACGGTCGCGCTTGGTGCGCAGATAGCGCAGGTTGTGCTCACCGGCCTGGACGGGCATCGGCTCCCGGCCGGTGACCCGCAGCCCGTGCCGGACCAGCGCCGCGGTCTTCTCCGGGTTGTTGGTCATCAGGCGCAGCGAGCGCACACCGAGGTCGGCGAGGATACGGGCGCCGGCGGCGTAGTCGCGGGCGTCGGCGGGCAGGCCGAGTTCGAGGTTGGCGTCGAGGGTGTCGCGGCCCAGCTCCTGCAGCTCGTATGCGCGCAGCTTGGACAGCAGCCCGATGCCGCGGCCCTCGTGGCCGCGCAGATAGACCACCACGCCGCGGCCCTCGGCGGTGATCCGCTCCAGGGAGGCGTGCAGCTGGGGGCCGCAGTCGCAGCGCTGCGAGCCGAAGACATCGCCGGTCAGGCACTCGGAGTGGATACGGACCAGGACGTCCTCGCCGTCGCCGATGTCGCCCTGGACGAGGGCGATGTGCTCGACGCCGTCGGTGGTGGAGCGGTAGCCGTACGCCTGGAAGTCGCCGAAGGCGGTGGGCAGCCGGGTCTCGGCCTCGCGCCGCACGGTGGGCTCGGTGGCCCTGCGGTAGGCGATCAGGGCCTCGATGGAGATGATCGCCAGCCCGTTGCGGCGGGCGAAGGAGACCAGTTCGGGCAGGCGCAGCATGGTGCCGTCGGGGCCCGCGATCTCGCAGATCGCGGCGGCCGGGCGCAGCCCCGCCAGCCGGGCGAGGTCGACGCCGGCTTCGGTGTGGCCGTCGCGGGTGAGCACACCGCCGTCGCGGGGGCGCAGCGGGAAGATATGGCCGGGGCGCGCGAAGTCCTCGGGGGTGGAGTGCGGATCGGCCAGCAGGCGCAGGGTGGTGGACCGGTCGGCGGCGGAGATGCCGGTGCCGACGCCGTGTTCGGCGGTGGCGTCGACCGAGACGGTGAAGGCGGTGCGCATGGACTCGGAGTTCTCCTCGACCATCTGCGGCAGCCGTAGCCGGTCGAGGTCGGCGGCGTCCAGGGTGGCGCAGATCAGCCCGCGGCACTCGCTCATCATGAAGGCGACGATCTCGGGGGTGGCCTTCTCGGCGGCGACGATGAGGTCGCCCTCGTTCTCCCGGTCCTCGTCGTCCACGACCACGACGGGGCGCCCGGCGGCGATCTCGGCGATGGCCCGCTCGACGGAGTCGAGGGACAGCTCGTCGGGCCATTCGGGGGCGCTCTGCGGGCTCGGCACGGCCTGCACGGCCTGCACGCTCTGCACGGGGGTCATGTGTCGCTTCCTGGTGTTGCTGCTGTCCATGCTGTCCACGCTGTCCATGGGTGTCTGGGGCTCGCCGACGGGGGCGGTCATGCGACGGCCTCCTCATCCGTGATGGCCGGGGCGCCCGCGCCCTTGCCCAGCAGCCGCTCGACGTACTTGGCGAGCACGTCCACTTCCAGGTTGACGGGGTCGCCGGCCTGCTTGACGCCGAGGGTGGTCAGGGCGAGGGTCGTCGGGATGAGGCTGACGGTGAAGTAGTCGGGGCCCGCGTCGACGACGGTCAGGCTGATGCCGTCGACCGTGATGGAGCCCTTCTCCACGACGTAGCGGCTCAGATCGGCGGGGAGCGAGATCTTGACGATCTCCCAGTGCTCGGAGAGCTTGCGCTCGACGATGGTGCCGGTGCCGTCGACGTGCCCCTGCACCAGGTGGCCGCCCAGGCGCCCGCCGAGCGCCATCGGGCGCTCCAGGTTGACGCGGGAGCCGACGGCGAGGGCGCCGAGGCTGGAGCGGTTCAGGGTCTCGGCCATGACGTCGGCGGAGAACCGGCCGTCCTCGAAGTCGACGACGGTGAGGCAGACGCCGTTGACGGCGATGGAGTCGCCGTGCTTGGCGCCTTCGGTGACGACGGGGCCGCTGACCAGGAAGCGGGACGCGTCGCCCAGGTTCTCGACGGCGACGATCTCGCCCAGTTCTTCGACGATTCCGGTGAACATTCAGCTCTCCTCGGGTGCGACAGGGGCGGTGGGCGCCGGCACGGCGGTGATGCGCAGGTCGGGACCGAGCCTGGTGACGTCGGTCAGCTCGAGGCGCAACGCCTGCGTGATGGTGGTGATTCCGGCGTCGGCGAGGGCGGGGGCGCCGGCGCCGAGCAGTGCGGGGGCGAGATAGCCGACGACCTTGTCGACGGCGCGGGCGGCCAGGAACGCCCCGGCGAGGGTGGGGCCGCCCTCCAGCAGGACCGAGCGGATCCCGCGCCCGTGGAGCTCGCCGAGCAGCGCCGGGATGTCCAGGCCCGGCCCGGAGATGGCGCGCGGCAGCCGTACGGTCTCGGCGCCCGCCAGCCGTACGGCGGGGGCGTCTTCGGCGACGGCGATCAGGGTGGGCGCGGTGCCGTCCAGGACCCGGGCGTCCGGGGCGATGGTGGCCTTGCTGTCGAGGACGACGCGCAGCGGCTGCCGGGCGCCGTTCGATCCGCTTGCTCCGTTCGATCCGCTTGCTCCGCGGACCGCGAGGTGCGGATCGTCGGCGCGCAGGGTGCCGGAGCCGACCACGACGGCGTCCGACTCGGCGCGCAGCCGGTGCACATCGGCACGGGACTCGGCGGAGGTGATCCACCGGCTGGTGCCGTCGGCGGCGGCGCTGCGCCCGTCCAGGGTCGCGGCGTACTTCCACAGCACGAAGGGGCGGCCGAACCGCATCGAGGTCAGCCAGGCCTCGTTGACCGCGGCGGCCTGGTCGGCGAGCAGTCCGCTCTCTACGGCGGTCCCGGCGGCGGCCAGGGTGGCGGCCCCGCCGGCGGCCTTGGCGTTGGGGTCGGCGACCGCGTAGACGACGCGGACGATGCCGGCGTCCAGCAGCGCCTGGGCGCAGGGGCCGGTGCGGCCGGTGTGGTTGCAGGGTTCGAGGGTGACGACGGCGGTGCCGCCGCGCGCCCGCTCGCCGGCCGCGCGCAGGGCGTGGACCTCGGCGTGCGGCCCGCCGGCCCGCTGGTGCCAGCCCTCGCCTGCGGTACGGCCGTCGGCGTCGAGGATGACGCAACCGACCACGGGGTTGGGGCTGGTGTGGCCGAGGCCCCGGGCGGCGAGCGCTATGGCACGGCGCATCGCTTCGGCTTCGGCGGTGGTGGCCACCGGGTCCTCCTGCCTCTTCGGGCACGGACTCCGGGGCTGTCGAGATGACAGAAGCGGAAAGACGGCACCGGGGAACGCCTGGGCCGGGATACGGTCCGCCACAAAAGACGGGCCGCCGGGCGCGGCGCACCGGTGCACTACTCCCGCCGCGCACTGCCTCCCATCCGGACTTTCACCGTCGGTCCAGGAATTTCACCTGGTCAACCGGCCGCTGGCAGCGGACGGGTCGCGGACTGTAACCGCCGGTTCGGATTTTCACCGACCCCGGAGTGCGCTGACGTCACTGGTACGGCCCCAGTGTGCCATGGGACATCGGCACAGCTGGAGCCGCGGGAGTGTGGCTTGCCTCACCCGTCCGTCAACCAGTGGTGGCGATGCTGTCAAGCTGCTCGACGGCCGGCCGCAGCGCCCACAGGTCGCCGCCGGGCGGCGCCTGGAGCGCGGGGAGCGCCGCCTTGGCCCTGCGGTCGCCCGCGTCGGCCGCCGCGTGCACGATGTCGCTGGCCGCGTAGGCGCGGAAGTCCAGCTCCGGGTACGGCCACGGCTTGGCCCCGGTGGCCGCGGGGAGCAGCACATCGACCGCCTTGAAGAGGTTCGCCCCGTCCGGCCCCGTGTAGTGCCACAGGTCCACGCCCACGTGCTCGCCGACGGCCGCGAGGCGGGTGAAGGCGACGAGGTTGAAGGTCGAGTAGTGGAAGCTGCGGGTGCGGGAGAGCTCACCGGGCTGGGTGCCGTCCGCCGCGATCTGGGCGTCCACGCGCTTGGTGCGGGCCTCGCGGACGACCTGGCGGGCGAGGTCCCGGTCGCCCACGGCGGCGGCGATGGCGGCGACCTGCATATCGAAGAACGTGCCGTGGTTGTTCTCGGCGGCGCCCTCCTCCTTGCCGAAGTCGCTGTTCACCAGCCAGTCCAGGAACTGCTTGTTCCAGGTGCGGAAGCCGGTGTGGTCGCCGCGGGACCAGCCGGGGGCGCCGGTGTCGAGGATGGCGGCGGCGTCCAGCAGGCTGGTGAAGCCCTGGGAGAAGTCGATGATGCCGATCGAGCGGCCGTCGTACTTGCAGGGGATGAACTGGGCGTGGTTGAGGCTGGGGTTCATCCGGGTCGCGGGGTCGACGAACCAGGTGCGCAGTATCTCGGCGGCGTGCTCGGCGTAGCCGCGCTTACCGGTGTAGTACCAGGCCAGGGAGAGCTCATAGGCGGACTCGAAGACCTTGCCCACCTCGGGACGGTCCGTCATCTTGTCCACATCGGGGTTCCGTTGGCCATCCTTCTGAACGTAGGGGCAGCCGTACGGATTGTCTTCGGTCTTCGGCTGGGTGGGCCACCAGTACGGGGCCTGGCTGAAGTAGTCGTGCTTGTCGCCGCTGGGCGGCACCTGGTCCTTGTCGGTGACCGTCCAGGGGCCCTGGTTCATCCACTGGTCGGCCTGGGCGGTCAGATCGCGTACGGTCCGCTTCAGCCGCGCGTCTCCCAGCTGCAGCTTCACCTTGGTCACGGCCAGCCGTGGGCCGTCGAGCACCACGGTTTTGGGCACCGGGGCCGGATGGCGGGCGGGCTCGGCGCCCTGGGCGGAGGGGGCGG
>NZ_MUNE01000761.1 GCF_002154605.1 Streptomyces milbemycinicus | reverse complement strand
GCCGCCGATGGCATCGGCGGCTTCGGCGGCGGGGAGACGGGGCTCGCGGTCAAGCGGTGGCTGCTGACCCTGGAGGGGGCCTTGGCACCCACGCTGGACTGGGCGGGCCCGTCCTGACCCCAGGGGCCTCCTGACCGCAGGGGCCTCCTGACCCCAGAGCCCCCATGGGCCCTGTTTCAGGCCGGGCCCGGAGTGGCGGGGCGCGCGGCGGGTTCCGTACGGCCGGACACCGGCCCGCGACCGAGGAGTTCGCCGAGGCCCTGGCGGGTTGCGGCCAGCACCACGCGGTCCTGGGGCCGCAGAACGTAGTCCGGCGGGAGGTCCCACACCAGGCCCCGCTGCCGCCCGCTGCCGTCGTCCGGGGGCGCCACGGCCAGATCGCGGAGCCGGCCGCCGGCGTCCGCGGTGTCCAGGGCGACCACCCGCCAGGCGCCCGGCCGGAACGCCTGGGCGACGGTACGGCCTTCCAGCTGCGGGTGGCCCGCGGCCGGCACCGCGGCGAAGAGCAGCACCCGCCGCTCGACCGGCACCGCGCCCAGGATCTGACGCCCCATCATGGCCCCCGCGAAGGCCGGAGCCGCCAGCGTGGACACGCTCCGGCTGCGGGTCAGCGCCTGTGGGTGCGCGGCCCGCAGGGTGCGGTAGACGGCTCTGGCGAAGCGGTCGTCGTACAGCCGCATGGCCACCCGCAGACCGGGCTCGAGCGAGCGGGCGTACAGCGCGGCCTCCAGGTTGGTGGTGTCGGAGCTGGTGACCGCGAGCAGTGCGTGTGCCCGGTCGATCTTGGCCGCCTCCAGCACGCCCTCCTCCGTGACGTCCCCGATGATGGTGGGCACCCGCAGCCGGCGGGCCAGCGGAATGCCACGCGCCTGGGGGTCCTCCTCGACGCACACCACGGGGATGTCCAACTCCCGCAGCCGGGCCAGCACCCGGGTGCCGACCTTGCCGAGGCCGAGCAGTACGACATGGCCGGACAGCCCGCGGGGCGGCCGGCGCAGGGCGGACGCGGTTCGGAAGGTGCCGAGCCCTTCCAGTGTGGCGGCCACCAGGACGGGCAGCAGCATCAGGCCGACCAGCCCGGACAGCAGTTGCAGAATCTGCCGGGCGAGCGGCTGGCCGAGCGCGGGGTCGCCGGTGCCGAGGATGTCCAGCAGCGTCAGATAGGCGGCGCGCAGCGGGTGTTCCCCGGTGATCTGCCAGGACGCGACGGCGAGGGCCAGCAGCGCCGCGGCGAACCCCACGACGGTCCGCCGCAGCCGACGGGAGAACAGCGAGCCGAGCGGCACGCCCCGGCCGCCGAGCCGGCGCGGCGGCAGCGCGGATCCGGTGTGCGAGACGGCCTCCAGCACCACCGTACGGCGCCCGGTCGCGGCGGCCGCCGCTTGGTCGTCGGGCAGCATGCGCGGTCCTTCGGCCCCGCTGCTGTCCGAACCCTCCAGGCCCGCCGGGTCGTTGGTGGTCGAGGAGAGCAGGGCGAGGGTGCACAGCCCGGGGTCCGCGATGGCGTCGCGGTCGCGTGGGGTGTGGATGGCGGCCCGCAGCAGCACCCCGTCGGCCTGGATCACCTTGCTGGTGCCCGCGACGGCGGTGGCAGCGAGCGCGGGCGCGGCGGTGTCGGCGTCCGACAGGACGGTGGTCAAGGCGTCCGGCTCCGTCGCATCCAGGCCCGGGTCGGCGACCGCCGCGGCCTGGTCGAGCAGTTCCCGCAGATGCTCGCCGAGCTTGCGGTTGTACAGCCGGATCACCAGCCGCAGCCGGGGGTTGAGGCGGCGGGCGCGCAGCGCGGCGTGGATGTTGGTCTCGTCGTCGTCGTAGACCAGCGCGAGTGCGGCGGCCCGTTCCACCCCGGCCTCGGTCAGCACCTCGTCGTCCGGCTCGGCCGCCTCCAGGACCCGTATGCCCGCACCCGAAGGCGCGGCGGCCGGCTCCGGCGGGGACAGCGACGGGCGGCCCACGGCCGCCGTCACCCGCCCGAAGAGCGCCGCGGCCCGCGCCCGGCCGCGCCCTGCCCCGGGCGCCGCGGTCCGCGCCGACCGTGGTTCCCAGGCGGAGGGCGTGGCGGGGATGACGACGGTCACCCGCTCCAGGTAGACGTCCTTGAGTTCGGCGGCGAGGCGGTGGGCGAGCGCGTCGTCGCCGCAGACGACCATGTGCGGGCCGGGCGGATCCGCAGATGGCTGCTGAGGCAGGGTGGGCATGCTTGGTAGAGCCTCCTGGGCCGCTCGGCGGTTCCGGACGGGCTCGCGCGGGGTTGGCATGGCCACGGCCGTCTGTTGATCATCACGGTACCCGCGGCCGTGTCCGAATACCGTCGGCTCCCCGGGCAAACATTCTGCGGTGTCAGATCATCGCATCGAGTTAATAACGACGGCTTCCGAGGGACCCCTGGGCGCACCGGCCGTTACTGTTCCCCGGGATCTGGACGGGTTCCCGGAAGTTTGCCCCCTCCTTTCCGCTTTCCGCTGGCGCGTTCCCCGGTGACGCGTTTCCCGGTGCCGCGCACGCACGCCGGCCACCGCCCTTACGAAGGAGAGTTCGCCCGATGACTGTTGATACCAGCCCGGAAGCACAGCCGGAGCCGTCTCGGCAGTCCAGTCTGAGTACGGCGGCTGCCCGTAACCTCGCCACCACGACGAAGTCCGCCCCGCAGATGCAGGGGATCACCTCTCGCTGGCTGCTGCGGACGCTCCCCTGGGTGGAGGCCAAGGGCGGCACCTACCGGGTGAACCGTCGGCTGAGCTACACGGTCGGCGACGGGCGCATCGAGTTCGTTCAGGATGGTGCCGACGTCCGGGTGATCCCCCGCGAGCTCGGCGAACTGGCCCTGCTGCGCGGCTTCGAGGACGTGGAGGTGCTGACCGCGATCGCCGGCCGGTGCGTTCAGCGCGACTTCCACGCCGGCGAAGTGCTGGTCGAGCGCGGTACGCCCGCCGAGCAGATCCATCTGATCGCCCACGGCCGCATCAGCCGGACCTCCGTCGGCAAGTACGGCGACGAGGTCGCCGTCGCCGTACTCGCCGACGGCGACCGGTTCGGTGAAAACGCCCTGTTGGACGCGGACGCCCGGTGGGACTGCACGGCCACCGCCGAGACCGCCGGCACCCTGCTCACCCTGTCCCGCGCCGACTTCGCCTCCGTACTGTCCGCGGCGCCGGGCCTCCAAGCCCATATCCAGCGGTTCAGCTCACTTCTCCGCCGGCGGCAGACCCGTCACGGCGAGGCCGAGATCGCGCTGTCGGCCGGCCACAACGGCGAGCCCGAGCTGCCCGGGACATTCGTCGACTACGAGCTGAAACCGCGTGAGTACGAACTCTCCGCGGCGCAGACCATTCTGCGGGTCCATACGAGGGTCGCCGATCTCTACAACGGGCCGATGAACCAGACCGAGGAGCAGCTCAGGCTCGTCATCGAGGCGCTGCGCGAGCGCCAGGAGCATGAGCTGGTCAACAACCGGGAGTTCGGTCTGCTCCACAACGCGGATTTCAAGCAGCGCATCCAGACCCACTCCGGCCCGCCCACCCCGGACGACCTCGACGAACTGCTCTGCCGCCGCCGCGGTTCCAAGTTCTTCCTCGCCCACCCCAGGACGATCGCGGCGATCGGGCGTGAGTTCAACTCCCGCGGGATCTACCCGAACCACGTCGACCTCGGCGGGCAGCAGGTCCCGGCCTGGCGCGGCGTCCCCATCCTGCCCTGCAACAAGATCCCCATCACCAAGGAGAACACCAGCTCGATCCTCGTCATGCGCACCGGCGAGGACAACCAGGGCGTCATCGGTCTGCGCCAGACCGGTCTGCCGGAGGAGTACGAACCGGGCCTGTCGGTGCGTTTCATGGGCATCGACGGAAAATCGATCACCTCCTATCTCGTCACCACCTACTACTCCGCCGCCGTCCTTGTGCCGGACGCGCTCGGCGTATTGGAGAACGTGCAGATCGCCCGCAGGCACGACTAGCCAAAAGGAGCCATGGATGCCCGCCCCCGAGCCTTCCCCTCCGCCGCCTCCGCAGCCTCCGCAGCCTCCGCAGTCGAGCCTGCCCGCCGCTGCTTCCCGCTTCGAGGCGCCGAGCACCGTCCTGGAACGGATCCTGCGTGGCCCCAGTGGCCTGGGCACGGCGAGCCTGCACCTGGTCCGGCGCGAAGAGCCGCCGGAGCCACCGGAGCCGCTTGAACTGCCTACAGCTCCAGCAGCTCCGGCGGAGGGCAACCCGGTCCCGGGCCTCTACCACCATCCAGTGGCGGAGCCCGACCCCGTGCGGGTGGAGGAGGTCGGCCGCAGGATCAAGGCATGGGCGTTGGACGAGGTCGATCTGTACCCCGAGGACTGGGAGGACCAGTTCGACGGCTTCTCCGTGGGGCGCTACATGGTCGCCTGCCATCCGGACGCCCCCACCGTCGACCATCTGATGCTCGCCACGCGCCTGATGGTCGCCGAGAACGCGGTGGACGACTGCTACTGCGAGGACCACGGAGGTTCGCCCATCGGCCTCGGCGGACGCCTTCTGCTGGCGCACACCGCCCTCGACCCCCTGCACACGACCAAGGAGTACCAACCGCCGTGGGCGGAGTCGCTTCATTCGGATGCGCCCCGACGCGCCTACCGCTCCGCCATGGAGTACTTCCTCCAAGCGGCCAGCGCCTCCCAGGCCGACCGGTTCCGGCACGACATGGCCCGGCTGCACCTGGGGTACCTCGCCGAGGCCGCCTGGGCCCAGACGGACCACGTCCCCGAGGTGTGGGAATACCTGGCGATGCGCCAGTTCAACAACTTCCGTCCCTGCCCCACCATCACCGACACCGTCGGCGGCTACGAACTCCCCGCGGACCTGCACGCCCAGCCCGCCATGCAGCGGGTCATCGCGCTCGCCGGGAACGCCACCACCATCGTGAACGACCTGTACTCGTACACCAAGGAACTCGCGAGCCCCGGCCGGCATCTGAACCTGCCCGTGGTGATCGCCGAACGTGAGGGCATCTCCGACCGCGAGGGCTACCTGAAGGCGGTCGAGGTCCACAACGAGCTCATGCACGACTTCGAGGCCGAAGCCGCGGCCCTGGCCGCCGCCTGCCCCGTCCCGAGCGTGCAGCGCTTTGTGCGGGGCGTGGCCGTATGGGTCGACGGCAACCACTACTGGCACCAGACCAACACCTATCGCTACAGCCTGCCCGACTTCTGGTAAGAAGAATGGACTTATCCGTGACCAGCGCCGATCTCACCACCGTCGCCACCGCCGGCAGCGCCTCCGTGTTCATCCCCGCCCCGATGACGCCCTACCAGGGGGACATCGCCCGCTACTGGGACCACGAGGCCAGGCCCGTGAACCTGCGGCTCGGCGATGTCGACGGCCTTTACCACCACCACTACGGCATCGGCGACGTCGACCACGCCGCCCTCGGCGCCGCCGACGACGGCGAATACGAGAAGAGGCTGATCGCCGAGCTCCACCGCCTGGAGTCGGCGCAGGCCGAACTCCTCCTGCACCACCTCGGCCCCATTGAGCGCGACGACACGCTCGTGGACGCCGGATGCGGCCGCGGCGGCTCGATGGTCATGGCCCACCAGCGCTTCGGGTGCAAGGTCGAGGGCGTCACGCTGTCGGCCAAGCAGGCCGACTTCGCCAACCGGCGCGCCCGCGAACTCGGCATCGAGGACCATGTCCACGCCCGCGTCTGCAATATGCTCGGTACGCCCTTCGAGACCGGGCAGGCCGCGGCCTCGTGGAACAACGAGTCGAGCATGTACGTCGACCTGCACGACCTCTTCGCCGAGCACTCCCGCATCCTCGCGGTCGGCGGCCGCTATGTGACCATCACCGGCTGCTGGAACCCGCGTTACGGCCAGCCCTCGAAGTGGGTCTCCCAGATCAACGCGCACTTCGAGTGCAACATCCACTCCCGCCGGGAGTATCTGCGTGCCATGGCCGACAATCGGCTCGTACCGCAGGCCGTCGTCGACCTCACTCCCGCCACCCTGCCCTACTGGGCGCTACGGGCCACGTCCTCACTGGTCACAGGCATTGAGGAGGCGTTCATCAACTCCTACAAGGACGGCTCCTTCCAGTACTTCCTGATCGCGGCCGACCGTATCTGACCACCTGCCGACTAGCCGCCTGCCGACGGAAAGGGCCGGGCCCGTCCCTGACGGGCCCGGCCGGGGCGTGTCCTCAGGCGGTGTAGCGCCGGAAGGAAGGAACCGCGGCGGTCAGGGCGAGCATGATGACGACGACGAGCAGGCCGCCCGCGGTCACCGCCACCCGGGGGCCGAACAGCGAGCCGGCCGTGCCGTGCAGCAGGTCGGCCAGGCGCGGACCGCCGGCCACGACGACCGTGAAGATGCCCTGCATCCGGCCGCGCATATCGTCGGTGGCGGCCGACTGGAGGATCGCCCCGCGGAAGACCATGGAGACCATGTCGGCGACCCCCGCCACGGCCAGGAAGGCCGCCGCCCACCACAGTCCGCCGCTCAGCCCGAACCCGGTGATGGCCAGCCCCCAGACCACCACGGCGGCGCTGACCATCAGCCCGTGGTGGCGGGCCCGGGAGAAGGTCCCCGACAGCAGCCCGCCGGCCACCGCCCCGATGGGTATCGCGGCGAACAGCAACCCGAGCGCGAACCCCTCGCCCCAGGGCGCGTAGGTGCCCGACGCCAACTGCGGGAACAGGGCCCGCGGCATGCCGAAGACCATCGCGACGATGTCCGCGAGGAAGGACAGCAGCAGCACCCGCTGCGCCACGATGTAACGGAACCCGTCCGCCACCTCCCGCCCGCCGGCCCGCCGCCTGCCGCGCGCCTTCCTCTCGTCGGCCTCGTCGCCCGTGTCCAGCGGGGGCAGCGCGGGCAGCCGCCATACGGCCCACAGGGTGAAGCACAGCGCGACGGCGTCGATCAGATACAGCGTGGACAGGCCGATGAGCGGGATCAGCGCCCCGGCCAGCAGCGGCCCCAGCACCATGCCGGTCTGCGCGACGGTGGACTGCAGGGCGCCCGCGGCGGGCAGTTCCTCGGCGGGGACGAGCCGGGCTATCGAGGCGCTACGGGCCGGGAAGTTGATGCCGAACAGGCCCTGCTGGGCGGCGAGCAGCACCATCAGCAGCGCCACCGAGTGGATCCCGGCGGCGGACTGCGCCCAGAACAGCACCGAGATGACGGCGATGCCGACCCCCGTGACCAGCATCAGGGTCCGCCGGTCCACCCGGTCGGCGACCGCGCCGCCCCACAGCGCGAAGACCACAAGCGGCAGCAGCCCCGCGAAGCTCGCGTAGCCGACCCAGGCCGAGGAGCCGGTGAGGTCGTAGATCTGCTTGGGCACGGCCACCGCGGTGAGCTGGCTGCCGATCGTGGTGATGGAGGTGGATGCCCACAGACGGCGGAACGGACGGTGCCGCAGGGGCCGCACATCCATGACCCAGCGCCGCCACCCCCTTGCGGCCGTCCCGTCCCCGTCAGGCCCGGCGGGTCGGCCCTCCTGTGCCGGGCCGGTCTCCTCCTCGGTGTTTCTCGCGGTCTCCACGGCTGACTCGATTCCCCTTACATCCATCTTCGGAAACGGACCCATTGTGGCCCCGGCCCGCCCCGCTCCGTACGGCCGTCTCAGCCACCGGCCGCCGGATGGATGGATCCGGTGCGCGAGGTCAGACGGGTGCCGCTGCCGCCCCAGCGGTCGGCGACGATCTCGGCGGCGATGCTGACCGCGGTCTCCTCGGGGGTACGGGCGCCCAGGTCGAGGCCGATCGGCGAGGCCAGCCGGGCCAGCCGGTCCTCACCGAGGCCGCGCTCGCGCAGACGGCGCAGCCGGTCCTCGTGGGTGCGGCGGGAGCCCATGGCGCCGATGTAGCCGAGCGGGAGGCGCAGCGCGACCTCGAGCAGGGGCACATCGAACTTGGGGTCGTGGGTGAGGACGCAGACCACGGTCCGCTCGTCCAGCCGGCCCGCCTCCGCCTCGGCGCGCAGATAGCGGTGCGGCCAGTCGGTCACGACCTCGTGCGCCTCGGGGAAGCGGCGCCGGGTGGCGAAGACGGGGCGGGCGTCGCAGACGGTGACGCGGTAGCCGAGGAAGCCGCCGATACGGGCCAGTGCCGCGGCGAAGTCGACGGCGCCGAAGACCAGCAGCCTGGGCGGCGCGGCGTGGGCGGATACGAAGAGGGTGAGCTCCTGGCCGAGGCGCCGGCCGTCGTAGCCGTGGCGGAGGGTGCCGGTGCGCCCGCCGGCCAGCATGCCGCGCGCGGCCTGGGCGGCCGCCGCGTCCAGCCGCTCGGAGCCGAGCGACCCGGTGGTGCCGTCGGGCCGGACCACCAGGCGGCGGCCCAGCCTGCCCGCGGGGTCGGGGCCGTCGACGGCCACGCAGGTCACCTCGGCCACCGGCGCCCCGGCCCGGATGGCCGAGGCCACCTCGCCGTACTCGGGAAATCCCGTGGGGTCGATCCGCTCCACATAGATGTCGATGACTCCGCCGCAGGTCAGCCCGACGGCGAAGGCGTCGTCGTCGCTCACCCCGTAGCGCTGGAGCACGGGTGCGCCCGAGGCGATGACCTCCTGGGCCAGTTCGTAGACCGCGCCCTCGACGCAGCCGCCGGAGACGCTGCCGACGGCGGAGCCGTCCGGCCCGACCAGCATGCTCGTGCCCGGCGGCAGGGGTGAGGAGCGCCAGGTGTCCACGACGGTGGCGCGGGCGAACGGCCGGCCCGCCCGCCACCACCGGTACGCCTCCTCGACCGCCCTCGGCGCCTCGCCACCCGGGGTCCCACCGGCCCATCCCCCAGGGCCCGGCATCGCGACACGCGGCATCTCTGCCTCTGGCATGTCTGAAAGTCCCTCAACTCATGTAAGAGATTGATACATTGGATGTATGACCCTCTCACATTCGTCTCCAAGTAGCGACATCACCTTGCGTATCAACGGCGCCGCACACGCCCTGACCGTGGACAACCGGACCACTCTGCTCGATGTGCTGCGTGAGCGGCTGGGCCTGACCGGTACGAAGAAGGGCTGTGACCACGGGCAGTGCGGCGCCTGCACCGTCCTGATGGACGGCGAGCGGGTGAACAGCTGCCTGATGTTCGCGGTGGCTGCCGAGGGGCGGGAGATCGTCTCGATCGAGGGGGTGGCGGACCTTACGGACGGCGCCGAGCTGCACCCGGTGCAGCGCGCCTTCCTCAACCACGACGGGCTGCAGTGCGGCTACTGCACCCCCGGCCAGATCTGTTCGGCCATCGGAGCACTCGACGAGGCCCGGCGCGGCTGGCCGAGCCAGGTCACTGAGGACACCGCCGAGGGCGTCGGCGCGCTGGACCACGAGGAGGTCCGCGAGCGGATGAGCGGCAATCTGTGCCGCTGCGGCGCGTACGGCGGCATCGTGGAAGCGGTCCTGGAGGCGGCGGGCGCGGAGGGGGGCGCGCGATGAGGGAGTTCGCGTATGTACGCGCCGCCGACGCCGCCGAGGCGGCCGCGCTGGTGGCGGAGCGGCCCGACGCCGTGTATCTGGGCGGCGGCACCAATCTGGTGGACCTGATGAAGCTCGGCGTCGCCGGGCCTGGCCTGGTCGTGGACGTCTCGCGGCTGGACCACGACCGGATCGAGCACCGCGCCGACGGCTCGGCGCTGATCGGCGCCGCGGTGCGCAACGGCGAGCTGGCCGGCGACCTGGGCGTACGGGAGCGCTTCCCGCTGCTGTCGCAGTCGCTGCTGGCGGGCGCGTCGGGGCAGCTGCGCACGGTCGCCACGGTGGCGGGGAATCTGCTGCAGCGCACCCGCTGCGGCTACTTCCAGGATGTGACCAAGCCCTGCAACAAGCGTGAGCCGGGCTCGGGCTGTCCTGCGATCGAGGGCGCGCACCGCGACCTCGCGATCCTGGGCACCTCCGAGCACTGCGTGGCAAGCCACCCGTCGGACATGGCGGTGGCCCTGGTCGCCCTGGACGCGGTGGTGCGGCTGCGCTCGGCGGACGGCGCCACGCGCACCGTTCCGGTGGAGGAGCTGTACGTGCTGCCCGGCGACACGCCGCAGCGGGAGACCGTACTGGAGCACGGCGACCTGATCACCGCCGTGGAGCTGCCCGCGCCGCCACCGGGCGCGGAGATGGTCTACCGCAAGGTGCGCGACCGCCGCAGTTACGCCTTCGCGCTGGTCAGCGTCGGTGCGGCGGTGAGTGTGGACGAGGCGGGCCGGCTCGCGGACGTGCGGATCGCGCTCGGCGGCGTGGCGCCGCGCCCGTGGCGGGCCAGGACGGCGGAGGAGCTGCTGCGGGGGCGGCGCCCGGACGTGGCGACGCTGCGCGAGGCGGCGCGGGCGGAGCTGGCGGCCGCCCGCCCGCTGCCGGACAACGCGTTCAAGGTCGACCTGACCATTGATCTGATCGTCGCGGCCATCCGCGACCTGGTGGCGAGGAAGGACCGCGCATGACCACCGTCGAGCAGACGATCGGTGCCCCGCTGACCCGGGTGGACGGCCCCCAGAAGGTCACCGGGGAGGCGCTGTACTCCTATGAGTTCCCGACCCCGGACATCACCTATGTCTGGCCGGTGCAGTCGACGATCGCCCGCGGCCGGGTGACGGAGGTGGACGCGTCCGCGGCCCTCGCGCTGCCAGGTGTGCTGACGGTCCTCGACTCCGGCAACGCCCCGCGGCTGAACACGGACGCGGAGGTCAGCGCCGACCTGTTCGTGCTGCAGTCCCCCGAGGTCGCCTACCACGGCCAGATCGTGGCGGCGGTGGTGGCCACCTCCCTGGAGTCCGCGCGCGAGGCCGCGGCGGCGGTGCGGCTGAGCTATGCGCCCGAGCCGCACGATGTGGTGCTGCGCGCGGACGACGAGGCGGCGTACGTCCCCGAGCGGGTGACCGACGGCGGCCCCGGGTTCGAGGAGCGCGGCGATGTGGAGCGCGCCCTGGCGGCCGCCCCGGTGCGCACCGACGCCACGTACACCACTCCGGTGGAGCATCCGAGCCCGATGGAGCCGCATGCCACCATCGCCTCCTGGCAGGAGGGCCGGCTGACCCTGCACGACTCCAACCAGGGCCCGCGCTTCGCCGCGCAGTTGATGGCCGGGCTGTTCGGGCTCGACCTGGACGCGGTGGAGGTGGTCACCGAGCACGTCGGCGGCGGCTTCGGGTCCAAGGGCATTCCGCGCTCGCCGGCCGTTCTGGCGGTGCTGGCCGCCCAGGTCGTACGGCGGCCGGTGAAGATCGCGCTGACCCGGCAGCAGATGTTCGCGCTGGTCCCCCACCGGGCGCCGACGATCCAGCGGATCCGGCTCGGGGCCGAGCGGGACGGCCGGCTGACCGCGATCGACCACGAGTCGGTGCAGCCGCGGTCGAGGATGCTGGAGTTCGCCGACCAGACGGTGTCCTCGACGCGGATGATGTACGCGGCACCGGATGTCCGCACCACCGTGAAGGTGGCGCCGCTGGACATCATGACGCCCGCCTGGTTCCGGGCGCCCGGCCACACCCCGGGCATGTTCGCGCTGGAGTCGGCCATCGACGAGCTGGCCGTCGAGCTGGGCATGGACCCGATCGAGCTGCGCATCCGCAACGAGCCGGAGCTGGACCCGGGCACCGGCAAGCCGTTCAGCAGCCGCAGCCTGGTCGAGTGTCTGCGCGAGGGCGCCGAGCGGTTCGGCTGGGAGCGGCGCGATCCGGCGCCGGGGGTCCGCCGGGAGGGGCGCTGGCTGGTCGGCACCGGCATGGCCGCCTCGCACCACCCCGACTACACCTTGCCCTCCACGGCCACCGTGCGCGCCGAGCCGGACGCGACCTTCGTGGTGCGGATCGGCGCGGTCGACATCGGCACGGGGGCGCGGACCGCGCTCACGCAGGTGGCGGCGGACGCGCTCGGGGTGTCCCCGACGCGGCTGCGGCTGGAGATCGGCCGGGCGTCGCTGGGCGTGGCGCCGTTCGCGGGCGGCTCGATGGGCACGTCCTCGTGGGGCTGGGCCGTCCACAAGGCGTGCCGCGCGCTGGTGGAGGAGATGCGCGGCTACGCGGGTGTCGTCCCGGACGGGGGCCTGGAGGTGGTGGCCGACACCACCGAGGACCTCCAGGAGCGGGCGGACCTCTCACGCCACACCTTCGGCGCGCAGTTCGCCCAGGTGCGGGTGGACGCCGACACCGGCGAGATCCGCGTCGACCGGATGCTGGGGGTGTTCGCGGCCGGGCGGATCCTCAGCCCCGCCACGGCCCGCTCGCAGTTCCTCGGGGCGATGACGATGGGGCTCTCGATGGCGCTGCTGGAGGTCGGCGAGGTGGACCCGGCGTTCGGCGACTTCGCCAACCACGACTTCGCGGGCTACCACATCGCCGCCAACGCCGATGTGCCGAAACTGGAAGTGCACTGGCTGGACGAGCACGACGACCGCTCCAACCCGGTCGGTGGCAAAGGCATCGGCGAGCTGGGCATCGTGGGCTCGGCCGCCGCGATCGCGAACGCATTCCACCACGCCACCGGGGTGCGGGTGCGCGATCTGCCGATCCGTATCGAGCGGTCGCGCGAGGCCCTGCGGGCGATGCGTGACCTGGCCGGGGAGCGCGGCTCAGGGGTCCGGTAAGGTCAGCCGGATGGCACGCAGCGGGGGCAGAGAACGCGGCGCCTACCACCACGGCGACTTGGCCGCCGCGCTGGTCCGGGCGACGCTGGAGATCGTTGACGAGGTGGGGGTGCGCGGCTTCTCGGTGGCGGAGGCCGCGCGCCGCACCCGAGTGAGCCCCGGGGCGCCGTACCGCCACTTCGCCGACCGCGACGCGCTGTTGGCCGCCGCCGCCCTGGAGGTCTCGCACCGGCTCCAGGCCATCCATCTCCAGGCCATGGCCACGGCCTCCTCGCCCCATGAGCGCCTGGCCATGGTCGCCGGCAGCTACGTGCGCGCCGCCGCCGTCCACCGGGGCGCCTTCGAGCTGCTCTTCGCCCCCGGTCTGCGCGCCCACCACCTCGAACTGCGCAACAGCACCCGGGAGTTCATCGACCTGCTGCTGCCGAGCGCGTTCGAGGTGGTGCCGCCGGGGCAGGGGGCGAAGACCGCCGTCGAACTGCTCGAAGCGCTCTCGGTGATGGCGCGCGGCTATGTCGCCCTGCTGCTCGACGGGATGTTCGGCGACCCCAGCGCGGTGGCGGCGGATGTCGCCGCCCGCGCCACGCGGGCGGGGCGCGCGCTGG
>NZ_MUNE01000760.1 GCF_002154605.1 Streptomyces milbemycinicus | reverse complement strand
CGGCCGCCCACAAGCGGCTGGCGGCCGGGATGTCCCGCCCCGGCACAGTCTCCACCGGAGTGGCGAGGATCCCGTCGGGGTCGCACGAGGCGACCCCGATCCGGGCGTCCCCGACGTCGATGGCGATGCGCCTGCCGCGTCGCACGGCGGTCAGGCGGCTTCCGCGACAAGCCGCTCGACGGCGGCCGCGGCCTCGTCGACGGCGTCCGGGTTCGTGCCGCCGCCCTGGGCGACGTCCGGCTTGCCGCCGCCTCCGCCGCCGAGGGCCTTGGCGGCGGCGCGGACCAGGTCACCGGCCTTGAGGCCACGCTCGCGGGCGGCCTCGTTGGTGGCGATGACGGTCACCGGGCGGCCGTTCGCGACGGAGAACAGGGCGACGACGGCCGGGCGGTCACCTTGGATGCGGCCGCGCACATCCAGCACCAGCTTGCGCAGGTCATCGGCGGACGTGCCGTCCGGCACCTGGCCGGTGACCAGGGCCACGCCCCGTACGTCCTTGGCGCCCGCGGCCAGCCCCGCGGCGGCCTGCAGGACCTTCTCGGCGCGGAACCGCTCGATCTCCTTCTCGGCCTCCTTGAGCTTGGCCAGCATCCCGGAGATCTTCTCCGGCAGCTCCTCCGGCCGGCCCTTGACCAGGTCGGTGAGGCGGGAGACGACGGTGTGCTCGCGGGCGAGGAAGTTGTACGCGTCCACGCCGACCAGGGCCTCGACCCGGCGCACGCCGGAGCCGATCGAGGACTCGCCGAGCAGCTTCACCAGACCCAACTGGGCGGTGTTGTGCACATGCGTGCCGCCGCACAGCTCCTTGGAGAAGTCGCCGATGGTCACCACGCGCACCCGGTCACCGTACTTCTCACCGAACTCGGCGATGGCGCCCTGCTTCTTGGCCTCCTCCATGCTCATCACCTCGGCGGTGACGTCGAGCTCACGGGAGAGGACCTCGTTGATCTTCTGCTCGACGTCGGTGAGGACCGCACCGGGCACGGCGGCCGGCGAGCCGAAGTCGAAGCGGAAGCGGCCGGGCGAGTTCTCCGAACCGGCCTGGGCGGCGGTCGGGCCCAGGGCGTCGCGCAGCGCCTGGTGGGTGAGGTGGGTGGCGCTGTGGGCGCGGGCGATGGCGCGCCGGCGCTTGATGTCGATCTGGGCGTACGCCCCGGCGCCCACGGTCACCTCGCCCACCTGGACGGTGCCCTTGTGCACGCTGACCCCGGGCACCGGCTGCTGGACGTCCCGTACCTCGACGACGGCGCCGGAGTCCAGCCGGATCCGGCCGGAGTCGGCGAGCTGGCCGCCGCCCTCGGCGTAGAAGGGGGTGCGGTCGAGGACGACCTCGACCTCGTCGCCCTCGGTCGCGGCGGGCGAGGGCAGGCCGTCGACCAGCAGGCCGACGATGGTGGACTCGCCCTCGGTGTCGGTGTAGCCGGTGAAGACGGTCGAGCCGGAGGTGTCGGCGACCTCGCGGTAGGCGGACAGGTCGGCGTGGCCGGTCTTCTTGGCCTTGGCGTCGGCCTTGGCCCGCTCCCGCTGCTCCTTCATCAGGCGGCGGAAGCCGTCTTCGTCCACCGAAAGGCCCTGTTCGGCGGCCATCTCGAGGGTGAGGTCGATCGGGAAGCCCCAGGTGTCGTGGAGCAGGAACGCCTTGTCACCGGCGAGCACCGTGCTGCCCGCGGCCTTGGTGTCGGTGACGGCGGTGTCGAGGATGTTGGTGCCGGCCTTCAGCGTCTTCAGGAAGGCGGCCTCCTCGGCGAGGGCGACGGTCTCGATGCGCTTGCGGTCGGTCAGCAGCTCCGGGTACTGCTGGCCCATCGTCTTCAGGACGACATCGACGAGCTCGCCCACGACGAGCTCGGTGGCGCCCAGGATGCGCATGTTGCGGATGGCGCGGCGCATGATGCGGCGCAGCACATAGCCGCGGCCCTCGTTGCCGGGGGTGACGCCGTCGCCGATGAGCATCACGGAGGTGCGCATATGGTCGGCGACCACGCGCAGCGAGACATCGGAGTCGTGGCCGGCGCCGTAGGCGACGCCGGTGAGCTCCGTGGCCTTGTCGATCACGGCGCGCAGGTTGTCGGTCTCGTACATGTTGTGCACGCCTTGCAGGATCATCGCGAGGCGTTCGAGGCCGAGACCGGTGTCGATGTTCTTGGAGGGCAGGTCGCCGAGGATCGGGAAGTCCTCCTTGCCCTCGCCCGCGCCCCGCTCGTACTGCATGAAGACCAGGTTCCAGATCTCCACGTACCGCTCGTCGTTGACGGCCGGGCCGCCCTCGACGCCGAACTCGGGGCCGCGGTCGTAGTTGATCTCGGAGCAGGGGCCGCAGGGGCCGGGGACGCCCATGGACCAGAAGTTGGGGCCCATGCCCAGGCGCTGGATGCGCTCGGCGGGGACGCCGATGACGTCACGCCAGATGCGCTCGGCCTCGTCGTCCTCCTTGTAGACGGTGATCCACAGCTTCTCGGGCTCCAGGCCGTAGCCACCCTCCTCGACGGAGGTGGTCAGCAGCTCCCAGGCGAGCTTTATGGCGCCTTCTTTGAAGTAGTCGCCGAAGGAGAAGTTGCCGCACATCTGGAAGAACGTGCCGTGGCGGGTGGTCTTGCCGACCTCTTCGATGTCCGGCGTACGCACGCACTTCTGCACGCTGACGGCACGGTCGAAGGGGGGCTTCACCTCGCCGAGGAAATACGGCTTGAAGGGGACCATGCCCGCGGGGACCAGCAGCAGCGTCGGGTCGTCCGCGATGAGCGACGCCGAAGGCACGACGGTGTGCCCGCGCTCTTCGAAGAAGCGCAGCCAGCGGCGGCGGATTTCAGCCGACTCCATCAGTGGTCCTCATTTCCGGCTTTTGGGTGGTTGTACAAGTAATTCTGCGTGAGCTGGGCGCGACCGCGCTGGGCGGGCAGCTGCTTGCGGTCGGGCGCGGGCGCCGCGCTCAGGCCCAGGGCGTCCTTGAGCGCCGCCTCCCGGTCGGCCATGCCGTCGCGTACGTCGAGCGCGAACACCTTGATCCGCCGCCCCGCGAGCACCGCCCGGTCGGCGGCCTGCGCCGCCAGGCTCTCCGGGGTCAGCTGATTGAGCTTGCGGTTGACCTTGGTGGTGGCCCACACACCGGCTGCGACCCCGGTGGTGAACCAGAACGTACGGCGGAACATTCCGGTCTCTCAGCCCTTCGATGCACGGTTGCGACGGCCGCCCCGGCGGGCGGACGGCAGGGTCTTGCCGACGACGACGGTGCGTGTGGTCTCGCCGTCCGGGTGCTGCTGCCCCTTGCGGCCGATCGCGCGCCGCACGCCGTAGCCGAAGGCGGCGACCTTCACCAGCGGCCCGCCGAAGGCCGAGGAGACGGTCGAGGAGAGCGCGGAGGCGTTGGAGGTGACCTCCTGCACGTCCGCCGCGATCGAGTCCACGCGGGCGAGCTGGGTGTTGGCGGAGCGCACGGTCGCGGAGGCCTCGCTGAGCAGCGGTACGGCCTGCTCGGTGACCTCGGCCACCAGCTTGGTTGCGGCCTTGAGCGTCTGGGCGAGCCTCACCAGCGCGAGGGCGAGGAACGACACGAGAATCGCCCAGAAGACGGCCACGAGGATCCCGGCCACCTCTCCACCGGACACGTTGCACGCTCCCTGCTGCTGCTCGTCTGCTGCTCGTCGTGTGGTAGGTCGTCCGTCGGCCGCCGTCACGGGCGGGTGGGTCGTCATCCGAGACGGGCGGCAGGTATCGACCCTATCGCGCCGGACACCCCTGCCCGAACCGCATTACGGTCGCCCGGAAACGCCTCGCGGGTCCCCGTCGACCATGTCGAAGGGGACCCGCGGGGTGCGTATACGCGCCGGTGCTCGTACAGCCGGCGCCGCCCGGCCGGATCAGCGGGCGTAGTACTCGACGACCAGCTGCTCGTCGCAGATCACCGGGATCTCCTTGCGGTTCGGGTCCCGGTCCAGGCGGAAGGCCAGGGCCAGCAGGTTGACCTGCAGATAGCGCGGGGTCTCGCCGTCCAGGGCGTAGCCGCCCTCGCGCGCCACCTGGAAGGGGTGCTTGTCGCGGCTGCGCTCGCGGACCATCACCACATCGTCCGGGCGGACCCGGAAGGACGGCTTGTCGACCTTGCGGCCGTTGACCTCGATGTGGCCGTGGACCACCATCTGGCGGGCCTGGTAGATGGTGCGGGCGATCCCGGAGCGCAGGACGAGCGCGTCCAGACGGCGCTCGAGCTCGATGACCAGAGCCTCGCCCGTCTTGCCTTCGGCCTTGCGGGCGCGGTCGTAGGCGCGGGCCATCTGGCGCTCGCTGATGTCGTACTGAGCGCGCAGACGCTGCTTCTCGAGCAGCCGGACCTTGTAGTCACTGTTCTGCTTGCGGCCACGACCGTGCTCGCCCGGCGGGTAGGGGCGGGTCTCGAAGTACTTGACGGCCTTCGGGGTCAGCGCGATACCGAGCGCTCGCGACTTCTTGACCTTGGGACGCGACTGGTTGGGCACGGGGAACGAACCTCCGATATAAGTTAGGTGAGCCTTACCTTAGCCGAGGAGGACGCATGTTTCGACCTGGGATCCCCCTGCCCAGCGCTGGTCAGAGCACCGAGGAGGGTCAGCCGCGTCCCGCGGAAGAAGCTCCGCGGCCATCGGCGGCGGAGCGGGTACGTACTCTCGTGGAGTCCAAGGCTACGGCGTCGCTCACCATTCCCGGCGTCAGGGCCGTCGAGAGCATGGACGACCTGGGGGCCCACACCCCCGCCGCCCGCGCCGTCTCCCCCGACGGCGATGTGCTCCTGCTGGTCCCCGGCGGCTCGGCCGCCGCCCGCGCCGCGGCATACGCCCAGGACGACGAGGTGACCTGCGTGATGGAGATCACGGACGTCGCCCCGGTCGCGGTCGCCCACCGGATCCGCGGGCGCGCCTGGGTCGGGGGGTGGCTCACGCCCGTACGCGACCGGGAGCGCGCGGCGGCCGCGGCCCTGCTGGCCCGCCGGCATCCGCTCGGCGAACTGCTCGGCATCGGCGAGGCGCTGGCCGAGGGCGGCGGCGGATGGGCGCTGCTGCGGCTGGAGGTCGGCGAGGCGTGCGTGGACGACCTGTGGGGCGCGGACGCGGTCGAGCCGGAGGACTTCGCCACGGCCGCCCCCGACCCGCTCGCCCCGCACGAGGCCGAGCTGCTGCAGCATCTGCACGCAGCGCACGACGACCAGATGCGCGGTCTGTGCTCCCTCCTCGGCGACCACCCGGACCGCGCCTGCGGCACACGCGGCCGCGCGATCCCCGTCGCCCTGGACCGCTTCGGCCTCCGCGTCCGCTTCCCCGACGCCCCCGGCAACCCCTTCGACGCGCGCTTCGACTTCCCGGAGCCGGTGCGGAACATCTCCGAACTCCGCCGCGCGATGCACACGCTCTTCGACGCCGCGGCGGACTAGGGCGCCCGGCGGCCGGGCCGACCGCACGCGGCGACGCTAGGACGCCCCGGCCGTGGCCGAGCCGCCGGCTGCCGAACCGTCCGAACCATCGGGGTCGGCCGGACCGCCGGAGCCGCCCGAGACCGGCGGGTCGGCCGGGGCGGAACCCTCGACGGCGCCGCCGGGCTGGGCGGGGGTCGATGGCGCGGCTGCGGCCTGCGCCGCGCCCGGCGCGGGGGAATCCCCCGCCCCGGGCTGAGCCGTGCGCGGCGCGGGGGGCTCCGCCGGGCCGGGCTGAGCCGGGCGTGGCGGCTCGCCGCGGAGGCGGGCGCGTACGCGCTCGACGACGTCCGCGTAGCGCGCCTCCGCCCCGTAGCGCGTCGGCTCGTAGTACCGCTTGCCGTGGATCTTGTCCGGCGCATACTGCTGCGCCGCGATCCCCCCGGGCAGGTCGTGCGGGTAGAGATAGCCCTGCGCATGGCCGAGCTTTTCGGCGCCCTTGTAGTGGCCGTCGCGCAGATGCGGCGGGACCGGACCGGCCAGCCCTGCGCGGACGTCGGCGAGGGCGTCGCCTATCGCACGCGTGACCGCGTTGGACTTCGGGGCCAGCGCCAGCGCCACCGTGGCGTGGCCGAGGGTCAGCGCCGCCTCGGGGAAGCCGATCAGCGCGACCGCCTGGGCGGCGGCGACCGCCGTCTGCAGGGCGGTCGGGTCGGCGAGCCCGATGTCCTCGCTCGCGGAGATCATCAGCCGTCGGGCGATGAACCGGGGGTCCTCGCCCGCCTCGATCATCCGGGCCAGATAGTGCAGCGCCGCGTCGACGTCCGAGCCGCGGATGGACTTGATCAGGGCGCTGGCCACGTCGTAGTGCTGGTCGCCCGCGCGGTCGTATTTGACCGCGGCACGGTCGACCGCCTCCTCCAGCGTCGTGAGGGTGATCGCGGGCTCGCCCCTGGCCAGCGCCGCGCCGGCGCCCGCCTCCAGGGCGGTCAGCGCGCGCCGCGCGTCGCCGCCCGCGATCCGCAGCAGATGGCCCTCGGCGTCCTCGGGGAGCGTGACCGCGCCGCCGAGGCCGCGCTCGTCGGTCAGCGCGCGGTGCAGCAGTCCGCGCAGATCGTCGTCGGTCAGCGGCTCGAGGGTGAGCAGCAGCGAGCGGGACAGCAGGGGGGAGATGACGGAGAAGTACGGGTTCTCCGTCGTGGCGGCGATGAGCGTGACCCAGCGGTTCTCGACGGCGGGCAGCAGCGAGTCCTGCTGGGCCTTGCTGAAGCGGTGGATCTCGTCGAGGAAGAGCACGGTCTCCCGCCCGTACGCCCCGGAGGAGCGGCGCGCGCCGTCGATGACGGCCCGCACCTCCTTCACGCCCGCGGTGATCGCCGACAGCTCGACAAAGCGCTTCTGGGTGGCCTGGCTGACGACGTACGCCAGGGTCGTCTTGCCGATACCGGGCGGGCCCCACAGGAAGACCGACGACGGACCAGCCGGGCCGCCGCTGCCCTCGCCGACGAGCCGCCGCAGCGGGGAGCCGGGCCGCAGCAGATGCTGCTGGCCGACAACCTCGTCAAGCGTGCGCGGGCGCATGCGCACGGCCAGGGGACTGCTGGACGGGTCCTTCTCCTGGCGTTCCTCTGCGGCGGCGGTGAACAGGTCTGGCTCCACGCGGGAAGCCTATGTCACCCCACTGACAGCGCCTGGCGGGAAGGGCGCCTCACCCCTGGGCGCCGGTCCAGAAGCTCCACCACCGGGTCAGGATCAGCATGCCGATGACGCCGACCCACAGCACCGGCACCACCCAGTGGAACTCCAGCAGCCCGCGCCGGAGCCCGTCCGGCGCGGGCAGGAACCCGTGCTTGATGTTCTTGCCGGTGACGTAGCAGAACATCACGATGGTGGCGACCCAGGCCAGGCAGCACCACAGGCACAGCGAGCCGATGACGTACAGCGACTGGTACTGCAGCCAGGTGCAGAATCCGACGCCGAAGAGGGTGCCCGCGTTGAACGTCAGCCAGTACCAGCGCGGGAAGCGGGCCCCGGCCAGCAGGGACATCCCCACGCAGATCACGATCCCGTAGGCGACCAGGCCGAGCATGGGGTTCGGGAAGCCGAAGGCCTGGGCCTGCTTGCTCTCCATGATGTTGCCGCAGGAGACGATCGGGTTGAGGCTGCAGCCGGGCGAGAAGTGCTTGCCCACGGCCTTGTATTCAAGGATCTTGTTCTTGTCGATCGTGATGACCCACGCGGCGAGCAGCCCGAGCGCGCCGGTGATCACGAGCAGCAGGGCGAAGGCGCGACCGCCTCCGACCACGACCCGTGCGTCGCCGTCCTGCCGGGCCTCGTCGGAGTGCACCTCATCCACCGCTGTCGTCGCCATATCGCCGTTCCGCCGTCCCACCGAGTCCATGTGTCGCCCCCGTCAAGCACGGACATTCTGCCGCATCGGGGACGCCCGGACCGCCCCTCGCCGAAATGCGGCACGGCCCCGGCCATCCTCCTCCGCCCCCCGTTCGGTGGGCATAAGCCACCTCAGCAGGGTGCGCGTGGACAGTTCCCGGACCGCCACCGTCGCCTCCCCTTGGCAGAGTGAATCCGCGCCCGCCGAGTTGACGGCGGGCGCGGATTCGTCGCGGATGTGCAGGCCGGCGCCGGCGGGTCAGCCGAGGCGGGCGCTGACCGCCTCGACCAGGCCGTCCAGCGGGACCGCCGTCTGCTCACCGGACTCGAGGTCCTTGAGCTGGACGACGCCCTCCGCGAGGTCCCGCTCCCCCGCGATGACCGCGAGCCGCGCCCCGCTGCGGTTCGCGGCCTTCATCGCCGCCTTCACGCCCTTGCCGCCGTACGCGAAGTCCGTCGCGACCCCCGCCCGGCGCAGCCCGGTGACCGCGCCGAACAGCACCCTGCGCGCCTCCTCGCCGAGCGGCACCGCGAAGACGCTGGTGGCGGACGGCAGGTCGAGCTCGACGCCTTCGGCCTCCAGCGCCAGCACCGTACGGTCCACGCCGAGCGCCCAGCCCACCGAGGGCAGCGCCGGTCCGCCGATCATCTCCGACAGGCCGTCGTAGCGGCCGCCGCCGCCGACCGCGGACTGCGAGCCGAGCCCGTCGTGGACGAACTCGAAGGTGGTGCGGGTGTAGTAGTCCAGGCCGCGCACCAGCTTGGGGTCGTCCTCGAAGGCCACGCCCTCGGCGGTCAGCAGCTCGCGCACCTGCTCGTGGTACTCCTTGCACGCCTCGCACAGGTGGTCACCGAGCATCGGCGCGCCGACCAGCTGCTTCTGCACCGCTTCGCGCTTGTCGTCCAGGACCCGCAGCGGGTTGATGTCGATCCGGCGCCGGGTGTCGTCGTCCAGCTCGAGGCCGCGCAGAAAGTCCTGGAGGGCGGCCCGGTAGGCGGGGCGGCAGGTGGCGTCGCCCAGCGAGTTCAGCAGGATCCGGAAGTTCCGCAGCCCCAGCGAGCGGTACGCGTCGTGGGCCAGGATGATCAGCTCGGCGTCGAGCGCCGGGTCCTCGGCGCCGATCGCCTCCGCGCCGACCTGCGAGAAGTGGCGGTAGCGGCCCTTCTGGGGGCGCTCGTAGCGGTAGTACGAGCCGGAGTACCAGAGCTTGACCGGCAGGTTGCCGGCCTTGTGGAGGTTGGCCTCCAGCGCGGCGCGCAGCACGGAGGCGGTGCCCTCGGGGCGCAGCGCGAGCTGGTCGCCGCCCTTGGTGGTGAGGGTGTACATCTCCTTGGTGACGATGTCGGTGGACTCGCCGACACCGCGCGCGAAGAGCTCGACGTTCTCGAAGCCGGGCGTCTCCACATAGCCGTAGCCGGAGCGCTTGAGCGGGGCGGCGATGGCGTCGCGCACCGCGAGATAGGTCGCGGAGTCCGGCGGGATCAGGTCATACGTGCCCCGGGGGGCCTTGAAGGTGCTCACGGAAGGTCTCTCGTCACATTCCTCGTCGCGGAGCGGGCGCCGGGGCGCCGTCGTCTCCGAGGCCGGCGGCCACCTGCCGCAGAAACGGGTTGGTGGCGCGCTCGCGGCCGATGCTGGTCTGGGGGCCGTGGCCGGACAGCACCACGGTCGAGTCGTCGAGCGGCAGGACCACACGGGCCAGGGACTCGAGGATCTCGGCGTGGTCGCCGCCGGGCAGATCAGTGCGTCCGATGGAGCCGGCGAAGAGCAGGTCGCCCGCGAAGAAGACGGACGGGATGTCCGCCCGCTCGGGCAGCCTGAAGGTCACCGACCCCTTGGTATGGCCCGGGGCGTGCGCGACGGAGAACTCGAGACCGGCCAGGTCCAGCCGCGCGCCGTCGGTCAGCTCCTTGACGTCGTCCGGCTCCCCCACGGTCAACTCGCCCATGAGCCGCAGCCCGATGGAACGCCCGAAGGCCTTCTCGGGATCGCTCATCATGTAGCGGTCGGCCGGGTGGATCCAGGCCGGCACGTCATGGGCGCCGCAGACCGGGACCACCGAGGCGACGTGGTCGATATGGCCGTGGGTGAGGACGACGGCGACGGGCTTGAGCCGATGCTTGGCCAGTGCCTCTTCGACGCCCTGGGCCGCCAAATGGCCCGGGTCGATGATCACGCACTCCTCACCGGCGGCAGGGGCGACCAAGTAGCAGTTGGTCCCCCAGGCCCCGGCGGGGAACCCGGCAATGAGCACGATCGTCCTTAAAAGTCGCTGGCAGAAATGGAAAGTCGACCTTTCAGAGCCTACCGGCGGCGCTCCCGCCACAGCGAACCCGTATACGGTACGGCCGAGTCATCACATACGTCAGCGACGGCATACGGCATGAGGAGACGACCCGGTGGTCAGTAACGAGCAGCGACGGCGGCAGCTCGCACGGGAGAAGTACCTTCGGCAGCAGAATCGCCGGGAGGCGGCCCGGCACAAGCAGCGCCGGACCTATGTGGTGATCGCGTCCACGCTGGCCGTGGTCCTGGCGGCGGGCGGCGTGGTGACCGCGGTCAGCGCGCTGTCCGGCGGGGACGGCGACAAGAAGAAGTCCGACAAGGCCTCCGAGCCCACGATGCCCACGCCCTCCCCCACCCCCACGACCAAGGCGCCGGACCCGTGTGCCAAGGGGGCCAAGGAGGCAGGCAACAAGAAGCCGAAGACCGTGTCGTGGAAGAAGGAGCCGGCGCTCACCGTCGACCAGTCGGGCACGTACGCCATGAAGCTGGAGACCACCTGTGGCGACATGACCGTCACCATGGACGCCGCCAAGGCCCCGCACACCGTGAACTCCTTCAACTTCCTGGCCGGAAAGGGCTACTTCGACCACACCAAGTGCCACCGGCTGACGCCCGAGGGGATCTTTGTGCTGCAGTGCGGTGACCCGATGGGCACCGGTATGGGCGACCCGGGCTACACCATCCCGGACGAGAACCTGAAGGACTCCAGGATCAAGGGGAACAAGTACCCGGCCGGTACGGTCGCGATGGCCAACCAGTACGACCCGCAGACCAAGAAGGGCAAGAACAGCGGCGGCAGCCAGTTCTTCCTGGTCTACAAGGACAGCGAGCTCCCGCCGTACTACACGCCCTTCGGGACCCTCGACAAGGAGAGCATGCAGGTCCTCAAGAAGATCTCCGACGCGGGCGCGGCGGCGCCGGACCCCCAGACCGGGAACACCGCTCCGAACGCCACCGTGCTGATCAACAAGGCGACGGTCGGCAAGTCCTGACCGCCCCCGGCGCGCGTACTGCGAAATTTCGGTCGCGCAGGATACGGACAGCCGGGCCACCGTTCGCCTATGTTGGCGTTGTGCAGGGTGTCTGCCGCAGCCGGCGCACCCTGCTGCGAGACCGGTGCGGGTGGATCCCGGCCGGAAGAAACTGTGGACGATGCCGGCGGGCCGCGCGCCCGCCCCGGCATCATGTGGAGGAGGCGCTGTGAGCAGCGAGCCTTGGGGCCGCGTCGATGAGGCGGGGACCGTGTACGTGCGTACGGCCGACGGCGAGCAGGTCGTCGGATCGTGGCAGGCGGGATCTCCTGAAGAGGCCCTCGCCTACTTCGAGCGCAAGTACGACGGCCTGGTCGTCGAGATCGAGCTTCTCGAGCGCCGGGTGCAGACCACGGACCTGTCGGCCAAGGACGCCACGGCGGCCATCGAGCACATTCGCCATCAGGTCGACGAGCACCATGTGGTCGGCGACCTGGCCGCGCTCAAGAAGCGGCTCGACAAGCTCACGAGCGATGTCGAGGCGCGCCGGGAGGAGCGCCGCGCGGCCAAGGCGGTCCAGACCGACGAGGCCCGCCGGGCCAAGGAGGCGCTGGTCACCGAGGCCGAGGAGCTGGCCGCCAGCGAGCAGTGGCGGGCCGCCGGGGAGCGGCTGCGCGCGCTGGTCGACACCTGGAAGGGCCTGCCGCGCCTGGACCGCCGCACCGACGACGAGCTGTGGCACCGCTTCTCGCATGCCCGCTCGGCGTTCTCCAAGCGGCGCAAGGCGCACTTCGCCTCGCTGGACGCGCAGCGCGAGACGGCCCGGCAGACCAAGGAGAAGCTGGTCGCCGAGGCCGAGTCGCTGTCCGACTCCACGGACTGGGGTCCGACCGCCGCCCGGTACCGGGACCTGATGTCGGAGTGGAAGGCGGCGGGCCGCGCCCAGCGCGAGGCGGAGGACGACCTGTGGAACCGGTTCCGCGGTGCGCAGGACGTCTTCTTCCAGGCGCGCAGCCAGGTCTTCGCCGAGCGGGACGCCGAGCAGCAAGAGAATCTGACCCACAAGGAAGAGCTGGTCGTCGAGGCGGAGAAGCTGCTTCCGATCTCCGATCTCAAGTCGGCTCGGGCGGCCTTCCGCTCGGTCAATGAGCGGTGGGAGGCCATCGGCCATGTGCCGCGGGACGCCCGGGCCCGGATCGAGGGCCGGCTGCACGCGGTGGAGCGCGCCCTTCAGGACGCCGAAGAGACCGAGTGGCGGCGTAGCAACCCCGAGGCGCGGGCGCGCGCCCAGGGGCTGACCGGTCAGCTTCAGGACGCCGTGGACAAGCTGCGCGGGCAGATCGACGCCGCGCGCGCTGCGGGCAACAACGCCAAGGCCGACAAGCTGGCCAAGGAGCTGGAGGGCCGGCAGGCGCTGCTGGACCAGGCGCTCAAGGGCTTGGAGGAGTTCGGCGGCTGACTGGGTTGACCGGACGGGTCGGGTTGACCGGACGGGTCGGGCTCGGGCTCGGGCTCGTCGGGCTGATCGGCCCGACCGTGCTGAGCCCGCCCGGCCGCGGGCCGGGCTCCGGCAGCCGGACGTCCGGCTCGGCC
>NZ_MUNE01000076.1 GCF_002154605.1 Streptomyces milbemycinicus | reverse complement strand
GGCCAGCCGTCGCGCCATGGGGCTGCCCATGGCGCGGCGGCTGGCCGGGGCGTTCCCGGTGGCCGTATTCGACATCGCGGCCGAGCGCCGCGCGCTCGCCGTCGAGCACGGGGCCACGGAGGCCGCCACCCCGGCCGACGCGGCCCGCGACGCCGACGTCGTCGTGCTGGCCGTACGCGACCAGGCCCAGGTCGACGGCGCGCTGTTCGGCGAGTCGGGCGCCGCCCAGACGCTGAAGGCCGGTGCCGTAGTGGTGCTCACCAGCACCGTCGGCCCGGAGGCCGCCCGGTCCACCGCCGCCGCGCTCGCCGAGCGGGGCAAGGACGTACGGCTCGTGGACGCCCCGGTCAGCGGCGGCCCGACCCGCGCCGGGAACGGCGATCTGCTGATCGTGGTCGGCGCGGAGCCGGCCGCCCTCGAGGTGGCCCGCCCGGTGCTGGACCGGCTCGCCTCCACCCTGACGGTCATCGGTGACAAGCCCGGCGACGGCCAGGCCCTCAAGGCCATCAACCAGCTGCTCGCGGGCGTGCACATCGCCGCCGCCGCCGAGGCCGTGGCCCTCGCGCGCGGCCTCGGTCTCGACCCGCAGACCGTGATCGACAGCCTGAGCCAGGGCGCGGCGGGCTCGTTCATGTTCGCCGACCGCGGGCCGCGCATGGCGCAGGCGTACGGCGACGAGGCGGACGCCGTCGAGGTCCGCTCCCGCCTCGACATCTTCGTCAAGGACATGGGCATCGTGACCGGCATCGCGAAGAACGCGCATGTGCCGGTGCCGCTGGCCTCCGCCGCCGAGCAGCTGTATCTGCTGGGCGAGCGGGCCGGGCTCGCGGCCCGCGACGACTCCTCCATCGTGACGGTCCTGTCCCCGAGAGGAGAAGACCGATGAGCCACGGCGCGCTTCTGACGGTGGCGGCGGGGGGCGTGGCCCTCCTGCTACTCATGATCATCAAGGCGAAGATCCAGCCCTTCGTCGCCCTGGTCGTCGTCTCCATCGGCGTGGCGCTCACAGCGGGCGTCCCGGCCGCCGAACTGGTGGCCACCATCGAAGAGGGCATGGGTTCGACGCTCGGCCACATAGCCACGATCATCGCCCTCGGCGCGATGATCGGCCGCATCATCGAACTGTCCGGCGGCGCCGCGTCCTTGGCCCACTCGCTCATGGACCGCTTCGGCGAACGCCGCACCCCGCTCGCGCTCACCGCGGCCGGGTTTCTGCTCGGCATCCCGGTCTTCTTCGAGGTCGGCCTGATCATCCTGATGCCGATCGCGTACGGCGTGGCCCGCGCGTCGCGCAAGCCGCTGCTGGTGTACGCCCTGCCCATGGGCGCGGCGATGCTCACCGTGCACGCCTTCCTGCCGCCCCACCCGGGCGCGGTGGCGGCGGCCACGACGATCGGGGCCGACCAGGGCTGGGTGCTGCTGTTCGGCATTCCGGTGACGGCGGTCGTGATCCTGCTGGGCTATCTGTTCGCCAAGCGGATGACGCGCCGCGAGTACCCGATGACGGCCGATGTGTACGCGAAGGTGTTCGGCGACGGGGACGAGCACGGGTCCGGGGCCGGGGCCGGGCCCGCGCCCAAGGCCGTGGTCGAGGGCGCGGAGAACCCGCCGTCCTTCGGCATGGTGGTGTCCTTGATCGTCACCCCGATCGTCCTCATCCTCCTCGGCACCATCGGCACCAACTTCCTCTCCGAGGGCTCCACCCTCCGCGCCATCCTCACCGTCCTGGGCGCCCCGATGGTCGCCCTGCTCGTCGCGGCGGCGCTCGCCGCGTACTTCCTGGGCGCCCGGCGCGGCTGGTCGAGCGCCCGTATCTCCGAGGTCATGGGCTCGGCGCTGCCGGGCGTGGCCATGGTGATCCTGGTGGCGGGCGCGGGCGGTGTCTTCGGCAAGGTGCTGGTGAAGACCGGCATCGGCGACGCCGTGGCCGACGTCCTGGACCGTACGGGCCTGCCGCTGCTGGCCCTGGCCTTCGCGATGACGATGCTGCTGCGCGCGGTACAGGGCTCCACCACGGTGGCCCTGGTCACCACGGCCGGCCTGATCACCCCGCTGCTCCAGCGCACCGACCTGTCCCCGCAGCAACTCGCCCTGGTCTGCCTGGCAATGGGCGCGGGCGGCCTGTCGGTCTCGCACATCAACGACGCCGGCTACTGGATGTTCACCCGCCTGGTCGGCCTCGAGGTCGGCGACGGCCTGCGCACCTGGACCGTCCTGACGACGGCGATGGGCGTGGCGGGCTTCCTGCTGACGAGCCTGCTCTGGCTGGTCGTTTAGCGGATATCGCAGCGAGACGGCAGCGAGACGGACCGCGTGTGCCTGGCCCCGACGGGGTCAGGCACACGCGTTTCCCGTCATCGCCTGTGTACCGATCACCGCGAGCAGGCTCAGCTTGTCCGCCGCATCCGTGCCCGGGGCGGCGGTGTGGATGACGACGTGGAGGTCGCTGCCGGGGGCGTTGAGGACGTCGCAGTCGAGGACGAGCGGGCCGACGTCGGGGTGGTGGACGGTCTTGGTGTCCATGGTGTGGCTGCCCACCGCGTGCGAGTCCCAGAGCCGGGCGAAGTGGTCGCTGGTGCGGCGCAGGTCGGCGACGAGGGTGCGCAAGGGCCGGTCGGCGGGGTAGCGGGCGGTCGCGGAGCGCAGGTCGGCGACGGTGGCGGTTTCGAAGCGGGCCTGTTGTTCGGGGGTGTGGGTCACGCGGTCGGGGCGCCCGGTGAAGTGGCGCCACAGGACGTTGCGCTCGCGCTCCGAGCGCCCGGAGGGGTCGCCGTGCAGCGCGGCGTACAGCTGGTTCCAGGCGATCAGGGTCCACGCCGCGTCGTACACCCCGACCGGGGTGGCCCGCATCTGGTCGAGCATGCGCTGGACACCGGGGGTGAGGTGGGGCGAGATGCGGTCGGTGGTGGGCGCGGGCCGGCCCGCGAGGAGGAACAGGTGGCGGCGTTCCGGTTCGGACAGCCGCAGGGCTCGGGCGAGGGCGGTCAGGATCTGGGGGGACGGGGAGGTCGCGCGGCCCTGTTCGAGGCGGATGACGTAGTCGACGGACATCCCCGCGAGCTGGGCCAGTTCCTGGCGCCGTAGCCCCGGCGCGCGGCGCACGCGTCCGGCCGGCAGGCCGACCGTCGCCGGGTCCAGCCGGTCGCGCCAGCGGCGCAGCGCGCCCGCGAGGTCGCCGCCGACACCGAGCCCGTTCTGCGCGTCCCTGCCCGGGCCGTCACTCCTCGTCCCGCTCATCGGTCCAGTATCCGGCCGGAGGCCGCGGGCGTCCCGCACCCAGCCTGGTACCGCTTTTACCAGGAAGAGCCTTGTACTCCCTGTCTCTTCGCGCCGCACCGAGGCTGATGGGCATGCAAATGAAACGCCGTGTTGAGATCTCCATGGACCTCGTCTGTGTCCGTTGCTGCCTCGGCTTCACCCGCCTTCTCCGGGCCGCCCGCCACCACCGCTCCGACGGCGGCGAGGTGGACATGGTCATCCGCCCGTTCCAGGCCGAGCCCGACGCGCCGTCCGCCGGTGAGCCGTTGTTCGAGGTGTGGAGGCGGACCCGGGGCGAGGCGTTCGTACGGCAGGTCACGTCGGATACCTCCTTCGGCGTGGCGGACGGTCTGGAGCTGCACTTCGAACGCGCCCTGTTCACCAACACCTTCGAGGCTCACCGGCTGGTCGCCCGCGCGTCCGCGCAGGGGCTCGGGGAGCGGATGGCGGAGCGGCTGTTCCGCGCGTACTTCACCGACGGGCTGCTGATCTCCGACCGCACCACCCTGGCCCGGCTGGCCGCCGAGACCGGGGTGGTGGCGGACCACACCGCCAGCGACACGATCGAGCTGCGCGCCGAACTCGACCGCGTACGCGCGCTCGGCATCCAGGTCGACACCGTGCCGTATGTCGCCTTCGAGGGCGGGACCGTCCTCGAAGGCGCGCAGGAGGAGGATGCCTATCGCGCGGCGCTGACCGCGCTCACGCCAGCCGGATGACGTTCCAGGACATCGGCTCCAGCGTGGCCCGCAGCACCCCGCCGTCCAGGGCCGTGCCGGTGGCGGGGTGCGGGGTGACGCGCTCGGGCTCGGTCAGGGTGTTGCGGGCCTCGGGGTCGGCGTCCGCGAGGACGCTGTGCTCGACGATCCGGGATACGGACAGGCCGCGCAGGTCCACCTCCAGCGGCAGCGGCCGCGTCTGGTCGCGGTTGACGGCGAAGACGGTGACCTCGCCGGTCTCCTCGTCCACGACGGCGGTGGCGTGCAGCAGCGGCACCTCGCCGTACTTGGCCGTCTCGTGCGTCGGGCTGTCGACGTTGACCTGGAGGACCCGCCCGCGCCCGTGGCGGGAGGCCTGCGCGAACGGGAAGAAGGTGGTCTGCTTCCAGGCCGGGCCGCCCGGCTCGGTCATGATCGGCGCGATGACGTTGACGAGTTGGGCGAGGCAGGCGACGGTGACCCGGTCGGCGTGGCGCAGCAGCGCGATGAGCAGCGAGCCGAAGACGACGGCGTCGGTGACGGAGTAGTTGTCCTCCAGGAGCCGGGGCGCCTCGTCCCAGTTGGGCGGCTCGGCGCCGTGGAAGCGGGTCAGGTACCAGACGTTCCACTCGTCGAAGGAGAGGTTGATCTTCTTCTTGGACTTCAGCCGGGCGCCCACGTGGTCGCAGGTGGCGACCACGTTCTCGATGAAGGACTCCATGTCGACGGCCGAGGCGAGGAAGGAGTCGCGGTCGCCGTCGAGCTCTTCGTAGTAGGCGTGCAGGGAGATGTAGTCGACGAGGTCGTAGGCCTCTTGCAGGACCGTCGCCTCCCACTCGGCGAAGGTCGGCATGGACTGCGAGGAGCTGCCGCAGGCCACCAGCTGCACATCCGGGTCGATCTGCCGCATGGCGCGGGCGGTTTCGGCGGCCAGCCGCCCGTACTCCTCGGCCGTCTTGTGGCCGGTCTGCCAGGGGCCGTCCATCTCGTTGCCCAGGCACCACAGCCGGATGTTGTACGGGTCCTTGTCGCCGTGTGCGGCACGGCGGTCGGACAGGGCGGTGCCGGACGGGTGGTTGGCGTATTCCTGCAGCTCCAGCGCCTCGGCCACGCCGCGCGTGCCGAGGTTGAGGGCCATCATCGGCTCGCCGTCGACCTTGCGGAGGAAGTCGATGTACTCGCCGAGGCCGAAGCGGTTGGTCTCGGTGGACCGCCAGGCCAGGTCGAGTCGGCGCGGGCGCTCGTCGACGGGGCCGACGCCGTCCTCCCACTTGTAGCCGGAGACGAAGTTGCCGCCGGGATAGCGGATGACGGTGACGCCCAGCTCGCGGATCAGCTCCAGGACGTCGGTGCGCAGACCGGCCTCGTCGGCGGTGGGGTGGCCGGGTTCGTAGATGCCGGTGTAGACGCAGCGGCCCAGGTGCTCGACGAACGACCCGAACATACGCGGGTCGACGTCGCCCACGGCGAAGGCGGGGTCGAGGGTGAAGCGGGCCGGACGGGCGGGAGCGGGGGTGTCGGCGGCGGCGGTGCGGTTGCTGGGGGGCGTCGGCTGCATTGCGGCGTCTCTCTCCTGCGCTGGCGCGCTGTCGCTTGCTCGCTTGATCGCTTGATTGCGTGGTCGCTTTTCCGAGATCTTGTCCGAGATCTCGGATACCGATCGCAACTTCGAACGAGACGGTAAGATCTCCGTTCCCCACGCGTCAACGCCTCGCGCACCGCGTAACCGCCCGGCCCGACTGTCGGAGGCGCGAGAGAGACTTCCTGTGCTGCCATCTGCCCCAGGAGGTCCGCGTGTTGAGCCCGACCATCGAGCCCGGAGGGAGACCTTCTCGCTGAGGACTGGAACGAACAGCTCGATGTCGCGGTGCGGGTCCATCTGCTCGACCGCTGGGTGAGCGAGGACGCCCCCGACGCACCCATGGTTCTCACGGACATCCGGCCGGAGCCGAACGAACCCTGGATGATGCGGCCCGACGCGCTCGTGAAGACCGGACTCTTCCCGGCCGTGGAGCACACGAGCGGCACGAGGCGCGAGCCGCACACCTGCCGTGCCGTTGCCGTGGCAGAGGCGGCCTCCGCCGTGGAGCGGGCCCTGCTGGCGGGCGGCAGCGCTCCATCACCACGCGTTGAACTGCTCATCGCCGACCTGCGCGAGTTGATCCTCTCCCAGGGACGGGAAGCGGTGCTCGTGACAGCCGCCGACCCGGTCACCGGCACGGTCGTACACGACGAGACCCATGTGGTGCTGGCGTGGGAGACCGAGCACGACGCGGCGCTGCGCATCAGCGTCACCCCCCGCCCCAAGGGACGCGCCGAGCCGCTTCACGCCGCGTGCTCCTTCGCCGCCTGCCCCGACGGCGTCCAGGCTGCCTCCGAGGAGCACCGGCTCGCGGAGGCGAAGGCGCGCGCCCTGTGCGCCGGGACGATTCTCGCGGCCTTCTTGAAGTGCGACGGGCGCGCCGCCCGAACGGCGTGACAACGCCCACCCTCCGCCAGTCGGCCCGGACCACGCATCGGGGCGGCCCCGATCCGGCCCTGGGCCGCCCCGTACGGGCCCAGGGTGCCGGGCCCCTACATCGGCGCCCGCCTCCGCCCGACGGCCATATGAGCCGCTGATGCCTATCTGATCTGACCGGCCGCCCACTCGGCCCATTCGCGGCGCATGGCGTTGAACCGCAGGCCGTACTCCAGCGCGATCCGGCCGTAGACCGACAGATCGTCGTCGCCCCAGTCGATGGACTCCGCCAGCAGGCGCAGCTCCTCGTGTCCCTGCTCGGACATCTCGACGAGTCCGGCCAGGTATGCGCGCGCCTGCTCGGGCTTGAGCACCCCCAGGAAGAACACCCGCAGCAGAATGTCGCTGCGGGTGTTCCGCTGCGGTTTGGTCTCCGTCAGCCAGTGCCGCAGCTCGGCCAGCCCCCCGTCGGCGATGGCGTATTCCTTGCGGCCGCGTGGCCCCTCGGCGGCCACCGTGATCAGTCCGCCGGCCGCCAGTTTGGTCAGCTCCGTATAGATCTGGCTCTGGGTCGCGGGCCAGACGGTGGCCAGCGAGGTCTCGAACCGCTTGAGCAGGTCGTATCCGCTGGCGGGGCGCTCCGAGAGGAGGCCGAGCAGTGCGTGTCGAAGGCTCATGCCCCCACCCTACCTTCCATGATTGACATGTCGTAGCTGGACCTTCTAGTTTTGACATGTCAGAAGAGGGACCTCGAAATGGAGTGATCATGTCCTACCTGCGTACGTTTCTGCCGTGGATCGTCTTCGCCGTACTGCCCTCCGGGAGCTGGCAGTGGGGCGCGCTGGCCGCGCTGGTGGTCGCGGTGGGGTTGATCGGTCAGCAGGTACGGGACGGGGTCGGGCTCGACGCGCTGATCATCGAGCTGGGCTCGGCGGTTTTCTTCGCCGCCCTGGCCGTCGTCGCCTTCACCGACCACGACTCGGGCGTGCACGACTACTCCGCGGCCCTCTCCTCGGGCACGCTGGCGGTCATCGCCGGGGTCTCGCTGGCCATCGGCAAGCCGTTCACGCTGGGCATCGCCAAGCGCACCACCCCGCGCGAGCTCTGGGCCCTCAAGCCGTTCATCCGGACCAATGTCATCATCACCGCCGTATGGACCGGGGCCTTCGTCCTGACCGCCCTCGCGCTCGCCTTCGAGGCGCACACCGGACACGGTCACTCGACCCCCGCCACGCTCGTCCAGATCGCGGGCTTCGCCGTCCCGATGGTCTTCACCATCCGCTACGTCGCCCACGTCCAGGCCAAGGCCGGGCAGGCCGGGCAGCTCGCCCGATGACCCCGCGACACCTCGCCGGGAACTACGCCCCGGTCGCCGAAGAACTCACCGCCCACGACCTGCCGGTGACCGGCACGATCCCGCCCGAGCTGGCCGGCTGGTATCTGCGCAACGGGCCGAACCCGGCCGACGCCGCCTCCGGACACTGGTTCTTCGGCGACGGAATGATCCACGGGCTGCGGCTGGAGGCCGGGCGGGCCGTCTCGTACCGCAACCGCTGGGTGCGTACCCGCAGCCGCACCGACGGGGCGCGGATCTACGACGAGCGGGGCCACCGCGATCTCGCCGCGGGCCCCGCCAACACCCACGTCGTACGGCACGCCGGCCGCACCCTGGCCCTGTCCGAGACGACCCTGCCCTACGAGCTCACCCGCGACCTGGACACCCAGGGCCCCTACGACTTCGGCGGCACGCTGCACACCGCCATGACCGCCCACCCGAAGACCTGCCCGACCACCGGAGAGCTGCATTTCTTCGGCTACGGGATGCTGGAGTCCACCCATCTCACCTACCACCGGGCCGATGCCACGGGCGAACTGGTCATCAGCAGGCCCATCGAGGTGCCGGGCCCGACCATGCTGCACGACTTCGCCCTGACCGCCGAACACATCGTCTTCATGGACCTGCCCGTCGTCTTCGACCCCGAACTCGCCACGGTCGGCGGCACCATGCCCTACAGCTGGGACGACGGATACGGCGCCCGGCTGGGCGTGCTGCGCCGCGACGATCCGCACGGCGCGGTGCGATGGTTCGACATCGACCCGTGCTACGTCTTCCACTCCCTCAACGCCTACGACGCGCCGGACGGCACCATCGTGATGCATGTGATGCGCTACCCGGAGATCTGGCGGCGGACCGGCCACGGCATCACCCCGCCCCAGGACGCGGTCCTGTGGAAGTGGACGATCGATCCGGCGGCCGGGACGGTCCGCGAGGAGCAGTGCGACGACCGGCCGGGCGAGTTCCCCCGGATCGACGACCGGCTGACCGGGCTCGCCTCCGCGTACGGGCATATGACCTGCGACAGCTCACTGGTGCGGTACGACCTGGCCACCGGGGTCACGACCGCGCACGACTTCGGCCCCGGCCGCACCCCCGGCGAGGCGGCCTTCGCCCCCGCCGACGATACGGCCGGCGGCCCCGGCTGGCTCATGACGTACGTCCACGACGCCGCCACCGACCGCAGCGACCTGGTCATCCTGGACGCGGACGACCTCGCCGCGGATCCCGTCGCCACGGTCCATCTGCCGGCCCGGGTGCCGTTCGGTTTCCACGGCAATTGGCTCGACGACCGCCACCCGACGGCCCCATGATTCACTTGCCTCGGCCTAAGAGCGTCTGCCGCGGCAACTGAGGCACGGGGGAATCGCATTGAGTGACGTCTACTCACCCATCCCGGAACTGAACCTGCTCAAGGAGTTCAGCGACCGGATCGGTCAGGTCTGGTACTCGGCGGGGTTCGAGCTGTGCGAGTACGGCGTGGACGCCGGCCTGGACACCTGGTCGGAGGATCCGGAGTTCCTGGCCCCCTTCATCCCCTTCGCCAAGGCCACCCGCTCCGGTTCCCACTACGCCCTGTGGCGCTGTGACGATCGGGCCGACCTCGTCGAGCAGCACACCGAGGGCCACGAGGAGTACGTCACCTGGTTGGACGAGACCTTCGGGCTGCGACCGCCGGAGGACATCGACGTGCTCAAGGCTGGGCTGAAGGAGCACGACGAACAGTTCAAGACGTGGGCGAGCCGGTTCATCGAGCTGGACTGAAAGCCTCCGCGACCATCAGCCCGTACGAAAGGGACCCACCCGTGACCACCGAACGCCCCCGCATACCCACCACCGCGGACGAGCGCGAGACGCTGCGCGGCTTCCTCGACTTCCACCGGGCGACCCTCGCCAAGAAGTGCGACGGCCTGTCCGACGAGGAGCTGCGGCGTCAGTCGATGCCGCCCTCGACGCTCTCGCTGCTCGGGCTGGTACGGCATATGGCCGAGGTGGAGCGCAACTGGTTCCGCCGGGTGCTGGGCGGCGAGGACATCCCGCTCGTATGGTCGGACTCGTTCGACTTCCAGGCGGCCTACGACGCGCGGGAGGCCACGCGGGCCGAGGCGTTCGCGGCCTGGCAGGCGGAGGTGGAGCACGCACGGCGGATCGAGGCGGCGGCCGAGTCGCTGGAGGTGACGGTCCACGCCGAGCGGTGGGGGCAGGACGTATCGCTGCGCACGGTGATGCTGCACATGATCCTTGAGTACGGGCGGCACAACGGCCACGCCGACTTCCTGCGCGAGGGCGTCGACGGGACCGTTGGCGTCTGACGACGGCGCCGTCCTACCGGCTCACCAGCCGGAGCTCCACCTCGCGCTCCTGGTCGCCCGCCACCTTGCCGTGGTCCTCGACGGCGAAGGCGCGGGCCAGGACCTCGCGCATCAGCTCCACCTGGCACGGGCAGCCCTGCAGATCGGCCGTGATGGGCGCGGTGAGTGCGGTGGGCTCGGGCTCCGGGTGGCTCGGGGTCACCTCGAAGGTCGAGGTCCACACCACCGGGTGGCCTTCGAGCGGATGCTCCGGCAGACCGGCGTACGCGTCGTCGGAGCGGTAGCAGTGGTGCAGTGCGTCGAAGACCACGTCGGCGTCGTCCCGCGAGTTTCCGGTGAGGGTCACCGTTACGTCCTCGGCGTGCCATTCCACGCTGGCCATGGCGGGCACCTTCTTCGCATTCGCTGAGCGGTTCGTGCGGTTTCCTTACCTTTATGTTCGCAGCTTTTGCGGATTTTGTACGGCTTCACCCGGATGGCTCATCCGGAATCGGATGGTCCACGTCGTCGTCGCTGCCGTCCGGGGCGCCGTACCGGCCTGCGGCACCGCCCACGTCCGGGCCGTCCACATCCAGCGGGTCCGGGCCGTCGTGCGCCTGCTGGTCGGGCAGGTCCCTCGGTACGGCGTGGGCATGGTCCCCGGGGGCTTCCAGTCGTCGGTCAGTCACTGCCGGTTCCCTTCGTCGGCGGACGGACCTCCCTCAGGTACCCGGAGCGCCCGGAGCTACGCCGGCAGGCCGGGCGGGAGCCGCTGCTGGGGGCGAGGTGCAGGTGACCTTGGTGCGCCGTATACGGGCCCCCGCCCAGCGGCTGCCGGTACGAGTCGCTGAGCGGGAGCCCGCCGCGTCGAGCCTCGGCTCAGACGAGGACGTTCTTGTAGAAGAGGTTGCTGCGGCGGTCACCCGCCTCACCGGAGGCGAAGCCCAGGAAGAGCCGGACCTCCCCCGCGGCCGTCCGGTACACCCCCATGCCTTCGGGTTCGCGGTAGGTCAGCGTGGAGCCCGCCCCGGTGAAGGCCCGCTGGGTGAGCGCCCCGGTGTTGACGTTGACGCTGGAGGTGTAGGCGTTGCCGGGGGACGGGTTGTCGGCGCCGTAGGCGGTGCCGGTCAGCTGGTAGACGTAGCTTCCGTAGAGCGTGTAGCCCTGGAAGACGGCCGAGTCGCTGGGCTGGGCGAAGTCCGCCAGGCGGTTGGAGTAGTTGCCGGCCGCGACCTCGTTCACATTGAAGATCGCGTACCGCCTGCTGCCCGCGGTGTTGAGGTAGCGGATCGCCATCCGGTTGTTCACCGGGTCGATCGCGCAGGTGGTCTCCGTCGCGTCGGAGACGGGCGAGTGCTTGGTCAGCGCGGAGGAGGTGTTGGAGAGGGTCGTTCCGCTGCTCCAGCGGAAGCGGGCCAGTCGTTTGCCGCGGGCGCCGCTGTTGACGTCCACTTCGGTCCACAGATAGGTGCTGGTGCCCACGGGCTGCGCGGCGATGGACACGGCGTGTCCGAATCCGAGCAGATACATATAGCCGAGCTCATTGCCGGAGAAGTCCAGCTGGGTGATGCACAGATCGCCGCTGCTGTCCGCGGAGCCGTCTTTGAGCTGGGCCACGAACAGGCGCCGGTTGACGTTGTCGAAGCAGAACGACTGCTGGACCCTCGCGTCGTGCAGCCGCGCATGGCGGAACAGATCGTACGAGGGCTGGGTCAGATCGAAGCGCGAGGATGTCGGTACGGCGGTGGGGGCCGACTCGCTCGCGGTGGCCACCTTGGCCCCCAGTCCGAACGCGGCGCCCGCCGCGGCGCCGCCGCCGAGCATCAGTAACCGGCGTCTGTTCCAGGTGCGGTCTTGCGTCATGGATCTCTGCTCTCTGTCGGTGATGTGCCGTAGCGCCTCCGCCCCTTCGCGACGAGGGGCGGAGGCGCTACGCGCGTAGGATCTTCGTGATCCGTCTCCAGATTTGCCCTTGGTACACCTCCTCGAAGCGTCAGGTTCATGTCAGACCATGATCAGTACGCGGTCGGCCAACCCCCGCTCCAGCTCAGCAGGTTGACGCCGAGCTTCGGGGTGCCGTTGTCCTCGCCGTCGTAATAGTGGTAGACGAGCAGGTCACCGTCGACGTCGCTCATGACCGACTGTCCGCCGGGGCCGATGTAGCGGCCGTGGGACTCCAGCACCACCGAGCCGCCGTTGTTCATCATGTTGACCCCGTTCTTGTCGAGGTACGGCCCGGTGGGGCTGGTGGCGCGGCCGGCCTTGATCTTGTACGTGGAGCTGGTGCCCGCGCAGCAGGTGTCGTACGAGGCGAACAGGTAGTAGTAGCCGTTGCGCTTGACGACCGTGGGCGCCTCGACGGCCTTGGTGCCGGTGGGCCGGGAGGCGATGCCGTAGACGGTCTTGTCGCCGGAGTACTGCTTGCCCGTGGACGGGTCGATCCGGATCATCTTCAGCCCCGACCACCACGAGCCGAAGGACAGCCACCACTTGCCGTCGCCGTCGACGAAGAGGTTGGGGTCGATGGCGTTGTAGTTGCTGCTGCCGGTGGTGGAGTGCACGATGCCGTAGTCGGTCCAGGTGCCCGCCTTGCCGCTGGACGAGGTGGCGAACCCGATCGCGGAGTTGCTGGACCCGAAGGACGAGACGGCGTAGTACATCAGGTACTTGCCGCCCTGGTACGAGATATCGGGCGCCCAGGGGTCATTGCTCGAGGAGTAGTTCTTCCACCACGACGGCGGGGTGTTGAAGGCGTTCCCCGAGCGGCTGAAGGCGATCCGGTCGGTGGAGGTGCGGGCCTCCAGACCGCCGTGGGTGGAGTACAGCAGGTAGGTGCCGTCGCTCGCGCGGATCATGGTGGGGTCGTGCACGACGATATCGCCCGTCACCCGGCCCGGATTGGGGTAGGCGGAGGCGCTGGTCGGCAGCAGGGCGAAGGCCGTGGCGGCCGCCAGGACGGCGAGTCGCCGGCCCCTGCGGAAGCGGCTGCCCGCGCGCGTGCGCGCGGACTTGGCGTGGATCATTCGGCTCTCCTTCGGAATGTTTTCGGTGCCCCTCCGAAACACATGGCGGTACGCGATGCGATGGGTGGCCTCAACACCTCCCTCGTCCCAGGGGATTGACTCGCCTCTCAGCTGCCTCTACGTTCCCTCGAACGTTTCGGTGACGTTCCGGAAGTTTTTCGGAGGCAGGGGAAAGGACGCTCTTGTGATCAAGGTGATGCGCGCCGCTGTGACGGGCGCACTGGCCGTCGCCCTCCTGGGCACGGCGGCGACCGTGCCGGAGGCCCACGCCGGGGACGGCACCGCGGCGGGGACCGCCGGCCGGGTGGACTTCGGCCAACGCCAGCAGCCCATCGACGGCTTCGGCTTCTCGCAGGCCTTCCAGCGCGCCGACATCATGCACGGCGCGCGCGGGCTGACCCCCGAACATCAGCGGGAGGTCCTGGACCTGCTGCTGGACCGGAAGTCCGGGGCCGGTCTGAGCATTCTGCGGCTGGGCGTCGGCTCGTCCTCGGACGACGTCTACGACCACATGAAGTCGATCCAGCCGACCGACCCGGGCGGCCCCGAGGCCACACCGCGCTATGAGTGGGACGGCGACGACGGCGGCCAGGTGTGGCTGGCGAAGGAGGCGAAGGCGTACGGCGTCAAACGCTTCTACGCCGACGCCTGGAGCGCTCCCGGCTATATGAAGACCAACGGCACGGACGCGAACGGCGGCACGCTCAAGCCGGAGTGGCGGCAGGCATACGCCGACTACCTCGTGCAGTACGCGAAGTTCTACCGCCAGGAGGGCGTCCGCATCACCGATGTCGGCTTCACCAACGAGCCGGACCTGTCCACCTCGTATGCGTCCATGCAGTTCACGCCCGAGCAGGCGGTGCAGACGGTCAAGGCGCTCGGGCCGACCGTGCGGCGGGCCGGGCTCAACCTGGTGTGCTGCGACGCCGCCGGATGGGACCAGCAGGCGGCGTTCAGCGCGGCGATCGAGGCGGATCCGCGGGCCGCGGCGTTGGTCGGGGTGCACACCGGCCATCCGTACGTCACCCCCTCCGACCAGCCGCTGCCGACCAACCGCCGCACCTGGATGTCCGAGTGGAGCCCGAACGGCGCCACCTGGAACGAGGCATGGGACGACGGCTCCGGCTACGACGGACTGGCCGTCGCCGAGGCCATCCACACCACGCTCGCGGACGCCCACGCCAGCGCGTATGTGTACTGGTTCGGCGCCTCGATCGGAGCCACGCGCGGGCTGATCCAGCTGGACGGGGCGGACTACCACGTCTCCAAGCGGCTGTGGGCCCTGGCCGCGTACAGCAGATTCATCCGGCCGGGGGCGGTGCGGGTGGCCGCAGCGACCGAGGCGTCGGGCGTCAAGATCACGGCGTTCCGCAACCGGGACGGGAAGCGGGTGCTGGAAATCCTCAACACCGGGACGGACACGGTGCGGACTGACTACGCGCTGACGGGCGGCGGTGCGGGCGGCTCCGCGCGCGGGTCGGTGTACCGCACGGACGAGACGCATTCGCTGAGCCGGGTCGGCGCGGTGGACGTCCGAGGCGGAAAGCTGGGCGTCGAGCTGCCGGCGCGGTCGCTGACCACGGTGGTGCTGGGGAGCTGAGCGTCGCCGGTGGGTTCGGTCTGCCCGGCGGACTGCCGGGCCGGGCAGACCGACACCACCCCGTGGGGGGACACTCACTGGCCCGCCAGCCCCGTATGGGCCACACCGCGGACGATCTGGCGCTGGAAGAGCGTGAAGACCACCAGCAGCGGCAGACCGGCGATCACAACCGAGGCCATCATCTGGGCGTACCGCAGCCCGTACGAGGACTGGACGTTGACCAGCCCCACCGGCAGCGTCATCCCGTTCGGGTCGGTCGTGACCAGGAACGGCCACAGGAAGTTGTTCCACGTCGAGATGAAGGTGAAGATCGCCACGGCCGCGAGCACCGGCCGGGACAGCGGCATCACAATGGTCCAGAAGACCCGCCACCGCCCCGCCCCGTCCACGAACGCCGCCTCCTCCAGCTCACGCGGCACCCCGTCGAAGAACTTGACCAGGATGAAGACCATCGCGGGCACGGCGACCTGCGGCAGGATCACGCCCCAGTAGGTGTCGACGAGCCCCATGGAGACCATCTCCGCGAACAGCGGGGCCATCAGCACCTGCGGCGGCACCATGATCCCGGCCAGCACCAGACCGTAGAGCACCTTGCGGCCGCGGAACTCGGTGCGCGAGAAGCCGTACGCGGCCATGGCGCACAGCACCACGGTCAGCAGGGTCGTCATGACCGAGATATAGGCGGAGTTGAACATCCACTGAGCGATGTCGCCCGACTTCCACACCTCGCGGTATGCGCCGAAGGTAATCGTCGAGCCGATCCACTTCAGCGGCGTCGTGGTGGTCTCCCCCTCCGGTTTGAGGGAGGTGGCCACCGCCCACGCCAGCGGCAGCACCCACAGCACCACCAGCGCGAGCGCGATCAGCAGCATGGCGATCCGGCCCGGGGACCAGCGGAACCGGCGGCCCGCGCCGGCGTCCGCGCTCGCGCCCGTTTTCGTCCGTGTCACAGCTGTCTCCGCGCTCATATCCGCGCGCCTTCCTCACTCGCGCGGCGGGTCAGCCGCAGATGGATCAGGGAGACGATCACGATCAGGGCGAAGAAGAGATACGAGACGGCGGAGGCGTAGCCGATGCGGTAGCCGGTGAAGCCCGCCTGGTAGACGTACTGGAGGATCGGGCGGGTGGAGTCGTCCGGGCCGCCCGCGGTCATGATGTAGACCTGATCGAAGATCTTCAGCGAGGCCAGGATCTGCAGCACGACCACAACGCCCGTGGTGCGCCGCAGCATCGGCAGGGTGATGTTCCGCAGCCTGGCCCAGGCGCCCGCGCCGTCCAGCTCCGCCGCCTCGTACAGATGCTGCGGGATGGCCTGGAGCGCGGCGAGATACAGCAGGAAGTTGAAGCCGACGGTCCACCAGACGGTGGTCGCGACGATGGACAGCATGGCGTAGCGCTCATCGGTGAGCCAGCCGATACCGGGGTGCAGTCCGAGGGAGGCCAGCGCCTGGTCGGCGAAGCCGAAGTCGGACGGGAAGATCACCCACATGAAGAGCAGCCCGACGACGCCCGACGGCAGCAGGAAGGGCGCGAACCAGCTCAGCCGCCACAGCCACTGGACCACCCGCAGATGGTGCGCGAGCAGCGCCAGGCCCAGGCCGACGAGGACGAGGGGGACCGTGGACAGGATGGTGAACCAGACCGTGTTCCACAGCGAGGACCAGACGTCGGGGTCCTGAAGGGCCTCGGCGTAGTTGTCGAAGCCGATGAAGTGGCTGTCGGTGCCGGCGATGTTGTCGTCGCCGAGGCTCATCTTGACGCCGTACAGCAGCGGCCAGAGGAGGAAGAGCGCGTAGACGACGAGGAAGGGCGCGACGAAGACCAGCCCGTGCTCGGTCCAGTGGCGGCGTACGGTCCTGGGCGGGGTGATGGCCGTGCTCTCGGAGGAACGGGGCGGGGGCGCGGTGACGGTCGGCGCGCTCATTTCGCACCTCCGAAGGGGTTGGGGGTGTCGAGGAGCTCGCGCAGCCGGGACTTGGCCTCTTTCAGCGCGTTCTGGGGCGTACGGGAGCCGGTGAACACCCCGGAGAAGGCCGAGCCGAGCTCGATCCACATGAGGGAGGCGGAGCCGGCGAACCAGGCGGGCTCGTCGAGCGCGACGTCGTTGACGACCGAGCGGTATTCGGACTGCGGCTGGAGCTTGAGATACGCGGGGTTCTCCAGCGTCGGCAGATACGCCGGCACATGCCCGCCCTTGGCCCATTCGACGGTGTGCTTGAGCATCCAGGCAACGAACCCGTGGGCCGCTTCATTGCTCTCGCCGCCCCGGTCCCTCTGATGGGGCAGGACGAAGGAGTGGCAGTCGGCCTGGGCGGTGGGGCGGCCGAAGAGGGCCGGCACCCGGGTCATGGAGAACGGCAGCTTGGTCGTGCGGAAGGAGCTGATCTCCCACTCGCCGTTGAGGTAGAAGGCGGTCTTGCCGCCGTTGAAGACGGCGATGGAGCCCGGGTAGTCGACGCGGCGGTGGCACAGCCCCTCGTCGACGAGCATGGCCATGTACTCGAGCGCCTTGAGCGCCTTGGCGTCATCGAGGGCGAGACGGCGGCCGTCGGCGGACAGGACCTTTCCACCGGTCTGGGAGTAGAGAGTGGAGAACACCCGCCAGGGGCCGACGACATCGCCGCCGATGGTCTCGGTGACCAGCCCCGGCGCTCCGGTGGCCTTCTTGGCGGCGCGCAGCGCGGCGGTGAACTCCTCGGCGCCGTGGATGGGTTTGAGCTTGCCGTCGGGGCCGAGCAGCCCGGCCTTCTCGCACACCTCGGTGTTGTAGAAGAGCACCATGGGGTGGGTGTCGAGCGGGATGGCGTACTGCTTGCCGCCGACCGCGCCGCGCTTCCAGATGTCCTCGGGGAAGTCGTCGGCGGTCACCCCGTGATCGGCGAGGAGATCGAGGTCGAAGGCGTCGAGGAGGCGGCCGGGCGCGAACCCGGCGAGCCGGGCCAGATGCAGCGCCGCGACCTCGGGGGCGCGCCCGCCCGCGCCCGCCATGCCGAGCTTGGTGTAGTACGGGGAGCCCCACTGGAGCGTGGCGGCCTCCAGGCCGATCGAGGGATGAGCCGCGCTGTAGGCGTCCAGCATCGCTTTCATGTTGACGCCGTCGCCACCGCCGAAGAGATGCCAGTAGCGCAGCCGGGTCTTGCCCGCGCCGACAGACGAGGGCGCGGCGCAACCGGCGGCACCCGCGCCCACGGCGCCGGCGGCGGCGAGGGCGCCGAGCCCGGTGAGCACCCCGCGGCGGGTTGGGGAGGATCGTTGCATTGCGGCTCATTCCTGCTGCACAGGCAGCGCTGTTCGCTATTTCGAATGCCGCTCGTAACTTCGGACCGGGAACATAAGCCGCCGAGGAGTGCGCGTCAACGCTTTGAACACGACTCGCCCCACCCCTTGACCGGTGTCGGAGCAAGCGCTTACCGTCCGGCCGTCGGACGTGCGAGGCGGGGATGAGACGGGGCAACTCATGTTTGAGCTGGGAGATCTGACCGTCCGGTATCCGCGCCACGACGCGGCGGGCGACGGCGGCGCGCGGACCGCGATCGGGGCCGAGGCCGCGATCGGCCTCGAGATCTTCCCGACCGAGCTGGCCGACCACCTGGCACCACCCCGCGACCGCCTGCCGGGGGACGCCGCCCGCCACCACCCCGACAC
>NZ_MUNE01000759.1 GCF_002154605.1 Streptomyces milbemycinicus | reverse complement strand
AGCTCCTCAGCCTGGAGACCGCCGCGGAGGCGCCGGAGCGGCTGGCTGCGAGTGCGCTCGCCGCCACCGCCGAGGACACCGTACGGCAGCTCGCCCAGCTCCCCGCGGAGGAGCTGGAGGACCCGGTACGCCTCGAGGTGGCCGCGGGCAAGGCGTTCAACGTCGCCGCCGCCGCGAACATCCCCTCCACCCTCCTGCGCGAGGACCTGGAGGAGACGGAGGCCCGCGGGGTGAAGGGCATGTGGGTGCCGCTGCCGCGCGGCGCCAAGGGAGCGCTGCGCTACAAGAAGTACTCGCGCGTCTTCGAGGCGGAGGTCGGCGCCAAGCAGGCCGCCACGCTGCGCACCGGCGGCGGGACACCGCTGGCCACGGTGTTGCGCGACCAGTTCCGGGTGCGCGCCTTCCCGGTCCGGCTGAAGATCCATCTGTACGAGGCCGGCGCCCACACGTGGGCGCGCCAGATCCAGGCCGCCGAGCAGCGCGGCGCCGGCCGCGGCGGCGCCCGGCTGCTGGCCCTGCTCCCGCTCACCCGGCAGGCCGCCGACTCGCTCCTCGGCCACCCCGGGCTCGGCATGGCGCAGCCCCCGAAGGTGGTCAAGGGGCGCCAACTGCCCAGGGGAGTGCGGCTGTACGGCATCGAGCTCGCCGACCGGCAGCCGGGCTCGGACCCGGCCCGGGCCGCGGGCGGTGGCGCGGAGGCGCCCGAGCAGCTGCGCAGGCCCACCGAGGCGCAGGTCACCGTGGACGCCCGGGCCGGCCAGGAGAGCCTGACCATCGCGCTCCACCTGGCCGAGGAACAGGCGCAGGAGATCCTGCGGTCGGCGGGCACACCGCCCGCCGTGGGCCCCTTCCTCGGCGCTCTCGCCTCCGCGCTGGCCGAGTCCACGGCGACGGCGCTGCTCGGCGGCGAGGGCCGGAATGTACGGGTGTTCCGCGAGGCGCACGAGCAGCCCTCGCATCTGTCCCCGGCCGACGAGGGCGAGGAGTTCGTCTCGTCGCTCCCGCCACGGCTGCGCGAGGCCATCGCGGAGGGGCTGAAGCGGGCGGCGGGCCAGGCGTTCGCGCAGTACTTCAAGGGCCGCGTCGACGAGTTCGTCCGCGCGCTGCAGGATCCGCGGGACGGGGTCACACTGGTCGTCACCCTGCCCGGGGCCCCGCTGGTCGGGATCGTCACCGGCATCCTGGGGCGTCGGCTGCCCTCCCGGTCCGAGGTGGCCCGGGCCATCGGCGCACTCGCCGCCGAGCCCGCCGCCAAGGTGGAGGTCAAGGCGGGCCGCCACCGTGGTTGACACGCTCCGGCCGAGACCCAGAGCGGTACCGGTCGAGGCGCCCCAGCCCGCCGCCGTACACGACGGCGCGACGGCTGCGCCGGGGCCCGCCGACACCGCCACCGCACCGCAGGAGGGACCGGACACGGCGGCGCTGCGTGTCCAGACCGCCCGGCAGCTCGCACACTGGACCGCCGCCACCGAGGGCCTGGCCCAGCCGGAGAACTTCGCTTCGGCGGCGGCCTGGGCCTCGCTGGAACACCGGCTCGGCCTGGCCCTGCGCTCCGAACTGCAGCGCGCCGTGGACCGGCTGCGCCCGAAGACACGCGCGCTCGCGGGCGCGCTGGCCCGGGCCCGTACGGCCCGGGAAGTGCAGGCCGTGCGCCGGGGCGTGGTGGCGGTGCGCCGCGACATCCAGCGGGTGGAGACCGTCGCCGACTTCTACGGTGACGCCGTCAACACCCGTACCGGGCAGCGGCTGGCCGCTCTGCTGCGCGCCTGCGACTATCTCGCCGTCCGCAGTATGACGGCGGTCCTCCCGCGCCTCGGGCAGCCCGTGCCCGAAGTGCTCACCTACATCGACAAGGGGATGGGGGCCTCGATCCTCCGCGCCGGGGTGCGGCTGTGGGATCCGGCGGCGATCAGCCCGGTGGCCGCCATCAAGATCACCCGGCACAATCTGCTCCGGCCGACCGCGCTCATCCATGAGACCGGCCACCAGGTCGCGTTCCAGCTCGGCTGGAACGAGGAACTGGCCCGCGCGCTGCACACTGCCGCCCGCCCGGGCGGCGAGGACGTCGCCGACGCCTGGGCGCAGTGGGCGCAGGAGATCGCCGCGGACGCGTACGCCTTCGCGCACACCGGCTACGCGGCGCTGGCCGCCCTGCACGACGTCATCGCGGGACCGCCACAGGCCGTGACCACCATCCTGGTGGGCGACCCGCACCCGCCCGCGTATCTGCGCGTCCTGCTCGGCGCCGCGATGTGCCGCGACTGGTACGGCAGCGGGCCCTGGGACGACATGGAGCGCGCCTGGCTGCGCTCGTACCCGCTCGACGACCTTCCGACGGAGCGCCGGGACGCGCTGCGGCGGGCCGTACCGGTGATCCCCCGGCTGGCGCGCGCGTGTCTGCGCCAGTCCGCGTCCGCCTTCCGCGGACGTCCGCTCGCGGAGCTGCTGGATCCCGGCCGGGTGTCGCCCGGCGAGCTGGCCGCCCTGGCCCGACGCGGCGGGCCCGCGCTCTACACATCCGACTACTGGGCCGATGCGGAACCGCTCCGGATTCTCGCCCTGGGCTGCCTGCGGCTGTCACTCGACGGCCCGGATGCACAGCAGGCACGCGCGGAGTTCGAGAACTGGCTGCTGGCGCTCGGCAGGAAAGGCTGACCATGACCAACACGAGCACACCCAAACCGACCACGAGCACACCCAAACCGATCGAGTCAGGCAATGCCATAGCCGTCGTGGCGGAACCGGCCCCCAACCCGCTCCAGCAGATCGTCGACCAACTGCGTCTGCTGCCGCGGCGGCTGGCCCGGCAGGAGCTCACCGACGAGGAGAGGCTGGGCGCGGCCTCGTTCAACTCCCTGTACGCCGAGTTCCTGACCGCGCACGACGCCATCGCCGGGCGCAAGCCGACACCCGCGTATCCGCCGTTCGCCACCCGCTGGAGCGACGCGGTCGAGTTGCAGGCGCAGGTCATCACACATGTGGTGAACTCACCGTCGAAGCCCGAGGCGTTCAAGGTCTCGATCAGGATCGACGGGGTGGAGAAGTACACCTACCCGGGCGGGCAGAAGCCCACCGTGGCCCCGGGCGGCTATCTCGTGGCCCCTGTGAGCATCCCGAAAGGGCCCGGCCCCTTCGCTGTCACCGGCAGCGTCGTCTACAAGGACACGGCGGGCGAGACACGGACGTACAGCCCGGACGCGACCGTCTCGCGCCGCAGGCTCTCCCTGTCCGCCGATGTCCTGACTCCCGAGAGGTGACCGACCCGTGTTTATGCAACTCGCCGGCGCCCTGCTGGCGGCTTCCCAGCCCAAGAAGACATTCGCGCAGGTGGCGGAGTTCATCTCGCGGCAGACGGCGGGCGATCTGGCCTCGCTGATCGAGGCGACCTGGCAGCAGAAGAGCGAGTCCTTCCCCGTACGGGACCCCGCGTACGCCCGCGAGGCCCAGGAGAACGCGAGACGAGTGCTGACGAGCTTCCAGGGCACCGAGCTGCCGCTGCCGGAGAAGACCGACCATCTCGTCTACGCCTACATGATGGAGAACACCCGGATCCTGGAGATCTTCCGCCGCATCCTGGTGTCCTTCTTCAACACGGAGAACTTCAACACACCGTCCGCCGAGACCCTGCAGTGGCTGGACCAGACCGAGCGGCTGTTCTTCCGCGACCCCGGCCCGTTCTCCGTGCTCGCCGTCACCGGCGAGCTGCGGCCCGACGCGGACGCCGTCCGCCGCAACGCCTACCACCGGCTGCTCGGGCTCGATCTGAACCACGGCCGTGGCGGCAAGCCCGGGGCGTATCCGTACCACCGCACCGATGTCGCCAACAACCGCTTCCCGGTGCTCTTCGGGCAGCTGCTGGAGGAGGTGTCCATCGGCATCCAGCACTCCAGCAACACCTCGGGCGCCAATCCGACGGACGACTTCCGCATCCAGGACCTGGTCCAGGAGATCGGGGACGTCATGCTGGACCGGCGCGGCCCCTCGCAGGCAGGGCTTGCGCACGAGGAGTTCGTCGCGGTGACCTTCCTGTCCTGGCTGCATCTGGCGGTCAGCTGGGAGAGCCCGGTGGTGCGGGACCTGCGGGCCACCGCCAGCACCCCGCACGAGCGGCTGCGGCGGCTCGGCGCCCGGGTCAAGCTGGACGCACACCAGGACTCCCGGTCGTTCCTGCAACTCGGGCCTGATGTCTCGCTGCTGCTGTACTCGATCGAGCGGAGGCTGGAGCCGACCCAGCAGCCGGAGTACTTCTACACCCGCGGTTCGCAGCTGCGCCCGGTCATGGACCGGATCATCCACCACTGGTCCCATGTCACGGGCACCAACATCCGCTCCCGCGCCACCCGTCTGGACCCCGGCACCGTCCGGGCGCTCGGCAACGCGAGCGTGATCGCCTCGGCGCCCGCATCGGTGGGCACCGGGGTGTCGGGAAGCTCGCAGGGCGTGGCGATGCCCGCCGCGCGCGCCGGCGTCAAGGACCCGATGCCGCTGCGCTGATCGCGGCGCGGCGGACGGCGGGTGCGGCTCCGGACGGTGGTGTCCGGGGCCGCACCCGGGGTGCCCTGAGGTTCAGCCGCTCGTCTCCGGGCGGTCGGGGTGGGACCAGTGGGTGTGGAAGGTGCCGGGGCGGTCGGTGCGCCGATAGGTGTGGGCGCCGAAGAAGTCGCGCTGGCCCTGGAGGAGCGCGGCGGGCAGGCGGTCCGCGCGCAGGGTGTCGTAGTAGGCGAGGGCCGTGGAGAAGGCGGGGACGGGGATGCCACGGCGCGCGGCGGAGGCCACGATCTCGCGCCAGGGCACCTGGGCGTCCGTGATCTCCGCGGCGAAGGTCTTCTCGCCGACCAGGCTGACCAGCTCCGGATCGGCGGCGTACGCGGCGCGGATGCGGTCCAGGAAGGAGGCGCGGATGATGCAACCGCCACGCCAGATCCGGGCGACCGCTCCGAGGTCGATCTTCCAGCCGTACTCGGCCGCCGCGTCCTGGATCATCTTCCAGCCCTGGTCGTACGCGATGACCTTGGAGGCGTACAGGGCGTGCTCGACCTGTCCGGTGAACCGCGTGGCCTCGGAGCGGCTGAGCGGCGGCGTGGTGCCGCCGGGCAGACCGCGGTAGGCGGCGCGCAGCTCGGCCTGGCCGGAGGCGGCGCGGGCGAAGGTGGCCTGGGCGATGGCGGTGACCGGGGAGGCCAGGTCAAGGGCGGTCTGCACGGTCCAGCGGCCGGTGCCCTTCTGGCCCGCGGCGTCGACGACGACGTCGACGAAGGGGCCGCCGGTGTCGGCGTCGGTGTGGGCGAGGACTTCGGCGGTGATCTCGATCAGATAAGAGCCGAGCCGGCCCTCGTTCCAGGTGCGGAAGATGTCCGCGATCTCGGCCGGGGTGTATCCCGCGACCTGGCGGAGCAGGTCGTACGCCTCGGCGATGAGCTGCATATCGGCGTACTCGATGCCATTGTGGACCATCTTGACGAAGTGTCCGGCACCGTCGGTGCCGATATGGGTCGCGCACGGCTCGCCGTCGATCTTCGCGCTGATGGCCTCGAACATCGGGCCGAGGACGCCGTACGACTCCGCCGAGCCGCCGACCATGATGGACGGACCGTTGAGGGCGCCCTCCTCGCCGCCGGAGATGCCGGCGCCGACGAAGTGGAGACCGCGCTCGCGCAGCGCGGCCTCGCGGCGGCGGGTGTCGCTGAAATGGGCGTTGCCTCCGTCGATGATCATGTCGCCGGGCTCCAGCAGCGGGGCGAACTCGTCGATGACGGCGTCGGTGGCCGCGCCTGCTTGCACCATGATCACCAGACGGCGGGGGCGCTCCAGAGCGGCCACGAACTCCTCCGCGGTCTTGGCCGGGACGAAGGTGCCCTCGTGGCCGAACTCCTCGATGAGCGCATGGGTGCGGTTCACGGTGCGGTTGTGGACGGCGACGGGGTAGCCGTGGCGGGCGAAGTTGCGGGCCAGGTTGCGGCCCATGACTCCCAGGCCGGTGACGCCGAGAGAACCGAGAGAAGCAGACGTGTTCATGGGGCAGTTCCTTGACTGTGGCAGGTGGTCAGGGCGCGGGCGATCCCGTGACAGCAGATACGCAGCGGCGGCCGGGACGTTTCAGTCCGGGACGTTTCAACGCCGATCGGGCAGCACCCGCCCCGCCCCTGATCACCCCGCGGACCTGGGATAATGTGCGCTCTGTCCCGGACCTACCCCTTGACGGTCGGAGCACATGATGAGCGGCGAAGGCGGTACCTTCTCCCAGCGCGTATCACGCCTCGGGGAGCGGCGGCGGGCCCAGTACGCGCCGCTGTTCGACGGCCGGCCCGAGGTCGCGATCGCCAACACACAACTCCTGCCCGACCAGGCCATCCAACTGGCCACCGCCTACGGCTACCGCTACGCCCGCACCCTGGGCAACAAGTCCGTCCGCCGGCGGATCTTCGTCCCCGACCCCGACCCGGTGGCACGGTTCGAGGCGCTGCCGCCCGGTACGCCCTGGGAGGCGGCCGAGGCGCACCCGGCGTTCCACGGACGCAGCGCCCGCGCCGCCCGCAACCACGCCGCGATGATCAAAGGCGAGCGCAAGCTGGTCAAGCTGGTGCCGGTCATGGCGGTGGTACTGCTGGGCGTCGTCGTGATGGTCGTGCAGGCCATCGCCACCGACAAGATGGTGTTGCTGGTCCCCGCCACCTTCTTCACCCTCCTGGAGGTGGCCTTGGTGGCCATGATCCGGGCCGGATTCCGTAAACAACGCCAATTGGAAGCGGCGGCCCAGCGATTGATGCGAGAGTTTCCCCCGCATGGCTTTGCGCCCCGCTCCGAGCCCTGACCTTGTGGTGCGGGCGGACCGGGCCGCAGCACCTCGTATACGACAGAACGGAGAGGGGCACTGACCCGGATGAGCTGGTCGGCCGATGAGATCGACACGGGAAGTGCGCATTCCGCGCGCATGTACGACTACTTCCTGGGCGGGAAGGACAACTACCCTCCGGACCAAGCGGCGGCTGAGAAGGTGCTGGCCGTCCTGCCGCACGCCCGCACCATCGCGCGGAACAATCGGTACTTCATGCGCCGATCGGCGCGCATGCTCGCCGAAGAGGCCGGGATCCGGCAGTTCTTGGACATCGGGACGGGAATTCCCACCTCGCCCAACCTCCACCAGGTCATCCAGGAAATCGCCCCTGAGGCGCGCATTGTCTACACAGACAACGACCCGATCGTGCTGACGCACGCCCGCGCCTTCCTCACCAGCGCCCCGCAGGGAATGACCGCCTACGCGGAGGCCGATCTGCGGGAGCCCCGCTCCATACTCACCGCCCCTGAGCTGCTGGAGACGCTGGATCTGAGCAGGCCGGTGGCGCTGATGATGATCTCAATCCTGCACTTCGTCCCCCCGGAGTACGACCATTACGCCATCCTCGGCGAGCTGGTGGACGCCCTCCCCTCCGGGAGCTACCTGGCGTTGACCTACGGCACCTCGGACTTCGCTCCCGAGGAGATGAAGCGCGCGGCGGACGTCTACGCGGCATCGCGGGTGCCCGTGCGGCAGCGCCCTAAGGAAGAGATCCAACAGTTCTTCCAGGGGCTGGAGCTGGTCGAGCCGGGGCTGGTCCCGATCCACCGCTGGCGTCCCGACGACCCCGCGCTCGGCAAGCTGTCGGATGCCGATGTCTCCATGTTCGGCGGCGTGGCCAGAAAACCTTGAGCCGACCGTTCCGGCCCTATACGGCGCGTGCCAACCCCTCCCACCGCACCCGCCACCGCCCGTCGGACGGGAAGCCGGGCGCATCGCCCTCGGCACCGTCCCACCCGGCGGCCATCAGGGCCACGGCGTAGAGCAGCCCGCCCGCGCCCGGGAAGTACGGCGTGGCGACCCGGGAGCCGCCGAGCGGCATCCCGGCGTCGTCGAACCCGAACTTCTCATGCAGCAGGAAGTCGATGGCGCGGTCGGGCTCGCCCATCCGCGCCGCGTTCATCGCGAGCATCGGGAAGTCCCAGCCCCAGGCGGCATCCCAGGCCCATACGTCCCACACCTTGCGGGCGGTGGCGCGCATGATCGTCACGTCCACGTCATACCCCGGCAGCCAGCCGTACAGGCCGACCAGCGAGGGGTGGTCGTAGATGTACTCGGTCCACATGTCGTGCACCCCCTCGTACACCACATACACCCCGTCCTGCACGGGCAGCGGCGCGAGGCCGTCGAGCACCGTCTGCCAGCCGGGGTCCGCGGGCCGCCCCAGCCGCTCGCGCCACCGCTGCGCCAGCCGCAGTCCGAAGCGCCAGTAGGACAGTTCGAAGGCGCCGTTCACGGTGACCTTGGGGTCGCTGTTCTCGGAGACGAGATGCAGGGGCGGGCCCAGCACCTGGCGGCCCGCGTCCTCGAAGGCGTACGAGGCCATGAACTCGGCCGTGGCGAAGACGACATCCCGCCACTTGTCCAGCGTCGCCCGGGTCGGATGGGCCCGGTAGTCCAGCTCGGCGAGGAAGATCGGATGGGGCTGCTGCCAGAGCAGCAGCGCGTTGATCTCACCGGGCGACTGGCGGCCGCCGGGATCGGTCATCTTGGGCCAGCGGGCGCCCTGGTACCCCTGGAGCCGGGCGCGTTCCCGGGACGAGTCGAGGAAGCTCTGATAGACGCCGACGCCGCGGTCCAGCTGCGGCCAGCGGTTCCACAGGGCGTAGTGCGCGGCGTGCCACCAGTACATCTCCATATGGAACTTGCCGTACCACCCGTTGTTGACCAGTCCGGACTCCTGGGGCGGGGTGCTGCCGGCCTCGTTGACCGCCAGCAGATACTGGCTGAGCACCACCCGGCGCTCCAGCTCCCGCCACCGGGAATCCGTGCTGGCCGAGAGGTCGAGGGCCCCGCCGGAGCGCCAGAACGCCGGCCAGGCCCTGGCCGCGGCCGACTCGACCGCCGCGGCGGTGGGCACCCGGGGGGAGGGCCGGGGCGCGAAGAGGAAGGTGGCCTCCAGCCGAGTGCCCGCGCCACCGCCGAGCAGATACCGGTGCGGATGGCCGTCGGCCCGGGATGGCCGTTCCCCGCCGCCCCGCCAGACGAGGCCCACGGTGTAGCGGGTGTCGTCGAGCTCATGGGTGATGTCCGCGCGGCGGGGCCCGCGGGTCCGCAGCCGTGTGGTGTGGGCATCCGGGCGGTCCCAGACGCCGACGAAGGGTGCGGAGAACTTCTCCGCCCCATTGGCGTACGGGAAGTCGATGAACACCGCGAGCCGGCCATCGGCCACCAACGGCGAGTCGATCCGTACGGCCACCGCGTCCAGATCGGGGCCGCAGCTCGTCCGCACCGTGACCGGGCTGCCCTCCAGGGTGAACCGGGAGTGCAACGTTCCGGTCCACAGGTCCAGCCGCTGGTGGCAGCCGCTCAGATCGGCCTCGACCGCCTCCGTTCCATCGGCGCGCAGCAGCTTCAGGCCGATGCGGGCCAGATTGATCCGGTGCGGGTTCGCCCTCAGCCAGTCGGAGAGTTCCGGGTGCCGCGGGTCGGGAATGTCGTAACGGACCGGCCGGCCATGGGTGTCCCAGACCTGTCCGGCGAAGTCAGACGGGGTCTGGCCGTCCGGGAGCGGATCGCTGTGCCAGCCCCAGTCGGACAGGGTGGCGAAGGGCAGAAAGGTCTGCAACCCCGTCACATCGGCGCCGAACGCGAGCTGTCCATTGCCCACCTGGAGCGGGGTCCGCGGATCGCTGGCCGTACGCACCACGTCATGGCGCGATACGAGCGCATGCCGGTCGATTCCGCCCGGGCGCCGCGGCGACGTCTGGGCGACGGCGTCGCCGACCCGCCAGCCCGCGGTGACCGCGGCGGCGACTCCGGTCATGCCGGTGCGTACGAAGGTCCGACGGCTGACTGCCATGAAGTGACTCCCGCCGTGTCGCTGATTGAATCGTTTTTACGGCGGGCGCAAGCTAACAAGCCCTGCGTCTCCAGGGCAATGGTTCTGACAGCACTGACCGTGGCTTGATCCAGGCGGTTGATACGGGCTCAGCTCTCCACCACGGAGATCGGCTCGCCGCCCGGCCAGAATGCGGCCGACGGCGATCTCTACCGGGTCACCTGTGCGCTAGCCCAGCGTCTGCGCCCAGTTCTCGGGCACCCGCCCCGCGGGACCGGGCACCGGCTGGTCGGCCGGGTGGCTCTCCGGCGGGGCCAGCGGCGGTCCGGACTCGTACAGCTCGGAGGTCTCGAAGTTCCAGAACCAGCCCTCGCCCGGTTCGAAGCTGCGGATCAGCGGATGCCCGGTGGCCGTGGCATGCGCGGTCGCGTGCTTCGCGGGCGAATCGTCGCAACAGCCGATGTGGCCGCACTGCGCGCAGCGCCGCAGATGGAACCACCATCCGTCGACGGCGTCACACTCGACGCAACCGGTGCCACTCGGCGGCACCGAGGGGTCTATTCCGTTCTGCGAGGTCATGAGGGCTCCTGTGAGGTACCGGACTGAGGGGTGTCGGACTGCCCGGCATCGAGGTCGGTGGCGGTCAGCGGGAGGCGCACCTGGAAGCGGGTGTCGCCCGGGGCGGACTCCATGCGGAGGTCGCCGTGGTGTTTGTTGACGACGATGCGCCATGAGATGTCCAGGCCGAGCCCGGTGCCCTGACCCACCGGTTTCGTGGTGAAGAAGGGGTCGAAGACGCGGTCGCGGATATCCGCGGAAATGCCCGGCCCCGTGTCGCCGAACTCCACGAGCAGATGGTCGCCGTCGCGCGCGGTACGCACGGTCAAGGTGCCCTGGTCGTCCATGGTGTTCATCGCGCAGACCGCGTTGTCGATCAGGTTTGTCCATACCTGATTGAGCTCGCCGGGATATGCGGGGATCTTCGGCAGCGTGCGGTCGTAGTCCTTGACGACGGTGATGTGCGGGCCGATCTTCCCCGAGAGCATCAGCAGGGTGCTGTCCAGCAGTTCGTGCACATCGGAAACCTGGTAGGGGGCTCGGTCGAGCTGTGAGTACTGCCTGGCCGCGTTGACGAGGCCCGAGACGCGGGTGGTCGAGTCCTCGATCTCGTTCATCAGGAGCTCGGTTTCGACGGTGTAGTTCAGCCACCGTACGGCCCCTGGGAGGGTGTCCTCGCCCACCGCCGCCACGACGTTGTCCAGCCAGTCGGTGTCCAGGCCGGCCTGGACGAACGTCGGCGCGAGCCGCCATCCGTCCTCGATGCCGTGGTCGTCCAGCCAGTCGGAGAGGGCGTCCTCACGGTCCGCGGTTTCCAGCGGGCTCAGGGCGGTGGCCTTGGCGACGCGCTCGGCCGTACGCTCCTGGACCTCGACGAGGATCTGCAGGGTGTCCCGCTGGTACGGGCCCGCCGCGATGGCGCCGAGCTTGTGGCGCATTCCGGCGACCCGCTCCCTGAGCGCCGAAGTGGCGCGCACCGCCGCCGCGGCCGGGTTGTTCAGCTCATGGGTGAGACCCGCGGTCAGCGAGCCGAGAGCCAGGAGCCGTTCCCGCTGCCCGATGGCCTGCTGGGTGTTCTTGTTGCCGAAGAACAGCCCCTCCAGCAGATGGACCGCCATGGGGAACCAGTCGTGCATGATGCCGGAGAACGTCTCGGCGGGGAGTACGAAGAACCGCGACGGCTCGACGACCCGCAGCGAGCTGGTGTACACCTGCTGGACGCGGTCGCCCAGATAGGCGTGGAACGCTCCCGCGTACACACCGCGGCTGGAGCTCCGGTTCACCTCCACGTCCTGCGTGCCGACCCGGCGGGAGAGCACGAGCTTCCCCTCGAGTAGCACATAGAAGCAGGTGGCCGCGTCGCCCTCGGCGTACACCGGTCCCGGTTCGAACCCCTGCACCCGGCCGTCGCGGCACAGCCGCGCAAGCTGCTCGGGGGACAACTTCTCGAACAGGAACAGGGAGCCGATCTCCTGGGGGTCGCACCGCAATGCGTTCATGACTGCTCCAGATACCGGTGCACCAGCATGACCGCCATGGCTCCCTCTCCGACGGCGGAGGCGACGCGCTTGGCGGACTCGGCCCGCGCGTCTCCCGCCACGAACACCCCGGGGACGTTGGTCTCCAGGTGGTACGGCGGCCGGTCCAGCTCCCAGTCGGCCGGCGGGCGCCCGTCGGGGGTCAGATCGGGGCCGGTCAGAATGAATCCGCGGGAGTCCCTGAGCACGGTGTCGCCCAGCCAGTCGGTCAGCGGGGCCGCGCCGATGAACACGAACATCCACTGGGCGTCGATGAGCTCACTGTGGCCGGTCGTGGTGTCGCGCAGGGTGAGCCGCTCCAACTGGTGCGCGCCATGGGCGGCCTCGACGACCGTGTTCGTACGCACCGAGATCGTGGGCGCGTCCGTGACCTGCTGGACGAGATAGTGCGACATCGAGGCCGACAGGGACTCCCCGCGCACGACGAGGGTGACCGACTTGGCGCCCCGGGCCAGATACATCGCGGCCTGGCCGGCGGAGTTCGCGCCGCCGACGATATAGACGTCATGGTTCTGGCAGGCGGTCGCCTCGGTCAGCGCGGAGCCGTAGAACACCCCGCACCCGGTCAGATCGGCCACCCCGGGCGCGTCCAGCTCCCGGTACGACACGCCGGTGGCGAGGATCACGGCGTGTGCGGCGATCGCGGAGCCGTCCGAGAACCGGACGACGCGCGCCGCGCCGTTGACCTCCAACCCGGTGACCTCGCGCGCGGTCAGTATCTCGGCGCCGAACTTCGCCGCCTGGCGGCGGGCCCGGTCCGTGAGCTGCGCCCCGGACACGCCGTCCGGAAAGCCGAGGTAGTTCTCGATCCGCGAGCTCTGACCCGCCTGGCCACCGGTCGCCGACCGCTCCACCAGGACCGTCCGCAGCCCCTCGGAGGCCCCGTACACGGCCGCCCCGAGCCCGGCGGGTCCGCCGCCGATGATGACGAGGTCGTAGAAGTCGGCCGCAGGTGTCGTCGCCAGACCCACATGGGCGGCGAGGTCCCGGTCCTCGGGCTCGACGAGCGCGGTGCCGTCCGGGGTGACCACGAGCGGCAGCCGCAGTCCGTCCTCGCCCGCCGCGGAGAGCAGCCGCCGCCCTTCCGGTTCATCGGACGAGTACCAGCGGTACGGCACCTGGTTGCGGGCCAGGAACTCCCGTACGTCCGATGAGCGCGCCGACCAGCGGTGTCCGACGACCTTGGTGGTGAACACCGGCCGGTGCTCACTGGTCCGCCACGCCTCCAGCAGATCGTCCAGGACCGGGTAGAGCTTCTCCTCGGGCGGGTCCCACGGTTTGAGCAGGTAGTGGTCGAGGTCGACGACATTGATGGCGTCGATGGCCGCGTCGGTGTCCGCGTAGGCCGTCAGCAGCACACGGCGGGCGCCGGGGTAGATGTCGAGCGCCTGCTCCAGAAACTCGATGCCGTTCATCCGCGGCATGCGGTAGTCGGCGAGGATCACCGCGACGGCGTCCCCCCTCAGCTTGAGCTCCCGCAGCGCGTCAAGGGCGGACTCCCCGCACTCCGAGCGCACCACGCGATACCCTGCGCCATAGCGTCGCCGCAGGTCGCGGGCTACGGAACGGGACACTCCAGGGTCGTCGTCCACGGTCAGGATGATGGTCCGCGCTGTGTCTGCGGCCTGTGCCATGCGTCTCCCACCCCGGGCTGATCGGCGCCACCTGACGCCGCCGGTCCGTGTGTGTCTGTCCGGTCCATGCGTGCGCTGGTGATCCCCATCATATGGAGCATCATCCTGCTTCGCTATGAAAAATCCCGTTGTATGCGTCCCTCGACCACCCGGGGCGGGGACGCCCTCACGGGTGATCCGCCCAGGGGGCCGGGCCATGTTAAGGGAGCGGGTGGCCGCGCGGTTGACTGTCCGCGCACCGTATCGCGTCCGGCAGTGCACCGTCGCGGCCTGGGAGTTCTCACCGCGGTCGCCGGGCCGACGGCCCGGCGACCGGTGATCGATGATCGGTGACGGTCAGGAGGGGTTGTTCGCGTGGGTGAGGGTCGTCCACGCGTTGAAGTAGTTGTCCGTGCCGGACGGCCGATGTCCCTCGGTGTACTGCTGGGTGTTGGACATGGCGATGCCGAGGCGGTTGTGGAGGGCGTTGTAGCCGACCTCGGTGACCTCGGCGAGGCCCTTCTTGACCGAGCCGCCGCACAGCCAGGACGGCACGGCGGTGCCGTTCTCATAGGAGGTGTGGAAGCCCAGCGCGTAGCGCAGCCGGTCCTGGATCTTCGGATAGAGGTCCTGGCCCTGGATGCGGCTGGTCTCCGCGATGTCCGCGACGGAGGCGATGCCCCATCCGGTGTGCCCGAAGTCGCGGCAGGTCTCCTGGGCGAGGCCGTCGGCGAAGGTGCTCTGGCCCTGCCAGTACTTGATGATCTCGGCGCTGGTGTCGATGCTGCTGTCCGCGGGCGGCTTGGGCAGATCGCCGTCGCTGGTCAGATATATGTACGCCGGGACGCGGGCGAGATAGGTGGCGACCGCCTTGTCGTAACTGGCGCGGTCCTCGATGAAGACCGAGATGCCGATCGCCGCCTCGGTCATGACCAGTTCCCAGTTGCCGTTCTTGGTCGCCGCGCCGTTGATCACTTCGGGGAGATACACGTTGCGCAGCATGGTCGCGAAGCGGCCGGCGCCGGGCCAGCCGCCGTCGTAGGTGTACTTGATGATCTCGGCGGCCCGCGGCCAGGTGGATCCGGACCAGCCGCTCTGCAGTGGCGCGTTGCTGTTGGTGTGATCGGTGATGGTCGCCGACCAGGCGTCCATGATCTCGATCGACTTCTTGGCGTATCTGCTGTCCCGGGTGAAGTACCAGGCGAGCGCGTCGGTGTAGGCCGCGATGGCGTCCTGGCGCTCGTCGGTGCAGCCGTAGTTGGGGTTGGACGAGGAGCCGCACTCCACGACGGCCCGCGGCTTGGGGGTGCGCGAGAGCGAGGCGTAGGAGCTGGCCAGCATGTCCTCGTAGGCGGCCTTCCAGGGCTGCTGGCCGGCCTGCACCTTCGATCGGGCGTAGTCGAGCTGGGCGCGGCTCACCAGGACGCCGGGGTGGGCGAAGGTGGCCGGTGCGGCCGTCGCCCGTGGGGCGGCCGGGCCGGTGAACTGAAGGCTCAGCAGGCCGGCCAGCAGGGCGAGAACGGTGCACAGGGCGGTTCTGGTTCGTGCCATCCGGTGACCTCTTCCGTTCACGAATGGGAACGCAGTTCCGAATACGGATAGGAATGGCCTGGACCATAAGAGCCCTGTGTGGACATGTCAATGTGCGTGATGCTGGTCAGTAGTCCAGCCGCGGGTACCAGTCGTCGCGGCCGCCCGGCGTCAGGTCCAGCAGATTCCAGACGGGGCTGAGGAGGTCGATCCCGCGCTCCTTGATGTCCTCGGCCATGCGCGGATGGGCGGAGTAGCGGTGGCGGACCGTGCCATCGCCGTCCCGGGTGAAGACCGAGATCGTGGAGTCCTGCTCGCCGTCCTTGTCCTCGCTGCCGAGGTCGTATTTGAAGGTGCTGTCCCCGCAGCTCAGCAGGCGCAGCCGGGACCAGCCGCGGTCGCGGGCGAGCTGCCGCAGGGCGGGCGGGTCGGCGGCCGCGGCGATGACGAAGTCGGCGTTTCGGGCGATGTGGTGGGCGATGCCGTTGTAGCCGTCGGTCCACAGGGTGCACATCGGGCACGGCTCGGTCTGCGACTTGCCGTACATGAAGTGGTAGACGATCAGCGGCCGGTCCGGGGCGGTGAACAACTTGCCCAGGGTGGTCTCGCGGACGGGGGAGTCGCCCGCGTCGAGGTCGGCGGGGCCCTCGATGAAGACATAGTCGTCGACCGCCGGCCCTTGGGGGAGCGCCCGCCGCTGGGCCGCGACCCGTTCGCGGTGGTGCATGAGCTCGATCTCGGCGAGCCGGAGTTCTTCGCGGGCGGCGAGATAGTCCGCGGGCTCATCGGGCAGTCGGGTCTGCCGCAACATCGCATCCTCCTGGGTGGGAAGGCCCCGAGGGGACTCGAGTCTATGGCGGTTCCGAGGCACGCCGACACCGAGAAATAGTGTGCCAAGCGAGAAATCGCAGGTCAGGAGGGCAGCGGCCGGGCGGTGGGCTTGCTCCAGCAGGGAACCCCGTCAGGCGTGGTCGGCGCAGCAAGGCGTGGGATTGGGGACTTCGAACGGCGCCAGCGCCCCGCCGGCGGCCGGCGCCAGGGCGAGAGTGAGCCGCCCGTCCCGCCACTCGGGCCGTACGTGGTCGCGGGTGAGCACCGGCATGGCGGGATCGGGCCCCTGGCCGTCCGCCATCGGCGCGCCGACCACGGTGACCTCGTCGATGGCGGTCAGGACGAGCAGATCGGCCACCGTGACCGTGCCGGTGAGGCGTTCCGCTCCCGGGTAGACCACGGCCCGCCCGCCGCTGCGCCGGGCGTGCTCCGCGGCGGCCAGCGCTGCCGTACGGGCAGCCTGCTTCGCGCCGTACGAGCGCTCACCCAGGGCCGCGCCCACACCCGGGCTCTGCCATCCGGCGATGCGCTCCCATACGGCCTCGGCCGTGGCGGCGTCGGGAAGGGCGAGTGAGACAGCGGTGCCGCGGCGCTCGTCGGTGCGGATCAGATGGGTGCAGGCAACCGTGCCAGGTGTGAGGGCGAGGTGGTCCAGCAGATCGTGGATCAGATGGTCGGCCTCGCGCAGATTCGCCGACCCGGCGTCCACTCCGATGAGGGAGAGGACGCCGGGCACGTGGTGGGGTGCGGTCATGCGGGCAGGACCCACATGGGGTTGGAGTAGAACCACAGGTCCTTCCACGGATCGCCGTCCCCGATCACATCCATGGCCGGCCCCGCCGGGTCGACGGCGGCACCGCGCAGGCCGACGGCGCCGCGGTTGCCGTCGGTGCCGCGCAGCCGCACGTACACGGGCTTGTCCACCCGGCCCAGGGAGTAGGTCAGGCGCACCGAGCCGGTCGACTTGTTGACCTCGAAGGACTTCACGACCTTGGTGTCCGGGGTGGTGAAGGTGTCCTTGTCGGAGACCGGGCCGGTGACGGCGCCCTGGATGACGTCCACCCGGGCCAGCTTCGGCACGAACTGGGCCCAGTTGGGCCCGTTGGCCAGGCTGATCTCGACGACCAGGTCGACCTGGCTGCCGCGGCGCACATGCAGGGCGTCGCCGAGGGTGATCGCCCGTCCGCCGGAGCGCAGCTGGGCGTTGAGACCGCTGATGAGTCCGCCGTGGTCCACCCAGACCCGGCCGGCGCGGATGCCGTCCATGACCGCCTTGTAGGAGAAGGAGGCGGCGCCCACGTGAGTACGGGAGTACTGGCCGGGCCAGAAGTCGGTGTCGGTGAGGTTCAGGCCGCCGCCGTAGACGGGGTCGTTGTAGCGGCCGTTGGCGTTGAAGTCGCTGTTCGGGCCGCGCACGGCGGTGTCGGCGTAGACGTTGTGGGAGTCGGAGTTTGCGGTGATCCACCAGGGCTTGCCCTCGGCGAGCAGGCTGTCCCACAGGCCGCCGACGGTGGCGGTCATCCAGTCGAAGCCGCCCCAGGTGCGGTAGCTCTCCAGCGGGTAGCCGGGATAGGAGTCGGCGCCGGGGCTGTTGTCGTAGATGCCGCGGGCCCCGCCGGGGCCGTTCGGGGCGGGCAGACCGGCGGCCTGGTGGCCGGGGGCGCCCTCCATGCCGACGGCGATGGTCGGCTGGGCGTCGCGCCAGCCGCGGATCTCATGCGGGGAGTCGATGCCCTTGCGCGCCGGGTGGTTGGCCAGGAACAGGATGTCCTTCACCCGGCGGCGCTGGACCTGCTCGGCGAGGAAGTTGACTCCCGCGATGGCCAGCGCCTCGTTGGCGGGGGTGTTGGAGGTGGCCTTCTTCACCGAGCCGTCGAAGGAGTTCTCGAACTCCTTCAGCACCGCCACCTCGTTCCTGCCGGGGTGCACGAACACGGTGCCGTGCTCGGCGGCCGGGATGTTCCACTCCAGGCCCTGGAAGACGAGGGTGTCGTCGATCTGGTCGCGGGCGGCGACGATGTCCGGGTTGACCTTCTCCACACCGATCTTGGCGTGCGTCTCGCTGCCGTGGTCGGTGATGACCATCCAGTCGAGGCCGTGCGCGTTCGCCTGCCGTACGTGGTCGATGACCCGGTACTTGGCGTCCGAGCTGTACTGGGTGTGGATGTGGTGGTCGCCGGCCAGCCACAGATACCCGCCGGAGCGCTCGCTCCGGGAACTCGCCGATGCGGCTGTCACCGATGTGGACTCCGCGGCCGCGGCCTGGCCCGCGCCACCGAGGACGCTGCCCGCCGCGAGGCCGGCGCCGAGCAGGCCGGTGCGGCGCAGCATGGAGCGCCGGGAGAGCTGGCTGGGGGTCAGCGCCTCATCGGGCACCGACATGTCGAGGGCTGGCGGCAGGGACGATGCGTCGCCGCTTCCGTGGTGGTGGTGATGGTGGTGACCGTGGCCGTGTGTATGACCGTGGCTCATGTTCAACTCCCGCCGGCGCAGGGACGTACATGCTGGGGACGTGCAGATTCTGAGAAGCCGGCGTGAACGAGAGAGGTCCGATCGGTGGTGTGATGAGGAACGGCTGATGTGCGGTGGGCGCACATCTGGTGTGTGTGCGGATGGCACCCGCGAGCGCGGGTGCCACCGGCGTACACCCGGCTACGACCACGCGCCGGCCGCGGCGGCCCGGGTGGCGTAGGTGTCGAAGTCGACGGGGTCGCGTCCGAGCACGCGCCGTACTCCGTCGGCGGGCTCGGCGAAGTGTCCGGCGCGCATTCCGGCGAAGAGCACATTGAGCTCCGCGGCGGCCTCCTCGGACACGCCCTCGGCCAGGAGCTCGGCCCGGTACTCCTCCGGTGTGAGCTCCACATAGCGGATGGGCCGCCCCGCCGCCTTGGCGATCGTCGCCACCGCCGTGCCGAAGGTCAGCGCCCGCGGCCCCGAGAGGTCGTACACCTGCCCGTGGTGGCCGTCCGAGGTCAGCACGGCCGCGGCGACATCGGCGATGTCCTGGGCGTCGATGAACGGCTCGGGCACGGAGCCGATCGGCAGGGCCAGCCGGCCGTCCCGCAGCGGAGCGCGCCAGACGTCGTCGTCGAAGTTCTGGTTGAAGTTGTTCGGGCGGAGGATGGTCCACTGCGCACCGGAGTCGCGTACGGCCTGCTCCGCGGCGGTCATGCCCTGGAAGGAGTCCACGGGGACCTGATCGATTCCGCGTCCGGACAGGGCCACGAAACGAGCGACGCCCGCCTCGGTGGCCTGCTTGACGAAGATCGGGGCCAGTGCCGGGTCCTCGGGAGCGATGAGGTAGACCGCGGACGCCCCTTCCAGGGCGGTCGGCCAGGTGTCCTGGTCGGACCAGTCGAACCGGATCTCGCCGGAGCGGGACGCGGCCCGGACGGTCCGGCCCGCCGTCCGCAGCGTGTGCACCAGTCGGCGTCCGGTCTTGCCCGTCGCGCCCAGGACCAAAATTGCTTGGTTGCTGTGTGTCGTCATGCCGGCCAGTCAACTGGCCGCGGTACAGGACGGGGCATGGGCCGTCGTCCGCGGTTCATGTCCGATCGTCCGGACGGCTATCGTGAGTCCATGGATCCGTTCGACGATCTGCTGCGAGGTGTCCGCTCGGACGGGGTCGGTTTCAGCCGGACGGAGCTGACGCCGCCGTGGACGCTGCGGTTCACCGAGGGGGCGTCCCTGACGCTGTGTACGCCGCTGCGGGGTGAGGGCTGGATCTCCCGCGGCGAGATCTCCCGTGGCGAGGGCGAGCAACCGCGGCCGGTGCGGGTCGGGGACACCGCGATCGTGCGAGGGCCTGGGCCGTTCGCCCTCTCCGACCGGCCCCGGTCGCAGGGGCCGGCCGAGGCGGCGCCGGCCGGTCGTACGGTGCTGGTCGTCGGGACGTTCCAGGTGCGGACCCAGGTGGCGCAGCGGCTGCTCGGGGTGCTGCCCCCGGTGCTGGTGATGCCCGGCAACGACGGGTGTGCGTCGCTGCTCGACTTCCTGGATTCGCAGTCCGCCGCCTGTCCGCCGGGTCAGCAGGTCGTGCTGGACCGCCTGCTGGACTGGCTGCTGGTGTGCGCCCTGAGAGGTTGGCTCGACCGGCCCGGGGCCGTGCCTCCCGGCTGGTTCCGCGCGCTGGGCGACGAGGCGGTCGGCCCGGTGCTGAGGGCCATGCACGCGGCGCCGGACCGGCCCTGGACGCTGGCGGCGCTGGCCGGTGAGGCGGGGGTGTCGCGGACGACGCTGACCGGCCGGTTCGCCGAACTGGTGGGCAAGCCGCCGTTGACGTATCTGACCGACTGGCGGATGACCCTGGCCGCCGATCTGCTGCTGGAGTCCACCGCGACGGTCGCCGCGGTGGCGCACCAGGTCGGATACGCGGATGCGTTCGGCTTCAGTGCGGCCTTCAAGCGAATCCACGGGGTGAGCCCCAGCGAATACCGCAAGGCGTGTCGTACGAACGCCGATTGCACCGGCACCGCATGCTCACAGGCCTGACGAGTTCCCGCCTCAGCCCGGCGCCAACGCCGGCTTCGGGCTGAGCACCAGGCGGCGGCCGAGGGCGGAGAGCCACTTGCCCGCGGTCTCCAGCGCCGTGGGCATGGCGGAGGCCCGTGCGGCGAGGGCGGCCGCGCCCACCTCCCCGGCCGTCTCGTAGACACATCT
>NZ_MUNE01000758.1 GCF_002154605.1 Streptomyces milbemycinicus | reverse complement strand
CGGCTTCCAACCGACCCGGTAGCGCCACCCATCCAACCGCGACCGCTCCCGCTGCCCCCGCCGCCACGACGACAACGCAGGCAGGACCGCACCCAACTGCTCACCGTTTGACAGCTCAAGCGTCGAAGCAAGCGACTCCAGATCCTCCCGCTCCACCGCCTCCCAGAACCGCGCCTCCACCTCATCCACCACAACCGCCTCAACAGGAGCATCCAGCCAAAACCGCTCCCGCTGAAAGGCATACGTCGGCAGATCCACCCGCGACGCGCCTGAGCCCTCGAACACCCGCGTCCAGTCCATCACCACGCCGCGTACCCACGCCTGCGCCAACCCCGAAAGCAGGCTCCGCACCTCGGGCTGTTGGGCTCGCAGCACCGGAACGAACAGGCTCTCGCCAACAACATCGGGACCCATAGCGCTCAACACGCCATCGGGGCCCAATTCGAGGAAGGTCGTGATGCCCTGCTCGGCGAGCGCAGCCACCCCATCCGCGAATCGCACCGTTTGCCGAACATGCCGCACCCAGTAATCAGCCGAGCCCAGCTCCGCTGCGGCAAGGTTCCCGGTCACGTTGGAGACGACCGGAATGCGCGGCGCGGCGTAGTCCAGGCTCTCGGCGATACTGCGGAAGTCGTCCAGCATCAGGTCCATACGAGGCGAATGGAACGCATGCGACACCTCAAGACGCCTGGTCTTACGCCCCTGACCCCGCAGCGACTCCGCCACAGCAAGGAGAGCATCCTCATCACCCGAGACGACCACCGAGGTCGGACCATTGACCGCGGCAACGCCGACCTGGCCCTCATACTCGGCAAGAAGCGGCGCCACCTCGTCCTCGGCCGCCTGGACAGCAACCATCGCCCCGCCGGCGGGCAGCGCCTGCATCAACCGGCCACGAGCCGCCACCAACCGAACCGCATCCTCCAACGAAAACACACCCGCCACATGAGCCGCCACGATCTCACCGACCGAATGACCACCCACAAACTCCGGCACCACACCCCACGACTCAACCAACCGAAACAACGCCACCTCAACGGCAAACAGACCAGCCTGCGTAAACACCGTCTGACCAAGAAGAACAGCATCATCACCGAAGATCACATCACGCAAAGACCGCTCGACATACCCCGCCAACTCCTTGTCCAGCAGCCCGCACACCTCGTCAAACGCTCCCGCGAACACCGGATACTGGCCATACAACTCACGGCCCATACCCACCCGCTGGCTGCCCTGACCCGAAAACAACACCGCCAACCGACCCGAACCCACACCCTGACCCACAACAACACCAGAAACCGACTCACCCCGCACCAACGCGCCCA
>NZ_MUNE01000757.1 GCF_002154605.1 Streptomyces milbemycinicus | reverse complement strand
GACAAGGCCGGCGCGTGACCGCGTCCGGCGCGGGGGTGGGGAAGTGGCGCAGCGTCCCAAGGGCGAGCGTGTCGTGCGCATGTCGGTGGAGCAGCCCCTGTGGCGGGCGCTGACCGCCTACCGGGTGCTCACGCTGCTGTACGCGCTCACCCTCTACGCGTACGGCTACGACAACTACGACCACCCGCTCGGCGCGGGCGCCTATATGGCCGTGCTGACCGTATGGACCGCGCTCACCGTCCGTATGGTCTCCTCGGCCGAGCGGTGCACCCTGCGCTTCCTGGCCGGTGACCTGACCGTCGCGGTGGTCGGCATCCTGCTCACCCCGCTCGTCGACACCCACGACCGCATCGCCGAAGGCACGCCCACCCTGCCGTCGATATGGACGGCCGGGGCCGTGCTCGGTTTCGCGATCAAGGGCGGCTGGCGGTGGGCCGCCTGGGCCTCCACCGTCGTCTGCGCGGCCAACATCATCGAGCGCGGCGGATTCGCCCAGGACGCCGTCCATATGCTCATGCTGGTGTGGGTGGCGAGCGTGGCGATCGGCTATGTGGTCGAGGTGGCCCGCGCCAGTGAGCGCACCCTGGCCCGCGCGCTGCGGATCGAGGCGGCCACGCGCGAACGGGAGCGGCTGGCCCGCGACATCCACGACAGCGTGCTGCAGGTCCTCGCCATGGTGCAGCGGCGGGGCGCCGCGATCGGCGGGGAGGCGGCCGAGCTGGGACAGATGGCGGGGGAACAGGAGATCGCGCTGCGCACGCTGATCTCCACCGGGCCGGCGACCGGGCCGGCGACCGCCGCGGCGGAGTCGGTGGAGCCGGCCGGGGCCGTACTTCTGAAGGTGGCGGCCGACGCCCCCGCCGCGGACGGGTCTGGGGCGGCCGAGGGTGAACGGTCCGATCTGCTGGCCCTGTTGGCCCCGCACGCCGGATCCCACGTCACCCTCTCCGGCCCCGGCACCGCCGTACCGCTCCCCGCCGAGGCCGCCGCCGAGCTCGCGGCCGCTGTCGGTGCCGCCCTGGACAATGTGCGGGTGCACGCGGGGGACGACGCGCACGCCTGGATCCTGGTCGAGGACGAGCCGGACGCGGTCACGGTGACCGTACGCGACGACGGGCCCGGCATCCCCGAGGGGCGGCTGGCCGACGCCGAGCGCGAGGGGCGGCTCGGCGTGGCGCTGTCCATCCGGGGGCGCCTGCGCGACCTGGGCGGCAGCGCCGACTGGATCTCGGCCCCCGGACAGGGCACCGAGGTTGAGTTGAGCGTTCCGCGACAGGGGGAGACCGGACGATGACCGAACGGCAGACCAGCGGACAGGGCGGCGGGGGCGAGGAGCGGCCCGTGACCGTGATGGTGGTCGACGACCACCCGATGTGGCGCGACGCCGTCGCCCGCGATCTGTCCGAGGCCGGGTTCGCGGTGGTGGCCACGGCGGGGGACGGCCCCCAGGCCGTACGCCGCGCCAAGGCCGCGAACCCCGACGTCCTGGTGCTCGACCTCAACCTCCCCGGGCTGCCCGGCGTCGAGGTCTGCAAGCAGCTCGTGGGCGGCGAGCCGGGCCCGCCCGGCCCCCGCGTACTCGTACTGTCCGCGAGCGGGGAACACGCGGACGTCCTGGAGGCGGTGAAGTCCGGCGCGACCGGCTATCTGCTCAAGTCGGCCAGTACGGAGGATCTGCTGGACGCGGTGCGCCGGACCGCCGCCGGGGAGCCGGTGTTCACCCCGGGCCTCGCGGGCCTGGTGCTCGGCGAGTACCGCCGGCTGGCGACCGACCCCGCCCCCGCCTGCCCCTCATACACATCT
>NZ_MUNE01000756.1 GCF_002154605.1 Streptomyces milbemycinicus | reverse complement strand
CGAGCGCGACCAGCGCGCCGATCCAGGCGGAGCGCACCGGCACGGCGCCGGTGACCAGCTCGCGCCCAGCGGTGCGCGGATTGCGGGCGTCGATCTCCCGGTCGATGATCCGGTTGCAGGCCATGGCGAAGGTGCGCAGCCCCACCATGGCGACCGTCACCAGCAGCAGCCGCAGCCAGTGGACCGTGCCGTCCCACAGCTGCATCGCGGTCAGCGAGGCGATGTAGGCGAAGGGCAGCGCGAAGACCGAGTGCTCGATCATCACCAGCCGCAGAAAGGCGCGGACGCGGCCGGGCGGCGCGGATTCGGGGCCGAGGATGCCGGGGGTCGCGGAGTCAGCGCTCATCGGGCCACCCCGGCGAGCGGCGTGCCCACGCCGCCCGCCTCCGTTCTCGCCGCGCCTGTCACAGCCCGTACTCCTTCCATCGCCGTGTCACCCGATCGGCCGTCTCGGGGTCGGACTCGACCATCCGCGGCCAGCCGCCGTCGCGCGTATAGCCCTCCTCGGGCCACTTCGCCGTGGCGTCGATGCCCGCCTTGCCGCCCCAGAACTGCTGGTACGAGGCGTGGTCGAGATGGTCGACCGGGCCCTCGGCGACAGTCAGGTCGCGGGCGTAGTCGGTGTTCCCCAGCGCCCGCCAGGACACCTCGTGCAGATCGTGGACGTCGCAGTCGGCGTCGACCACGACGATCAGTTTGGTCAGCGAC
>NZ_MUNE01000755.1:211-941 GCF_002154605.1 Streptomyces milbemycinicus | reverse complement strand
GATGGCGTGCATCACCTTCTGCGCGTGTTTCGGGTACTTCTTCTCGATGGAGACGATCGCACAGTTGTGGAAGCCGCCCGACTCCGGGAGGTGGTAGTCCACGATGTCCGGGATGATGATCTTGAGCAGCGGGAGGAAGAACCGCTCCGTCGCCCGCCCCAGCGGCCCGTCCTCGGTCGGCGGACGGCCCACCACGATCGACTGCAGCAGCGGGCGCTGCCGCATCGTCACACAGTCGATGGTGAGCGCCGGAAAGGGCTCCTGCGGGGTGTAGAAGCCGGTGTGGTCGCCGAACGGCCCCTCGGGCAGCATCTTCCCGGGCTCCAGCCAGCCCTCGATGACCACCTCGGCGTTGGCCGGGACCTGCAGCGGCACCGTCTTGCAGTCGACCATCTCGACCCGCTTGCCCTGAACGAAGCCCGCGAGGAGGTATTCGTCGATGTCACCCGGCAGCGGCGCCGTTGCGGCGTACGTCACGGCGGGCGGCGCGCCGAAGGCGATCGCCACCGGCAGCTTCTCACCGCGCCTGGCGGCCACTTGGTAGTGGTTGCGGCTGTCCTTATGGATCTGCCAGTGCATCCCGATGGTGCGGCGGTCATGGCGCTGCAGCCGGTACAAGCCCAGGTTCCGGGCCCCGGTCTCGGGGTGCTTGGTGTGGGTCAGGCCGAGGTTGAAGAAGGACCCGCCGTCCTCGGGCCAGGTGAACAGCGCGGGCAGCGCCTCCAGGTCG
>NZ_MUNE01000755.1:0-201 GCF_002154605.1 Streptomyces milbemycinicus | reverse complement strand
CCGCCGAAGCCGTGCGGCAGCTCCGGCTTGACCAGCCCGCCGATCTTCTCGCCGATCTCGTCGTACGAGGCCAGCCCAAGGGCCTTGAGGAGGCGGCGGTCCGTGCCGTACACGTTCATCGCCAGCGGCATGGCCGAGCCCTTGACGTTCTCGAAGAGCAGCGCCGGACCGCCCGACTTGTTCACCCGGTCGACGATCTCC
>NZ_MUNE01000754.1 GCF_002154605.1 Streptomyces milbemycinicus | reverse complement strand
CAGGGGGCTGGTGGTGCGCCGAGGTGTTGCCCCGGCGCACCCGGCGCACCACCAGCCCCCTGCGCCACGCCTCATGTGCCGTGCCGGACGGCAGGGTCAGCGTGACCTTCCCGTCCGCCGGCTGACCCACCTCGACCTTGAACCGGCCGGAGCCGATCTGCGCCCAGACCTCGGGCGGCAGATCGTCGGGGTCGAGCCCGGCGACCGCGGCGACCTCGACCGTCGCGCTGTCCGCGGCGGCGTCCGCGGCGAGCTGCGTGACGAAGAGCGCGCCCTCCTGCGGATCCGGCAGCACCGGGAGCGCGGCCGAGGCCATCGGCTGGATCCGCACCTGGACCGCGCCGCCCCATGAGCCGGGGCTCACTGCGCTGAACTCCAGCGTCTCCTCCGCGCTGCGCGCCCCGATCTGCACATAGTCACCGCGGCCCGTTCTGACCTCGGCGGTCAGCGCGGCGTCCAGTTCGACGCGGTGGGCGGTCGCGTCGTAGGCGGCGACACCGGCGGTGTGGATCACCTGCTGGTCGTCGCCGCGGAAGAGCTGGATCTGCTGTCCGACACCGGAGAACCCGATCAGATGGCCGAGTTCCAGGCGGGTCGCGCCCTTGGCGGCGTCACGGGCGACCGGGCTCACCAGGCCGTGGCCCAGCACCCCCGAGGCCGGCGTCGCCTGCCTGCTCGCGACCCGCTTGACGTACAGCCGCTGACCGCCGTTGTCGAAGAAGCCCTTGACCGCCAGCGGAAACAGCCACCAGCGGCCGCCTTCCTTCGGGTCGTTCGCCCAGGTGTCCCGGATCAGGGCGTCCGGCTCGGGGAGGAACCCGCCGAACGTGTTCTGGAACTCCAGGAAGTTGGTGACCAGCTTGGGCTTGCCGGTGTACGGACCGCGCACGGTGACCCCGGCCATACCGGCCGTACTGGTGCTCACCCCCGCGATCGGCCGTGGGCCCGCATCGATCTCCTCGATGTAGACCCCGGGGCTCAGATACTCCGCCATGGACGGCTCCTCACTGCTCGCGGATCTCTATGACGTGCCGGCGCTCGATGTCCTGGGGCAGCCGCACGACCAGCGATCCGGACCGGCCCGGCCGTTCGGTGGCCTCCAGTCGGAACGTCTCCTCGACGGCGTGCTCGTCGGCCTTCTCGCCCTCCCACCGCAGGGCCAGCCGGAAGGCGCCCGCGGCGTCGGACAGGGTGCGCTCATGCCATGGCGTCAGATCCCGGCTGGTCCGACCCCGGGCCTCGACCAGCGCATTGGCGATCGGTGTTCGGGTGGTCGCGTCGACCACGGCGCCGTGCACCGTGCGCAGCCCCGGCGGATAGGGGAAGGAGACGCTGGGCAGCAGCCGGACCAGGCGCGGCTCGGTCACCACCGCGGGCGGGTGGGCGTCGTCATACGGGTACACCAGGAACTCGACACCCACCAGATCGGCCGAGTACGGCTGCTCATCGGCCGGGTACAGCGGCTGGTAGCCGGCGGCCGCGAAGCGCGCGCGGTGCCGCCGCGGCCGGGCCGCCCACGGCTCACCGCATCTGCCAAGACCCGGATAGGCGAGGGCGGCGCTGGGGGTGCGCACCGGCACGTCGTCCAGCGGCAGCCAGGCGCCGTCGCCGTCGCCCTCGTCGTCGAATCGGTCCAGCTGGACCGCCACCCCCGCGCTGCGCACCCGCCGCGCGTAGTCGTCGAACGGTATGAACCAGGCCGGGCTGTAGAGCGTCGAACCTGCCAGCGGCATGAAGCGGCTCATGGCATCGCCGCCCCGCTGATGGCCCGGCTGTTCACGGGGCGGACCGCCGTCTCGACGGCGGAGTCCAGGTTGACCACGCGCACCTCGTAGTTCAGCGACAGCCGGTACGGCTTCTGGATCGCGTACCAGACCCAGGACTTCTGGTCCAAGGTGAGCGGGGTCAGGCTGAGGTGCAGCGAGTCGGTGCTCGCCGCCAGGCTGCCGGACAGCTGTACGCCGTCCAGGATCGCGTCGTCGTAGAACGTCTGCAGGGCCCGCCCGAGCATCCGGTGCTGGGTCGCCGGGTCACCGCCCCAGGGGGTGATCAGGTACCGCAGCAGCAGGGCCATCGGCGGCTTGCGGACGTTCGGCGGGTCGGGTGGCTGGGAGCGCACCGGCGGCCGATTGCGCGACGTCGGGTCCTCGGCGATCTCATAGAGGAACACCGTGAGTTTCGGCGGGGGTGTCTGTACCGTCTCGGAGAGATCGTTGAGTTCCGCGATCGGCGGTTCCACCTGGCTGAGCCCGCGCAGGGCCTGGGTCAAGGTCTCCACGATGACCGTCGAGACGTCGGCGATGACGCCGAAGTCACCCATTCGTATCCTCCCCCGGCTCCGGCTCCGCGCTCGAAAGCGTGCATCGGGAGCATGCCGGTCCCGGCGTGGCCGGATCGCGATCCGCGCATCACACGAACGTCACCGACCCGTTTCGCGGTCGGCCGAGACCGGCGATGACGTAACCGGACACGCGCCGACAACGCCGAGGTGACACCGACAAGGCATATTTCCATTTATGGAAATCCCCTCAGACCGGACCGGCGTTCTGATCCTCCGGGTGTGGGTGGAAGACGGCAGGCCGGACGGCTTCCGCGCCCGCATCGTCCGTTCGGGCGGCCCGCACCAGGCGCCCCCCACCGCGGTGAGCGCGGTCGACGACGTACTCAGCGCCGTGCAGGCATGGCTCGACCAGTTGCTCGAACCGGACAGGTGACGATCCCGCGACGTTCCGGTGATGCCCGGCCATATAACGTCGTTTAACCGAAACGCCGGATACACGATCATGTTTTGCTCGTAACATGGCTCCTGGGCATCCCGCTTGTCGGCAGGGGATGGGTCGCTGGAGCCAATATCGCCCCGGGGGGCCGATGAGCGCAGAAGGCCACGTCATCACGTTGAGACTGCTGAAAGGCTTCGCGCTATTGGTCGATCATAAGCGCGTTCCCGTTTCTTCCAGCGCCCAACGCCTCCTCGCGTTCCTGGCCCTGCAGGACATGCCGCGGACCCGTACCTATGTGGCCGGCACGCTGTGGCCGGACGTCACGGCCTCCCGCGCCAACGCCAACCTCCGGTCCTCCTTGTGGCGCGCGACACGCACGGGACATCAGGTCATCGACGCGTCCACACAGGAATTGGCGATCTCCAAACACATCGACGTGGACCTCCACACGGCGGCGCGGCACGCACACTGCCTGCTCGACATGTCGCGCTCGTGCGACGACATCCTGACCGCACAGACCCGGGCGGACCTCTCGGCCGATCTGTTACCCGAGTGGTCCGAGAACGAGTGGGTGCTGATCGAGCAGGAGCAGTACCACGAACTCAGGCTGTACGCCCTGGAGGCGATGACCGAACGGCTCACCGCGGCGGGCCGCCACGGCGAAGCCGTCGCCGCCGGGCTCGCCGCCGTCCGCGCGGAGCCCCTGCGGGAAAGCGCTCATCGCGCCCTCATGAACGCACATCTCACCGCGGGCAACAGAGGCGCGGCTCTGCTGCAGTACGAACAATGCTGCCGCGTTCTGCACGACGAACTGGGCCTGGAGCCCTCCCCGACACTGCGCAACCTGGTCTCGCCTCACACCGAGGCGGGCGCCCTCAGGACCCCGGCGCGTCGGGTCGTCCGCCACCCGGCGAGCGATGCCCTGAGGGACGCCACGGACGAAGCCGAGCGCGTCGCCATCTCCCCGGCCGAGCCGCGCCGCCTCCCAAGATCCAGACGCGCCGGCACCGGCCCGCCCATGCCGTCGCACCCTCAATAGAGAGCCGCCTCGGCGACGAAAGTGACCTATTCGAGCAACACCCAACAAATCGGGCAAAAAATTGATGCCTATAGTATTGCGGGTGTTGTCGCGAATAAACTGCAGAATTAAGTTCGCCGCGTGGCGCCAGCCACGGGCGATACTGTGGGCCACGGCGGGCTTGGTGACCCTCGGATTCCTCATCGCGCTGGAGATTGCCGCGCGTCGCTACACCGGCCAACCGGGGCCGATCACCAATCAGGCGCGAGAGGTGATATTCGCCCCCAAACCGGGGCCGCTGTACGGCGGTATGGCGTTGATGATGGTGGTGCTCACCTGGCGGCAACGGTTCATTGCGCTTGGCGCCGCGATCGGCATCGACATCGTCTTCGTACTGGTGCGGTGGGCGGTCGGCGCCGACGTGCCCGCTGACCATTTCTTCGGCAACGGCGCGTTGTGGGTGATGCTGGGCTGCGGAGTCATCGCGGTCACGCGCCGCACCGGCCGGGAACGTGCCCTGCTGCTGAAGGGCGTCGGTCTTGGCCTGCTGCTGGTGGCCGGCCGTAAGACCGGCGACACCTGGCTCCTGATCACGGCGAAGACCCGCCCGACCGTGCTCGACGAGTACGTGGCAACCGCCGATCACGCGCTGGGCAACCCGTCGTGGCTGGCAGGCCGGATTCTCAGGGCCACCGAGCCGATCGGCACCCACCTTCTCGACTGGGTCTACGGTGAGCTCGCGGTGGCCGCGATCGTCGTCGCGCTGTACCAGCTGCGCAACGTGGCGGTCGAGCGCCGCTTCCCCAGACACCATCTGCTGCGCACCTTTCTGGTGATCGGCCTCCTCGGGCCGGCCATCTACATGATCTTCCCGGTGGTCGGACCGATCTTCGCCTACGGCCCGGGCACCTCCGGCACCGGCGGTCTGCAGTGGGCGGTGGCCAACCTGTGGCCGAACACGCTGCCACCGATCAAACCCCCGCACCCGGTGCCGTACGACGGGATCACCCCCCGCAACTGCATGCCCAGCCTGCACACGGCGTGGGCTCTCGCGATCTTCATTCATTCCCGCAAGGGCCCATGGTTTCTGCGATTCGCCGGCGCGTTCTGGCTCATTGCCACGCTCGGCGCGACGCTGGGCTTCGGCTACCACTACGGCGTGGATCTCGTCGCGGGTGTGGTGTTCGCGCTCACGATCGAGGCGGCTCTGCGCACGTTCGACCGTGGCTGGGACCGGTCAGGACTTCAGCTGGTCGCCTACGGCACAACGGTCTTCGCCGCGCTCCTGGTGTTGTACCGCTATCTGCCGATGGAGATGGCCACGCATCCGTGGGTGTTCGGACCACTTCTCATTCTGGCGATGGCCTCAGTGATCTACGGCTATGTACGGACCACCAAACGGTGGGAACCGACGTCCGCACCAGCGCGGCAACCGGAACCGCAACCCGAACTGGTCTGAGTCATGTGGCCGCCGGCCCGCCCGGTGTGGCCCGGCCGTAGGGGCCGGGCCACGGGCAGCGCGGGCCGGGGTCAGGTGGCTTCCAGGGCCGGGTCGGCTACGCCCGCCCTGATGGTGGCCGAGGGCCGGCGCCGAAGGCGGGCGCGAGGTGCTGGGTGTCGAAGGGCCACTCTCCGCTATCGCATCTGGCGCCGCACCAGTTCGTGCAGCTTTCCGCCCGGGACGGCCATCAGCTCGGCCGGGGCGCCCTGCTCCACGATGCGGCCGCCCTCCATGACCAGGACGCGGTCGGCGTCCATGACGGTGGACAGCCGGTGTGCGATCACCAGTCGGCTGGCGTTGAGGCGGCGGGTGCTGTCGATGACGATGCGCTGGGTTTCGTTGTCCAGGGCGCTGGTGGCCTCGTCGAAGAAGAGGACGCGCGGACGGCGGATCAGAGCCTGGGCGATCATCAACCGCTGCCGCTGGCCACCGGAGATGGCGCCGCTGCCGGAGATCATGGTCTGGAGCCCCATGGGCATCTGGCCGATGTCCTCGGCCAGCCCCGCCAGCTCGGCGGCCGCCATGGCTTCCTCGGGGGTGAACGGCTCGGCGCCGCGGATGCAGTCGAGCACCGTTCCGCCGAGGGGTTGGGCGTTCTGCAGGACCACTCCGCACTGGCGGCGGACCGCCGCCTGGTCGAGGGCGGCGAGGTCCTGGCCGTCGTAGAGGACGCTGCCGGACACCGGCCGTTCGAAGCCGATGAGCAGCCGGAGCAGGGTGGACTTTCCGCAGCCGCTCGGGCCGACGACGGCCACGAATTCGCCCGGCCGGATCTCCAGTGAGACGTCGTCGAGCACCAGCGGTCCGTCGTCGCCGTAGCGGAAGGTGAGGTTTCTGGCCCTGAGATCGCCGGAGAGCACACCCGGTGGGGCGCTGCCGCCGCGGACCTCCGGCGGTTCGTCCAGGATCGGCTTGACCTGCTCGAACAGGGGGAGCACGGCGACCACCGAGACCAGGGCGTTGGTGAGCTGGGTGAGCGAGGTGAGCAGCATGGTCACGGAGGTGTTGAAGGTCAGGAACGCGCCCGCCGACATGCTCCCCCGCGCCGGACCGGCCAGCAGCATGAACACGATGAGCGAGACCAGCGGAAGGTAGACCGCGTCCAGCACCTGGGTGAGGTTCTTGATGCGCCCGGTGCGCTGATGCAGATCGCGGGAGTGGGCGAAGCCTCGGGCCCATGCCGCGTACGCGAAGTTCTCGGCCGCGGCGACGCGCAGCTTGGGGAGGCCGCGCAGGACCTGGAACGCCTGGTTGTTGAGCTTGTTCTCGCTCTCCACCAGCCGCCGCTGCCAGCGCACCTGCCACAGCCCCATGCCCAGGAAGACCCCGGAGACCACCAGCAGCATGGCGACCACCGCGAGCGCCAGGGAGGCGTTGTAGTACAGCAGCAGGGCGAGGTTCATCGCGCCCACGGTGCCGGCCTGGAACACCGTCGGCGCGATCCCGGACAGCACCCGGCGCATGGCGCTGATGCCCAGCGCCGCGCTCGCCAGCTCCCCGGTGGAGCGCCGGGCGAAGAAGGTGGTGGGCAGCCGCAGCAGCCGGTCCCATACGGCGGGCTGGAGGGTGCTCTCCAGCCGCCCTTCCAGCCGCAGCAGGGTGAGGTTCTGCAGCAGCATGAAGGCGGCCGCGACAACGCTGGATACGATCAGGGCCAGGGCGATCTGGACGATGGGGCTCTTCTCGGCGCGGGGCACGAATCCGCCGAGCACCTGTCCGGTGGCCAGCGGCACCAGCGCGCCGAGCGCCACCGTCACCAGCCCGCTGATCAGGAGGTTGCGGGCGTCGCCGGCGGCGCCCCGGGCGCTGAAGCGCATCAGCCGCCACATCGTCATCGGCCGGTCGGGCAGCGGCCGGTAGAACATCAGGGCCCGCGGTTCGAACTCCTCCGCGTTGCTCGCGCCGACGCGGATCCGCATGCCGGAGACGGGGTTGAGCGCTTCGTACCCGCCGCGCCGCCACAGCAGTGCCACCGGGGCCCCTGACTTGGCGCGGTAGCCCACCAGCGGTCCGGTGTCCTCCCGCCACCAGCGGCCCTCCAGCCGGACGGCACGGGTGCGGATCCGGGCGTGTGCGGCGATGCGCTCCACCGGGTCCGTACGGCCGTCGGCGGCGCGGCCCCTCGGCGGTCCGGGCAGGGTGATCCCGGCGGCCTCCGCCACTTCGCGGCACACCGCGTGCACGGCGTCGTCGGTGTTCTCCTCCGACGGCCGCCGATCGCGCCGCGGCCCTCCGATGGAGGCGATCAGCGCCTGGTCGGCGCGGGAGCGCATGGCTTCACCGGCTCGGATCCCGGCCGCCGTGCGGTCCGCGTGGGCCCGCTCCACGGTGTCGATCCAGCGGTCCACGGCGGTGCCGAGCCGGTACTGCTGGTTGACCATCCGCTGCCACAGCGCGCCGTCGATCAGCAGATCACCGGCGGCCTGGGCGCTGTACTCGGCGCCGTAGCGCACACTGCCGGGCGGCACCGGGAGCCAGAGCAGGTCCTCGTCCGCCGCGTCCGTGTCGGGCGCGGCCCCGCCGTCCAGCAGGGCCTGGAAGAGCACGCCGAGGCTGCGGCTCACCCCGAGCGCCACGGCGTGCTCCAGCGGCGTCGGCGGGGTGTCCTGGAACACGCCACCGCCCCCGTACATGCCGTATGTGCCGTATGTGCCGTATGGGCCGTACGGATCGTCGGCGTGGCCCGTGCCGTACGACGCGTCGTACGTGTCGTACGCCTCCGGCCGGTACAGCTCGCGCAGCGGGATGCGGCGCACCAGGCAGTCCTGCGAGGGGCGGCCCAGCAGGGTGTGCAGCGGACCGTCGACCGGGCCCGGGAGCGCCGCGCCCGTCTCCAGCCGGCCGAGGAAATGCCACTGCCCCTCTTCGGCGGCGTCGACCGCGAACAGGTCCAGGGCCCCCGCGGCCACCAGCCAGAGCACCTGCGGGCCCTCCAGCGGGAGCCTGCGCAGTCCGGCGCAGTCGACGGGCGTGCCGAGGGCGCCGAGCGCCTGGAGCACCGCGTCGCCGCCGTCCGCGGCCACCGGCGCGGCCGGGTGAACGGACGCCATGTCAGTGCTCCTTCATCAGCTCGGCGTACGGGCCTCCGGCGGCGGCAAGGTCCTCGTGACGTCCGCGTTCGACAACCGTGCCGCGGTTCAGGACCAGGATCTCGTCGCTGTCCCGCACGGTGCTCAGCCGGTGGGCGATCACCACACACGCACAGCCGCGGCGGCGCAGACTGTCCATGACGATCTGCTCGGTCCGCGCGTCCAGGGCGCTGGTGACCTCGTCAAGCACCAGCACGCTGGGGCGGCGGACCAGGGCGCGGGCGATCTCCAGCCGCTGCCGCTGGCCTCCGGAGAAGTTGCGGCCGTCCTGCTCCACCCGGCAGTGGATGCCCTCCGGGCGCCGTGCGATCACATCGTCGTAGAGCGCGGCGTCCCGCAGGGCGTCCACCACCGCGTCGTCCGGGATGGACGGATCCCACAGCGCCACGTTGTCCCGCACCGTTCCCTCGAACAGGAAGACGTCCTGGTCGACGAAGGAGACCGAGGCGGCCAGCGCCCCGCGGGGGATGTCCTCCAGCCGCTGTCCGTCGATGCGGATGACCCCCTCCCAGGGGGTGTAGAGACCGGAGACGAGCCGGGAGACCGTGGACTTGCCACTGCCGGAGGCGCCGACCAGCGCCACCTGCCGGCCGGGGCCGACGGACAGCGAGAAGTCGCGCAGCAGCGGTTGGTCCAGCGGGCTGTAGCCGAAGGTGATGTTCTCCAGCGTCACCTGCCCGGTCAGCCGACGGGTGTCCGCGCGCGGCTCGTCGCGGGTGTAGAGGGAGTCCGCCGGGAAGTTCTCCACGTCCTTGAGCCGGGCCACGTCGGCGGAGAAGTCCTGGATGCGGCCGGCCACTCCGTTGAGCCGGGTGATGGGCGCGGTGAAGCGGGCCACCAGCGCCTGGAAGGCCACCAGCAGACCGATCGAGATATGGCCCTCGACGGCCCGCAGCCCGCCGATCCAGAGGATGAGGGCGCTGTTGAGCGTGGCGAGGGTGGGGGCGACCACGGCCAGTACGGCGCTCGGCACACCGAGGCGCTGCTGCTCCTCCAGGGTGATGGCGTGCTGACCTGCCCAGCGGCGGAAGTAGCCGGTCTCCCCGCCGGTGGCCTTCACCGTCTCGATGAGCTGGAGACCGGTGTACGACGTGGTGGTCAGCCGCGCGATGTCGGCCCGCAGCTTCTGGGTCCTGGTGGCCCGCAGCCGTATCACCACCCGCATCGCCACCACGTTGAGCAGCGCCAACCCGACGCCGACCAGGGTGAGTTGAGGGTCGTACGTCCACAGCAGGAAGGCGTAGAGGACCACCACGACCCCGTCGACGGCTGCGGCGGCCAGATCGCGGGCAAGCGTCTCGGCGACGGTGTCGTTGGAACGCAGCCGCTGGACCAGGTCCGCCGGGCTGCGCTGGGCGAAGAAGGTGACGGGCAGCCGCAGCAGATGCCGCAGAAAACGCGCGCTGCTGAGGGTGGAGGAGATGATGCGTCCGCGCAGCAGATTCGCCTGCTGGACACCGGTCAGTACGGCCGTGAGCACCACCGCCACGGCCATGGACGCGAACAGCGGCCCCAGCAGCGAGTCCTGGCCGCCGATCAGGAAGTTGTCGATGAAGGTGCGGCTGAGCGCCGGGACCGCGGCCCCCACCGCCACCAGCAGCAGGCTGGCCAGCAGCGAGGCCAGCAGGGTGCCGGTGGTGCCCCGCATACGCGAGGGCAGGGCGCCCAGCACACCGGGGCGGCGCCCGCCCCGGCGGAAGGACTCCTCGGGTTCGAAGACCAGGACCACTCCGGTGAAGCTGGTGTTGAACTCCTCGACGGGGACGAAACGGCGCCCTTTGTCGGGGTCGTCGATGTGGACGCCGCGCTTGCCGAACCGCCGTCCCATACCGTCGTAGACGACGTAGTGGTTGAAGTTCCAGAACAGGATCGCCGGGGCCCTGACCTCCTCCGCAAGGGCCTCGGGCTCCATCTGCATGCCCTTGGCGCGCAGACCGTAACTCCGGGCGGCCCTGAGCAGATTGCCGGCGCGCGACCCGTCCCGGGACACACCGCAGGCGATCCGCAGCTCCTCCAGCGGCACATGGCGTCCGTAGTGTCCGAGCACCATGGCGAGCGACGCCGCACCGCACTCCAGGGCCTCCATCTGGAGCACCGTGGGGGTGCGTACCGTCCGGCGCCCGGGTTTCCTCGGCCCGGACCTCCCGGATCCGCCGCGCGGGGCGCGCCGCCGTCCGC